>NZ_NWBQ01000099.1 GCF_002837135.1 Macromonas bipunctata | reverse complement strand
GCGGGGCTATCCCCGCCAGCAGTCCGAAAGGTAGGGCGGGTTTGCGAATAAGGGAATGGACGTGCAGCGAATGCGGAGCGGTACACGACCGCGACGTGAACGCGGCCAAAAACATTCTCGCGGCGGGGCATCGCCGTCTGGCAGCAGGAATCCCCGTCCTTTAGGGCGGGGAGGATGTCAACTGGTTCTTGTGCCGGACGGTGCCCAGCTCCAGAAACGCGAACCCGGCGTGCATGGCCAGCACCATGATGCCGCCCAGCAGAATGAACAGGACGTCGGTGCCCTGGTGCAGTGTTTCCATGCTTGTCCTCAACGGTGCGTGAAGCGTGTGATGATGTTCCAAAACTGTGCCACTGGGGGCGCTTGGGCACTCAGGCAAGCATACAGCGTGCCAAAGCGGTGCAAGCTGGGCAGCGGCCCCCCAACAGGGTTTCTATCATCGTTTTTGTAATGAGTAACTGAATTTTTATTGCTTCCTGCGGGGGGTCTTTTCTTTGATGATGGCGGTCAACAGCAACCCGTTTCAGGAAGAAAAACATGTCTCTGTTCTCTCGTCGTTCATCGGTTCAAGCCCTGGCCGCCGCTGCGCTGGTGGTGTCGGGCTGGGCCTCGGCACAAGCGCAGCCGGTGCAGTTGCTCAACGTATCCTACGACCCGACCCGTGAGTTGTACGTGGAGTACAACGCCGCGTTTGCCCAACACTGGAAGGCCAAGACGGGCCAGGACGTGAGCATCAAGCAGTCGCACGGTGGTTCGGGCAAACAGGCGCGCGGCATCATTGACGGTTTGCAAGCCGATGTGGCCACGCTGGCGCTGGCCGGTGACACCGACGCGCTGCACGCCAACGGCGGCTGGATTCCGAAGGATTGGCAAAAACGCCTGCCGCACAACAGCTCGCCGTACACCTCCACCATCGTGCTGGTGGTGCGGGCGGGCAACCCCAAGGGCATCAAGGACTGGGACGATCTGGTCAAGCCCGGTATCAAGGTGATTACGCCCAATCCCAAGACTTCGGGCGGTGCGCGCTGGAACTATTTGGCCGCTTGGGAGTTTGCCAAGCGCAAGTACGGTGGTGAGCCGAAGGCCAAGGACTTTGTGAGCAAGTTGTACCGCAATGTGCCGGTGTTGGACACCGGGGCGCGTGGTTCGTCCATCACCTTTGCGCAGCGCAACCAGGGCGATGTGTTCATCAGTTGGGAAAACGAAGCCTACCTGCTGGAAAAGGAATTTGGGGCCAAATTTGACGTGGTATATCCCTCTATCAGCATTCTGGCCGAGCCAGCGGTGACGGTGGTGGACAAGAACGTGGACAAAAAAGGCACCCGTGCCGTAGCCCAGGCTTATCTGGAGTACCTCTACAGCGACGAAGGCCAGGACATTGCGGGCAAGCATTTCTACCGCCCGATTTCGGCCAAGGCGCAGGCCAAGTACGCCAAGCAGTTTCCCAAGCTCAACCTGTTCACCATCGACCAGGCCTTTGGCGGTTGGGCCCAAGCCACCCAAGCGCATTTTGCCGATGGTGCCAACTTTGACCAAATTTACACCGCCAAATGAATTTGCAACAACTGCGCTCCGTGCGCGAAGCCGAACGTTGTGGCTTCAACCTGACCGAAGTGGCGGCCCGGCTGCACACCTCGCAACCCGGGGTCAGCCGCCAGGTGCGCGAGTTGGAAGATGAGCTGGGTGTGGAACTGTTCGAGCGCGCGGGCAAGCGTTTTCTGGGGCTGACCAGCGCGGGCAAGGCGTTGATGCCCATCATCGAGCGGCTGTTGCTGGACGCGGACAGCTTGCGCCGCGCCGGGCAGGAATTGCAAGGCCGCGAAGAAGGCACCTTGACGATTGCCGCCACGCACTCGCAGGCCCGTTACGCTTTGCCGCACGCGGTGCGCGATTTTCGCCAGCGTTATCCGCGCGTGACGTTGCACTTGCACCAAGGTTCGCCTAAACAGGTGGCCGAGATGCTGATTTCTGGCGAGGCCGACATTGGCGTGGCCACAGAAGCCTTGGCTACCTACGACCAGCTCGTTACGCTGCCGTGCTACCACTGGAGCCACAGCGTGGTGGTGCCGCCAGAACACCCGTTGCTCCAACTGCAAGCGCCAGTGACGTTGCGCGACTTGATTGCCTACCCCATCATTACCTATGAGAAGGGCTACACCGGGCGCTCGCACATCGACCAGGCGTTTGCCGCCGTGGGTTTGCAGCCCGATGTGGTGTTGACCGCGATGGACGCCGACGTGATCAAGACCTATGTAGAGCTGGAAATGGGGGTGGGCATTGTGGCCTCCATCGCGATGGATGAAGAGCGCGACCGCCATTTGCGTGCCATCGACGTGGGGCACCTGTTCCCCATCAACGTGACCCGCTTGGGGATACGCCGCAGCCACTGGTTGCCGGGGTTTGCCTATGGCTTCATGGAGACTTTTGTGCCCACCCTGACGCGCGATGTGGTGTTGGAGGAGTTGAACCGGGCGGTGGGCAGCCGCTTGGCGTGAGGTGGGGCGGTGGCGTAGGCAGTGGAAATGCGTCTTGTATCAACGCGGTTGTTGTTGGTCCAGCCACCACAAAACGGCAAACACGGGCACGAACACCAGGAAGGTGTGTTGCAGGCCCCAAATGTGGCCGACGCAGCCGCCTACCAGCCCGCCCAACATGGCCCCCAGCGGGCCAGCCACGGCGTTCAAGCTGGCCATGCGGCCCAGCCCCAATTCTGTGCCCAGTTGCGACATTTGGCCCAAAACCCGAACCTCCAGCACGCTCAGGCCCAGACCCAACAGTGCCCCGCCCAGCCACAAGCTGGCCAAGTGTTGGCCGAATGCCAATGTGCCGGTGGCCAGCAACACCAGCGTCACCCCGATGCCCAGCGTGCGCGTGCCCCAACGCTCGACCCAAGCGCCCAGCCCCAGCAAACCGACAATGAAGGTGCAGCCTTGCACTGCCACCAGCGAACTGGCCTGCGTCAGTGGAATCTGGAGCTGGTGTACTGCAATCACAACAATGAAGAAGGCGTAGTACATGTTCAGACTTTGGATGCCGGCTTCCAGCAAACCCAAGTAACGCGCTTGGCGGTGCCGAAAGATGCCCCACACCTTATTCGGGCCGGGGGTGGAAGTGCCGCCGCGTGCAAGGGGTTGTGCCGGGGTGGGCAATGGGTGGTGCAATACCCGTTGCGATAAGCCAATGGTGAGAAAAAACATCAACGCCACGCACCAGAAGCTGCCTGCGTGACCCACGTTTTGAATCACCACCGCCGTCAACAGTGGCCCCAGCAAAAACATGCCCGACATGTGCGCCGCCCGTTGCCAACCGGCGTTGCGCTCCCCAATGTGTTGCAACATGGCCATGAAGATCATTTGCAGCGACACAAAGCGGGTGGGCATGACCAGCCCGGTCAGCGCCGTCATGCCCAATAAGAAAGCGGTGTGTGGTACCAGTGGCAGCACCAAGTACATCACCCCACCCAACAAACTGCCCAGCATGAACAGCCGCCGTGGGCCAAAGCGTTCCACCCACCCGCCCATGGGCAAGGCGGTACACAAAATGCCCACGCTTTGTGCGGCAGCAATGGCCCCCAGCCACCACCCGGTGGCCCCCAGTTGTACCGCATACAGGCTGGTGGTGACTTTGGCCAGCCCCACGCTGATGCCCATGAACAGGGACAGCGTGGCGAATGCGATCAGGAACCGGTGGCGGGCCAGCCAAGTGGCAGCGAAGGTCATGCTGGGTGTTCAGGTTCAAGCCGCTTTGGCTTGTGCCGCGTTGGCTTGGCTGTAACGGCTGACCGGGCGTGCCAGACCCAGGTTTTCGCGCAAGGTGGTGCCTTCGTAGGCGGTGCGGAACAAACCGCGCTTTTGCAGCTCAGGCACCACCAGATCGACAAACTCGTTGAGCGATTGCGGCAGCACCGGCGGCATGACGTTGAAACCGTCGCACGCACCGTTTTCAAACCAAGTTTGTATCTGGTCGGCAATGCTTTGCGGGGTGCCGACCACCACCCAGTGTCCACGCGCTCCAGCCAAATACTGGTAGAGCTGGCGCACGGTGTAGCCTTCGCGCTTGGCCAGTGTGATGACGACGTGCAAGCGGCTGTCGATGCCACGGGGCAGGTCGGGGTAGTAGGGCGGGGGTGCGTCCAAGTCCCACTGTGTCAAATCCTCGTTGGGCCAGAATTTTTGCAGCGTGGCCAGCCCCACCGACGGGTGAATCAGGTTTTGCAACTCGGCCCATTTGGCTTGTGCTTCTTCCTCGGTGCGGCCAATCACGGTGCTGATGCCGGGCATGACCACCAGTTCCTCGGGGCGACGGCCATATTTGGCCATGCGGCTTTTCACGTCTTGGTAGAAGGCCTGCGCTTCGGCCAGACTGGTCCACGCGGTGAAGATGGCTTCGGCGGTGGCGGCGGCCAGTTCTTTGCCGTCTTCCGAGGAGCCCGCTTGCACAATGACCGGGTAGCCTTGCGGTGGGCGCTCCACGTTCAGCGGCCCCTTGACCTTGAGGTACTTGCCCACGTGGTTGAGGGTGTGCAGTTTGTCGGGATCAAAGTACACGCCCGAGGCCTTGTCGCGCACAAACGCGTCGTCGTCCCAGCTGTCCCACAGGCCTTTGACCACATCGACAAATTCGTGCGCGCGCTCGTAGCGGGTGGCCGGATCGGGGTGGGCATCCAGCCCAAAGTTGCCATGCACTTTCTCGGCGCTGGTGGTGACCACGTTCCATGCCGCACGGCCTTTGCTGATGTGGTCCAGCGAGGCGAACTTGCGCGCCAGCAGGTACGGGTCTTCGTAGGTGGTGGAGGCTGTGGCCACAAATCCGATGTGTTTTGTGACCGCCGACAGTGCGGCCCACAGTGTCACGGGTTCAAAGTGCGACATACGCCCTTGACGGCTGAACGCTTCTTGGCTGCCAGTGAATTCCACGCCGGGGCTGTCGGCCACAAACACTTGATCAAACAGCCCGCGCTCGGCGGTTTGGGCCAGTTCGATGTAGTGGTCGATGTTGATGCCGCCATCGGCTTGTGCGCCGGGGTGCCGCCAGGCGGCAATGTGGTGGCCGGTGGGCATCAAAAAGGCACCCAGACGCAGTTTGCGGTTCGACATGGTGGGGGTTCTCCGTGGTGTGTGGTGGGGTCAGAAGGTTTGGTCGGTGGTGATGGTGATGCGGTGCAGCTTGCGGTGTGTCGGAAAGTAGTCGCCCACCGCGTAGTGCTGGGTGGAGCGGTTGTCCCACACGGCCAGCGTGCCGGGTGCCCAGCGCAGGCGGGCCTGGAATTCGGGCACGCGGGCCAGTTCGAACAACTGGGTCAGCAGCGCATCGCTTTGGGCGCGTGGCAAACCTTTGATGTGGCTGGTGAAGGTGGAGTTGACGTAGAGGATTTTTTTGCCGGTCACGGGGTGGGTGCGCACCACGGGGTGTTCCACCGGCGGGTACTTGGCACGTGCTTCGCGCAGTTGTTCGCCGCTGGCATCTTTGTGGAGCAGGTACTCGGTCCAGCCGCTGATTTCCCAGGTGTGGACGGCGGTCAGGGTTTCCAGGTACGCCTGAAACGCCGGTGGCAGGCTGGCGTAGGCGGCGGTGAGGCTGGCCCACAAGGTGTCGCCGCCGCTGGCCGGAATCACTTGCGCGTACAGGCTGGTGCCCAGTGGCGGTTGTTCGCGCCAGGTGATGTCGGCATGCCAGTTGTTGGCGGCTTTGGGACGTTCGGCGGTGCTTTCGACGATTTCAATCTCCGGGTGCTCGGCCAGCCGTGGAAAGAAGGCCTTGACCTCGGCCACACCGCCAAAGGTGCGGGTGAAGGCCACTTGCTGTTCGGGGGTCAAGTCTTGGTCGCGGAAGAACAGCACCTCGTGCTGGGCCAGTGCGTGGCGCAGTTCGGTTTGGGTCGCTTCGTCCAAAGGCTGGCGCAAGTCCAGGCCGTGGACGACGGCCCCAATGGTGGGGGTGTAAGGCTCAACGCCAAAACGGGTGTAAGGCAGGGTGGGATCGTTCAGTTGTGACATGACAAGGCTCCTGAAAAAATACGGCAATCCAAAACGGATGTCTGCAATGTAGGCCGTGGTTGGAATGGATACAACGAAGCAATAGGTATGTGGTTATCTGAAAAACGCATGAATTATTTTTTGTCCAGTGAATGTTGCGTGGTTGTTCAAGCAGCGGTTTATTTGTTTTGGTAATGTGTTTGCTGCCTAAACACATTTGTGATTTGTTTATCCGTTTTGATTCGTTCCGGTGACAAGCGTTGCCCTTTACAGTGCATCCATTCAATCAATCACACGGGATGCACAACATGAAACTGTCCAAACTTCTTTCCATCACCGCCCTGGCTTGGGGCGTGACCAGCTTGTTGCCACTGCAAGCGCAGTCGGCGGAACCGCTCAAAACCATCCGCATTGGCATTGCCACCGGGGGCGTGGGCAGCAACCCGGTGCGCCACGGCGGTACTTCCACCGCACTGGCCTACACCGATGGCGTGCTGGAGCAGGAATTTAAAAAAGAGGGTGTCAAAATTGAATGGACGTTTTTTAAAGGGGCTGGCCCAGCGGTGAACGAGGCGCTGGTCAACAAACAACTGGATTTTGCGTGGCAGGGGGATTTGCCATCAATTGTTCATCGATCCAGTGGTGTTAAAACCAAAATCATTTTGGGCAGTGGGGTGCGCACAGGGTTGTATTTGGCGGTGCAGCCCAATTCCGATATTCAGACAATTGAGGATCTGAAAGACAAAAAGGTGGCGGTGTTTAAAGGCACCAATTTGCATTTGGCCACCGCCCGCGCTTTGGCCGACAAAGGTTTGCAAGAGCGCGACCTGAAACTCATCAACCTCGATTTGCCCAGCGCCAACACCGCTTTGGCCAACAAGGACATTGATGCCACTTTTGGTTACGTGGGCCTGTTCGATTTGCGCGACAAAGGGCTGGCCAAGGTGATTTGGTCCGCCGGGGCTGACAACTACAAATACACCCGCCAAACCGCGTTGTTGGTGACGGACGACTTCGCCGCCAAGCACCCGCAAGCAGTGCAGCGGGTGGTGACGGCCATCGTCAAAACCGCACACCAGTATTCCGATGAAAACAAGCGTGCCGACCTGTTTGCCGCTTGGGGCAAAACCGAATACCCGGAAAAAGTGTGGCGCGAAGACTTTGTAGGGCAGCCGCTGCGGGTGCGCCTGTCGCCGTTGCTCGATCCGTTCTTGGTGGCGCGCTATCAGGACGCGGCCAACGAGGCGTATGCGCTGAAATTGATCCGCAAAAAGCCCGAAGTCGCTTCGTGGTTTGACCGCAGTTACCTCAATGTGGCGCTCAAGGAGCTGAAGCAAGAAACCTATTGGCCCGCTTACGCCGCCGACGGCAAGTTGCTGGCCCGCTGACGGCGGGTGGCAGGGCGCTGCATGCCTGAACGGAGGACAAGATGGAACTCAAATCATTGGAAGCGGTAGGGGTGGGCGCTGGAGGTAGTGGTGCTGTCATAGCGTCGTCTATCCCGCCGCCGACCACCACCACGCGCCAGGGGGGCGGCGGGCAGGGGCGGTATCTGCAATGGCTGTGGGCTTGGCCGTTTCCGCTGCTGTTGCTGGCGTTGTGGCAGTGGTCGGCGGTGCAGGGTTGGGTGCCTGAGCAGGTGCTGCCCCCGCCCGCCGTGGTGTGGGACACCTTTGCCGGTTTGGCCGCCAGCGGTGAGTTGTGGGATCACCTGGGCATCAGCTTGGTGCGGGTGTTCACAGGTTTTGCGATTGGACTGGGGTTGGGCTGGTTGCTGGGCGCTGCGATGGGCTTGTCCACCACCTTGCGCGATTACGTGTTCCCGCTGTTCAAGGCGTTCAGTCAGGTGCCCACCATCGGCTGGTTGCCTTTGTTGATGCTGGTGGTGGGCATTGACGAATCGTTGAAGTATTTGCTGATTGCCAAAGCGGCGCTGGTGCCGGTGGCCATCAATACTTGCCAAGGCATACAGGGCGTGCCCAACCGTTTTGTGGAGGTGGCCCGTGTGTACGGTCTCACGCGCTGGCAGTTGTTGACCAAGGTGGTGTTGCCGGCGGCCACGGCCCAAATTTGGAACGGTGTGCGCTACGGCCTGACCCACGCCTGGCTGGCGCTGGTGGTGGTGGAGCTGTTGGCCTCGTCGGAAGGCATTGGTTTTTTGATTGTGTACGGGCGGCAGCTGTTCCAGCTTGATGTGGTGTTGGCGGTGGGCTTGGTGGGTTTGCTGCTGGATCAAGTACTGGTACGCACCGAAGTGTGGTTGTTGCGCTGGCGCAAGCCGGGGCTGTGAAGGGAGTGCAGAACATGTCGGATTTCAACCCTAGCCCGGATATTTCACCGCAATCCGTAGAAACGAGGACGGCATTGCCCTTGAAATGCCCGAACATCGAGGTATCGAATCTGGATGAGAGGACGGGCAATGCCGAAACCAAACTGTA
>NZ_NWBQ01000098.1 GCF_002837135.1 Macromonas bipunctata | reverse complement strand
GGGGTCGCTGCGTCCTGACAGGGCCGATGCGCGCGGGTGCGTGCCTTTGGCTCACGGCAATGACCCGTAGCGACCCCTCTTCAGGCATCAAAGTGACAAAAGAGACGACGGGGTGGACTGCGGTGAAATATCCGGGCTAGGGACAAGTTGGAAGCGCCGCTGAGTGAGGTGGGGCAGCGGGTTATTGGCGAGATGATGGCCGCGTCCAACATCACCGAGCAGCAGGCCAGCGACTGGGCCAAGTCGCAAAGCATCACGCCCCAGGCGCGTGCCCGGTTCAAAAAGCTGGGCTACCCGGTGGAGCAGGTGTTGCAGGACATGGCCGACTTCTACCGCATCACGGGCGGGCGATTGAACGCGGTCAAGGTCGACTCCAAAGGCGACAAGCGGGCCAACGCCACGGGGATTGAGGATCATGGGCAGGTGGGGGCCATCAACATCGGCACCGCCTTCGATAAGCGCGTGTTGTGGCACGAGCTGGCGCACCACTTGGAAGCCGACCCGGCCATGAAACAAGCAGCAGGGCAGCTTATTGAGCGCCGGTCGGTGGATGGCAAGGCGTACACCTTGCGCAGCCTGACGGGCGACAAGGGCTACCACAGCAGCGAAGTGGCTTACAAGGACTCCTTTTTTTCGGAGTACGTGGGCAAGATTTACCGCGATGGCGTGACCGAGGTTTTCAGCATGGGGGTGGAGTCGCTATCGAACCCGTTGTTGCTGGCCCGCCGTTTGGCAAAAGACCCGGAAACGCTGGAATTTGTGATGGGTATGCTCAAACGCCCTATGGGTGCGCTGGCGGTGGCACACAAAGAGTTGTCTGGCCGATTACTGGAAACCAGCATGGAAATCAACGGGGCCAAAAAGAACACTGTGGCGGAATTGCAGGCCATGTTGGCCGACAAGGCAAGCCCGATTGACAACGACACGGATATGTCGTGGACTGAAGACGATATTGAATTCGAGTATTTCAAAAGGTACAAGCTAACCCAGATTGGACAAAGCGACGGCATGGTTGTATTTTCTGGCAAGATCACAAACCCGAAGACCAATCGTCAAATTGCAGGCTTTGTGTTGGCACCGAAGGTACTGGGCGGATTTTTCCAAAAAAAGGAATACACCAGCATGGACATGGTGCGCACTGCGCTGGGGTATTTTGCGGTAAATGGCATCCTTCCATACCAGTGGCAACTGGAAGATGAGAAAAAACTGCGCATGGCGCTGGGGCTTTGACCGGAAAAAAGCCCCCATCCTGCCCCGCCTTTGCCGTCTAATGGCAGCAACCCAAAACACACAGCCTTACCGTGAAATTCAGAACCGACACCTACACCGCAATTACCCTGTTTGGCATCGTGGAAGTGGACTTCCCAGAGGATGGCGGGGTGGTTTTTGATGGGCCTGCCAGCGCCGTTGAGCACCTGAAATCTGTGATTGATGGACGCACCGGCACCAATGGCATTAGCCTGACACCGCAAAATCTGGAGCCGTACGACTTCTACCATTTCTGCCAGCCGAAGGGCAGCATGGTGACGATTTTGGAGCCGTGGGACGATTTGCTATCGGGGCGCTCCCCCTACCGCAACAACGACGACGATGAAGGCGATGGTTACGCCGTGATGGACGATGCCAGCGGCATGGGCATGAATTTGGACAGCGTGGGTGGTGTGCGGTTATTGGATATGCGCCGCGATTTGAAGCTGGCAACTACGGTGCAGGAAAAGCTGACGATCATGCGGGCCATGTTGTCGCATCTGGATAACATGAGGGACAAGGAAGATAAAACGCCAGATGTTGGCCCGTTTGGCCCCATTCTCACCCAATATCACCACAACGCACAGGAGGCAATTGAGGCACTGACGAAGTTACAAGATGGCGAAGCGGTAGCAGCATTGCATCACCCTGAAATCGGTGACATTGATTTGGTGTGGGGTCGTGCCCCAGAAGGTGGAAAGGACGGTTTTGGCTTGGCCAAATTAATCGTGAAGCATCCAGAAGTGCTTCAGGATTTACAAGGATTTCTGAGTCGCCTAAGAAAAGACCCAGCCCAATCCGGCGGAAACAGAATCCGACTTGTTGATGAACGCGGAACCGCCATCGTAAGGCTACAGTGGGAAGGTCAATCCAAAAAATGGCTACTGACCGCATTTGAAGATAAAGCCCTTGGCGTTGTCACTAGGACGGACATTGGCAACTTTGAGGCCAAGGATGACACAGCTAGCCTTGGCACCGAGGGCAATCAAAGTTTAACTGAAATTGGCGAAGCTGTGCAAGACGTTTATGTGATGGAAGAAAATGGCAAGCGTTTTGTGCAGTTGTTCAGTCTACAGCAAGGGCCAGGAGGTGCCAGCGAGGCGACGCTCAAGAAATATGGTGCATTTCTGAAGCTCGGCACTGACATCGGGGAGTCCAACGTCTGGCTTATCAGCCTTGACAGGTACTTGGCCAACAGCAAGAACTTGAAAAAGTACGCCATCACCAAGGCTGGAAAGAGGATGGGCGAACGGTTGGGAAAGGCCATGCGGGCCGTAGTGAAGGCAGCCGCCGCAACTGCTGAACAGCGGTAGGGGGGGTGTTCGTCTGTGAACAGGTGTACGCAGGTCGGCACAATGCCGTCCACGCTTGATTCAAAAATCAAGCCAAATATATTGAGGCAGGCGCAGGTTTTCGAGAAGGCATCAAAGAACACCGCGTTGCTTGATTCGATTTTTGGGCGGCAATAAGCAAAATCCCGCCAATGGGCGGGATTTTCTCATAATCAGCTACAACACCTGAATTACAGATCGGATAATTCAAGGATTTCTTGACCAATCAAAATACAATCTTTTCCTATTGGATGGTAGATGAATCTCATGCGGTACTCTCCCTTGTACACGAAACCCATAACCTCCAGAACTGTTAGCTTTTGTGCCTTGTTTGCAGGATTGGCTAAAGAAGGCAATTGCTTGACCCTTGATGCAACTTCGGCACGATCGTCGCCATCGGCGTGAAATGAGAGAAGTTTCTTGGCTTGGGTCACAGCCTCTGAGGAGCACTGAGGTGTTGCTGATAAGGCGTTGAATGATGCAAGCAACATCAGGATGGCAAATGATTTTTTCATGGTTTAATCGGTTTTTTCTAATTTCAATTTTTTGTCGATTCCGCGTCAGTTGACAATGATATTTCCTGTTTGGCGGGGCTTATCGAGTTCTTGAGATTCGACAGGACATCATCCAGGTGGGTCGAACCAACCACCGCAAGGCCAATCAACACTACCGTCAGCACATTGACCAAAAGGTTGATGCCCAAGTCTTTGAACAAGCCTGCCATGCCTTTGTTGCCATCAAGGGCGCGATGCACCTTGCTGACTTCGGCTTTGATCACCGATTCTGAGGACTGAATATGACTGCGAATATCCGCCTCGGTGTCATGAATCAATGTTGAAACATGGCTTTGCTTGAAGGCATCTTGCGCTGCCTGCACACGAGCTGCCAGCATGGCTTCCAAAAACTCCTCCAGCAGACGGTCTGCCTGTTCACGGTAGCTTTCGAGCCTGCCAGGCAGGTTGGTCATGCGATGAAACTCTGCCAAGTCGTTGTTGTCGGGGTGATGGCCTTTTTCTTTACAGAAATGCTCGATGTAAGCAATTTTCTCGTTTTTGTAGAGAACGTAGGCCACGGCCCCATGAACATCGTTGGGGTCGTTGACGAGTGCTTTGTAAATCCAGTTGTAGCTGGGATCGTTGGCCATCAAGCGGCAACCCGGCGGCGTGCCTCGGCAAAGGCACGGTTGATCTCATCGCGAGAGAACTTTGCCGTCTTGATGCTGTGTGCAACATTGACAGGCAAGCCGGACATGTCCAAAGGCTTACGGTCGATCATGTTCTGGTTGACTTGGCGGATCATTTCGCGGGAGAAAAGCCGTTGTTGGTTGAGCATGTTGTTCTCCAAGAGGGCCTGTGATTTTACGTTGGAATCGAGAAAAAAGCCCGCACGGTGGCGGGCTGGGTGTTGAAACCCCCGGTTGCACGCCGGGGGCGGATTCGGCTTACACCATCAGGGTAGGCGGCTCAGGGCGCAAGGCGTTCATTTCGGCTTGCAGGCGTTGCACCGAACTGGCGGCCATTTGTGCCGCACAGCCCAACATCGACAGGACGCGCCGGACTTCGCTGTGGTAGGCGTGCGTGAGGCAGTTGCCAAGTTCGGCCTCTTTGAGCACGTCGGCCACTTGTTCGCGGCTGGTGTCGGGGTAGTGATTGACGCGGAAGGACACGCGGCGTTGCAGGTGTTCGCGGATGAGCATGTGGGCATCCACCGTGATTTCAGCAGCGCGCCGGTCGATCATGGTGTGTACGTCGTTGGGCAAGGAGCACTCACTTTGGCCCTCCAGCAGCAGTTGGGCGGCGTTGATGCTGGGGAATACCGGCTCGACCACTTCCAGTTCGGCCACGTGGCGCGAGAGCAGCGACACCGCGTCGGTGAACTGTTCGGCAGGGATGTCGCGGTAGCCGACTTTGAAGTGGGCTTTGAGCTTGCTCCAACCGCGCATGATGGCCGGGCCTTGCTTTTCAGGCGGCAGGCGTTTGGCGTTGGTCTCCAGCAGTTCGCGCAAGGTGGCCTGCTGTTTGGCGTTGAGCTTGTCTCCGGGTTGGACGGTGTAGGGGATGGACTTCGGCGATACTGCATCCAGAAACACGCGGATGACCTTGAGGTGAAAGGCTGCACTGATCCATGCGGCGTAGGCAATCACCAGCTCACGGCAAACGTAGGTGCCTTGGAGCTTTCCACGACCGCGAACAGTCTCAAAAGCTTTGATCTGCGAATCCGCAGAACATATTTCCTTGGCAAGATCTTGCGTTTCATCGCGGCGCATGAAGAACGCGGGCTGGTGCTTGTCTTCGCTGCCCGCTGCTTTGCGCAGATCGTTCAGGTAGTAAAGATCGCCCAGTTGGCGTACGGCAATGTCGCCTAACGTGAAGGCGTGAGCCAGGGATGTGGTTTGGGTTTTGACGGCCATGATGGCTTCCTAATCAACAAGTTTCAAAACCTGCCGCCAACGTCGTCAAACATTGGTGACAGGCCGTGTCGGGTTGACGAACCGGGACTAGGAACCGGCGCACCTTTGCAGGTGCCCCAACACGGCCCGCCTCAGAAAACTGTGGTCGCAACCATGCGCGCCTCACGCAGCATGAGGACATAAAAAAACCGCTAAGACGCAAAACGGCCAGCGGTTGCTGCGCCCAGTCTATTCCGGGTCGTCAAACCCGTGTCTTTCGACGGGGTGGAATGTAGCACAAATTCAACCTTGACGTTGTGTTCTAGCAGCGTCTATCTACCTCATGCCCGCGCCTTGCAAGCCAAGCATTATTGAACTGATATGGGGGCGAATCGTACTTTCCATGATGTCTTGCGTCTCGGATTCACTCAGGCCAGAGTTTTTCATAATGCGCTCCCGTGCAGCTTCTCCTGTGTAGAACGGGTGGCTGCCTCTCAACTGCTGCCGCGCGTACGCCCCCTCGATCAAGGCACCGGCAATTGCGGAAACAGAGCACTCAGCCACGAGTAACTTTCCGCCCTCAGCATTCTTGGCAAGAGATACCTTTTTCCAGCATTTATTTTCATCAAATAGCATTTTGTTGACATTTCCAGTATTGTAACTGCCGAAAACATCACCACTAATTTCAGATATTTTCTCTCTTGACAGAAGTGCAGGCGAGCCTTCTTGAGCAAAAGCTGACAACACTGGAATCAAAGATGCCAGTGTAAGTGCGATTTTTACTGAAAACTTACTTGATCTACGTTGCATACTTTCTCCTGTGGGTGTAAATTTTTCGTAGATCATTATCATCTATAAAAATAGCAATGTCACTTTTAAACAAAAAAAATTTGCAGGAGGCATTGCACCTCAACATCCTCCTAAGGCGGAAAATCTGACCGAATTGAAGCCCTGCGCTTCCTAACATAGTGGCACCGTCTATGACTGTGCCGCTATGCCAACTCCCCAAAAAACCGACACCAAACCCCCGGCGCAAGGCGCATTTTCCCGCTTCGGATTGACCGCCAAACGGTGGGCATCGTCTTTTGTGCGCCCGGCACAGGAAATTCGGGAGAGCGACACGTTTCTGTACGGGGCGGGTGTCACGACGGTGGCAGCGTTGCTGGGCACGGGCAAGCGTGCAGCGCGGTCGCGCCAGGAGATTTACGCCAAATGGGCCACGATGGAGTCGGACGCAATCTGTTCGACAGCCATCGGCTTGCTGGTTACTGCCGCGCTGGGTGGGCACGAAACCACGGGGCAACTGGTTTTCATTGAAAAGACCCCAGTCGCCACGAAAGACAAGCGGCTGGGAGCGGTGGCCGACGAAATTGCCGCCGATTTGGGGCCAATCTTTGACCGGGTGGCGTTTCAGATGGCCTATGCCGGGGCCGCGTTTGGCGATTCCTACGCCCGCATCTACATGGATGCCCGTGGCGTGGTTGACCTCTACACCGACGAAATGGTGCGCCCGCAGCTGGTGCAGCCTTTTGAGCGTGGCAGTCGCACGGTGGGCTATGCGGTGTACGTGGGTGAGCGCAATTTCGAGCGCCTGGACGTGTCGCAACTGGCACGCCTGAAGATGCCGCGCACGCAATGGGTGCCCCAGCATGGTGTGGTGGAAAAGGCGTTGCGGCTGGCACTGACCGAAGACGATGTTGACGCACTGCCCGTTATGCCATCAATGGCGGGCGGATCGCTGCTTTACAACGCCGAGGAAGCCTACGACAACCTGATGGCGGCGCTTACGGGGCTGGTGGGGCAGCGGTGGATGGACTCGATTGATGAATCCGTGTGGTCGGTCAACATGGAAAGCATGACGAAGGAGCAGCGCGGCTTTTTCATGGACAACATGGTGGCCATGCTCAAAAAGTCGAAGGCACTGGCCGAGGATGCCGTCAAGAACGGGCGGCCCATCATGGAGCGTATTCGCCACATCTTGCCCGTGTTCAACGAGAAGCAGTTGGTCAACGTGGGCGGGCCTTCGCAGTCGGGGCGGGCCAGTTCGATCACGATTGACGATGTGATGTTGCACGCGCGGCTGTTGGCTGGGGCCATCGGGGTGGATTTGTCCATGCTGGGGTTTGCCGATCAGTTGTCGGGCGGGCTGGGTGACGGCGGGTTTTTCCGGGTATCGGCGCAAGCGGCAGAACGTGCCCGCATCATCCGTGTGGCGCTGGCGGACTTCTTCAACCAGGTGATCGACATTCACACGATGCGCCGTTACGGGGTGGTGTTCAACGCAACGGACAGGCCGTGGAACATCAACTTCTTTGGCTCCATTTCCGCCCTTGAAAACGAGAAGCAAAAGACGCGCACCGACAGCATGAATTCGGGCCTGTTGCTGGTGCAGGCCATGCAGTTGATGAAGGACATGGGGGCCACCAAGGAAATGATGGTGGACTACCTGACCAAGAACATGATGCTGGACGAACCGCAAGCGCAGCTGTTTGCTGGCATTGTGGATGCACCCCCGCCGGATGGTGGCATGGGCATGGGTGGCGGGCTGTGAGTCTTTACAACAACATCAAGACCCAGCAAGCCGGGCTGTTGTCGTCGTCTGGTGGTGGTGGCAGCAGCATCATGGGCGCGATCAACGGCGGTATCAGCAGCGGTATCAACGGACTGGCCAGCAGCGCGGCCAATGCGATGGGTGGCAGCATTCTGGCCAATGTGGTCACTGGCATCGGTGCGAACATGGCCACGAAAGCAGCGGCCAAACTGGTGAACAAGCACATTCCCCCCAACGCACAACGGGCGCTCAATTTGGGCGGGGGCGTGATAGGCGATTTGATGAACGGGGATTTTTCGGCAGCGGGTATGCGGCTGTTCGATTCTGGCCTGTTGAACAAGTACCTGCCCGGTGCCAGCGGCATAGCGTCGCAAGCCAAATACTGGGGCACGCCCACCCCCTTGTTTGGTGGCATCAGCCCTGAAAAGGCACGCGACCTGTACCAGCAAATGCGCGAACACCGCTTCGCCAAAAAGAACCTGTTTCTGTTGGAAGTCAGCAGCCCGTTGATGGGCCACATCACGCACTTCAACTTGTTTGCCACCGACGTGGATTACACGCCGTTTTCGATAACGGGCGACAAGCGCAAGGTGGGCGGCGCTACGGTGGACATTCAGGGCAATCGCATTTACCCCCGAGGCCGTAGCCCCAGCAGTGCCGCACGGTAGTCGGCGTTGCGGTCGGCGGTTTGACGTCGGCTGTGCAGGCTGCGCTTGGGGTAGCGGGTGTCCTGGCGCAGCAGCGACAGCGCAAACTTGCGCAGCGCCGAGAAGTTGCGCGCCGCATGCCCCTTGCGGATGCGGCATTCGTCCTCGCGAAACACCACATCGAGCACCCAGTGCAGTTGGTTCTCCACGCCCCAGTGGCCGCGTGCTGCCTTGGCCAGCGTCTTGGCCGAGTCGATGCCCTGCGAGCCGATGTAGTACGCACGCTCCACGCTGACCTTGC
>NZ_NWBQ01000097.1 GCF_002837135.1 Macromonas bipunctata | reverse complement strand
ACTTATTGTGCCCAACTTACCACCACCCCGGCACTGGCGCTGGGCCACCCCGCTGGCGCTGCTGGCCGTGCTGGCGGGCTGTGCCGCGCCGCGCTACACCGTGGACGATGGCCGCGCCGTCAACCCCAAGCTGCTGCAACAGATTGAACAGTACGGCCTGGGCGAGCGCGCGTTGCGCCCGGCCATTGCGCGCTCGGCGCAATTGCAGGATCCGGACTGCGACCGGCAGTGGGAACTGCCCATCTCCGTCACCAGCAGCCAGGACTGGCAGGAAGACGACCGCGTGGCCTGGGTGCGCGCGCTGGGCGTGGACGAGCGCATCACCGTGATTGCCGCCGCCCCGGGCGTGGACTTGCGCCCCGGCGACAAGCTGGTGGAGGTGGACGGCGAAGAGGACGACGACGCGGCCGAGCTGCTGCAGGAACTGGCGGCGATGCGCGACTGGGGCCGCCCGTTTGCGGTCAAGACCGCCACCGGCAAGACCGTGACGCTGACGCCGTTCGAAGTCTGCCGGGGCTACACCCGCCTGGCGCCGCCCAACACCCCCACCCTGCAGGACTACCACTGGCTGATGAGCTACCACCCGCTGGAGGTGGCGCAAGCCGGGCTGAGCGACGACGAGGCCCTGTGGACCGTGCTGTGGACGCAGGGTGTGTCGGAAGAAGGCGGCGTGCGCATGAAGGGCTACCACTACGGCACGCAGATCTTGAGCTCGCTCTACACCATCGCCACCCTGGCCACGGGCTTGCAGGGCGCGGCGCTGGCGGCCGACCAGGCCATCAAGACCGCGCAGCAGGCGGCGGCCCAGGCCGCCACCGATCTGATCAAGCAGCAGCTGATTGACCAGGCCAAGGAATACGCCACACGGCGCCTGACCGAGGAAGTGGGCAAGACGGTGCAAGGCCTGACCCAGGCCCAGATCGTCAGCAGCATGGAACAGGTGGCCAAGAACAAGGGGCTGCTGTGGGGCGTGTCGCGCGTGGCGGCGACTGCGTTTGATGAAGCCGACGCCTGGGCCTACCAGCGCATGAAAAAGCTGGGTGCCGACCCGCTGGCCGTGTTTGGCCTGCACCAGAAACTGCTGGAGCGCGGCCTGCTGGCCAACGCGCTGGCGCTGGATCCCGACCGCATGACCGCGCTGCAGGCGCAAGCCGACAAGGACGGCCTGGCCGAGGAAGTGGTGGCACGGCTCAAGGGCACCCGGCCCGAAAGCCTGACCTTTGCCAGCACCGAGATGCCGCTGGCCTCGGCCCGCACCGCCTTCAGCTACGAGGACAGCGGCAGCGACAGCACCGACCCCTACGCCTACGGCCTGGTGGAAGCCCTGCTGGGCATGCCCGCCGCCAGCGGCAAGAACACCCCCTGAAGAGACACCATGAGTTCATCCATGCAACAACAGCTGACGCGGCTGGCCGCCGCCTGGTGCCTGGCCGGGCCGGCATGGGCACAGGTGGCACCACCCGCAACGCCCGCGCTGGCCACAACCCCGGCAACGGCACCCACGGCAGCGCCAGCTGCTGGCACCACCGCCGACTGCGCCCGCCTGACCGATGAGGCAATGGCCGCGGACCTGGCGCTGGCCAGCGCACAGTCGTCCGACCAGCAAGACCTCCAGCAGCGGGCGGCACAGCTCGACAAGAGCATGGCGCTGTGGCACCAGGCCAGCCAGGCCTGCACGGGCCGGGCCCAGGAGCGCGCGCTGCGCAACCTGCGCGACAACCAGCGCCTGCGCGACAGCCTGCAGCCCCAGCTCAGCGCCGACCCCGCCTGCACCCGCAGCCAGCACGACGCCAGCCAGTTGCAGGAGCTGGCGCAGCAGGCGCTGCGCGAGCGGCGCTGGCTGGACGCGGCCATGCTCTACCGCAAGGCCGAAAACTCCTGGGATCTGGCCGCCGAACGCTGCACCGGCAAGCTGCAGCAGCAAGCCCAGCTCAAACGCAGCCAGACCGCCGAGGACGCGCACAACGCCGAGTTCTGCGCCCCGGCGTTCGAGAAGGCGCGCGACTACACCCGGCAGTTCCGGCAGACCAGCGCCAGCCTGAGCGCCATCGACAAGCAGACCCAGTCGCTGGCGGCGGAAACGCTGTGGCGCAGCGCCGAGAGCCAGTGCATCGGCAACGCGCAGGCGCTGGCGCGCAGCAACGGCCAGAACCTGAACAAGGACCGCGGCACGCCCTGGATTGCCACCCAGCCCCCTGTGGTGGCCAGCACCCAGGTCGCCACAGGCACCGCCGGCACAGTCAGCAGCACCAGCGGCCCCGCCGCTGCGGGATCGGCCCCAGCGGCCAGCCAGGCCGCCACGGGATCGGCGCCCATGACCGGGGGCACAGCAGGCGGCACCAGCAACAGCGCCGAGCCCGCCAAGGCCACCCTGCCCTGGAAGGACATCAACCTCACCATCGGCGGCACGCACTACCAGGGGCGCTTCCAGCAAAGCGGCAACACAATCAGCGGCACGGGTGACGTGAAGTGGGCCAACGGCGACCACTACCAGGGCGAGCTGCAGGCGACACAGCCGCACGGCCAGGGCACCTTCGTCTGGGCCAACGGCCAACGCTACCAGGGCCAGTGGGTGAAGGGATCGCCACAGGGCAGCGGCCAGCTGGCGTTTGCCAACGGCAACCAGTACCAGGGCGAGGTGGTCAACGGCGTACCGCACGGGCGCGGCACCTTGCGCTACGCCTCGGGCGACAGCTTTGAGGGCCTGTTTGAACAAGGCCAACCTGCGGGCAGCGGCATCTACCGCTGGGCCAGCGGCCAGAGCTACGAAGGCCCGTGGCGCAACGGCCAGCCCGAAGGCCAGGGCACGTTGCGTTTTGTCAACGGCAACCAGTACCAAGGCCAGCTGGTGGCGGGCCAACCCGAGGGCGAAGGCCGCATGACCTACGCCTGGGGCGACCGCTACCAAGGTGGCTTTGCCCAAGGCGTGCCGCACGGAGAAGGCCTGTACGAATGGAAAAACGGCGACAGCTACCGTGGCCAATGGCAACAAGGCAAAAAACACGGCCAAGGTACCATGACCTGGGCCAACGGCGACCACTGGCAGGGCCGCTTCGAGCAAGACCAGCCAACCGCCGACGGGGCGTTGACACGTGCGGCCACCGCTGCGGCACCAGAACCGCAAGCCGCACAAGCCCATCCACCTGCGGCACCATCACCAGCAAAGGCTGCACCGCAGCACCACCCAACCAAAGCCCCATGAGCCCCAGCCAGCCGCCCCACGCCCTTACGTTGTCCAATTTATCCACAAAAACCCCCACGTGAGCACTTCTTCCCACGGTTTGAACTTTGCCCAGCTTGAAGCCGTCAACCACCTCAACGGGCCCTGCCTGGTGCTGGCCGGTGCCGGTTCGGGCAAGACGCGCGTCATCACGCACAAGATCGGGCGGCTGATCCAGGCCGGGCTGGCCGCCAACCGCATTGCCGCCATCACCTTCACCAACAAGGCGGCCGCCGAGATGCGCGAGCGCGCCGGGCAACTGGTGGGCCGCGCCGCCAAGGAGGTGGTGATCTCCACCTTCCACTCGCTGGGCGTGCGCCTGCTGCGCGAGGACGGCCAGGTGCTGGGCTTGAAGCAGCAGTTCTCGATCCTGGACACCGACGACATCACCTCCATCCTGAAGGACTGCGGCGGCACCACCGACAGTGCCACCGCGCGCCAATGGCAGTGGACCATCAGCGGTTGGAAGAGCGCAGGCCTCAACGCCGCACAGGCGCTGGCCCAGGCGCCAGGCGAGGCCGAACGGCAGATCGCGCTGGTGATGGCCAAGTACGAGGAACGCCTGAGCGCGTACCAAAGCGTCGATTTTGACGACCTGATCGCCCTGCCCCTGAAGCTGCTGCAACAGCACGCCGAGGTGCGCGACAAGTGGCAGCAACGCTTAGGTCACGTGCTGGTGGACGAGTACCAAGACACCAACGCCACCCAGTACGAGCTGCTCAAACTGCTGGTGGGCGAACGCGGGCGCTTCACCGCCGTGGGCGACGACGACCAGAGCATCTACGGCTGGCGCGGCGCCACGCTGGACAACCTGAAACGCCTGCCGCAGGACTTCCCGGCGCTCAAGGTCATCAAGCTGGAGCAAAACTACCGCTCCACCAGCGCCATCTTGCGGGCGGCCAACCACGTCATCGGCCCCAACCCCAAGCTCTTCCCCAAGACGCTGTGGAGCGAACTGGGTGAAGGCGAACCCGTGCGCGTGCAAGCGTGCGATGCGGAAGACCACGAGGCCGAACGCGCGGTGGCACGCATCCAGAGCATCCGCGCGGGTTCCAGCGCGGCGGGCAGTACCGGGGCCAAGTTCAAGGCCTTCAAGGACTTTGCGATCCTGTACCGGGCCAACCACCAGTCGCGTGCGTTTGAAACGGCACTGCGCCGGGCACAGATTCCGTACAAAGTCTCGGGGGGCACAAGCTTTTTTGACCGGGCCGAGATCAAGGACTTGTGCGCCTGGCTGCGTCTGCTGGTCAACAACGACGATGACCCGGCGTTTTTGCGTGCCATCACCACACCCAAGCGCGGCATTGGGCACCAGACGCTGGCCGCGCTGGGCGCGTTTGCCACCCGCTACAAGGTCAGCCTGTTTGAGGCGCTGTTTTCGCACTCGCTGCCCAGCGCCTTGCCGCAGCGCGCGGTGCATGGCCTGCACGAATTTGGCCGCTACCTCAACGACTTGGAACACCGCGCCCGCCACACGGTCGGCTTTGAAGCGGCACAAGCCTTTCTGACCGACTGGCTCAAGGACATTGGCTACGAGCAACACCTGTACGACAACGAGGACAGCGAAAAAGCCGCCGCCGCACGCTGGGGCAACGTGGTCGATTTTTGCGACTGGGTGGCCCAACGCTGCGGCGGCCAAATCGACGACAGCGGTGGCATCAGCACCGAGCGCGAGGCCAAGACGCTGCTGGAGGTGGCGCAGACCATCGCGCTGATTGCCACCATCTCGGAGCGCGAACAGGATCAGGACGTGGTGACGCTGTCCACGCTGCACGCCTCCAAGGGGCTGGAATGGCCGCACGTGGTTCTGGCCGGTGTCAACGAGGGGCTGCTGCCGTTCAAGCCCGACGAGGGCGACGACCCAGCCGCGCTGGCGCTGCGCATCCAGGAGGAACGCCGCCTGATGTATGTGGGGATCACACGCGCCCAGCACACCTTGCAGGTGAACTGGCTCAAGCGGCGCAAAAAGGGGCGTGAAATGGTGCCGGGCCAGCCCAGCCGCTTCATTGCCGAAATGGCGCTGGACCAGGCCACCGTCAAGGAAGACCCGCTGGTCAAGCTGCGCGCGTTGCGCGAGGAATTTGCCCAGCGCGCCAAAGAAAAGGCCCAGCAGCTGCGCTAACATGGACGCAAAGAACTTGCTTGTTGTGGGCCCACATGTTGAACCTTTCCCCCTTCGCAACACATTCGGCCTTGCCCTTGCTGGCGACCCTGGTCTGGGCGGGCACCAGCCTGGCGCAGTCGGTGACGCTGCCCCACGCGGCAGCGCCTGCCCCCATGGCGGTGACGGCAGGCTTTTCGATGGCCAACCCCAGGCTGACGGTGCTGGGCCACAACGAGGCCGACAGCGCCATGCCCCGGCGCGTGACGCTGGACATGGCGGCGCTGCGCGCGCTGCCGCAGCACAGCTTCGTCACGCGCACGCCGTGGGACACGCTGCCGGTGCAATTTGGCGGGCCACTGCTGCGCGATGTGCTCAAGGCCAGTGGCGTGCAGGGCCAAGTCATACAGGCCACCGCACTCAACGACTACACCGCCACCATTCCGGTAGCCGACGCGTACCAGTTTGACGTGGTGCTGGCCATCCACATCAACGGCAAGCCCATACCGGTACGCAGCAAGGGGCCGTTCTTCATCATCTACCCGTTTGACAGCACCCCGGAGCTGCAATCGACCACCTACTACGAGCGTTCGATTTGGCAACTCAAGACCCTACGGATCCAGTAAGCCCGCAGGCGGGCACGCATCGCCGCTTTCTGGCGTGGCTGGCGCTGGTGACACTGGTGCTGGCGGTGGGCCTGCTCATCACGCTGGGGGCGATGCTGCAGCAGGCGCGCACCGCCGAGGGCACGATCCGGCTGCAGGACGACTCCAGCACCGCGTTCACGTTCAACTTCGAGCGCGAGTTCCTGCGCTTTCGCCACGAGCTGGGCAGCGCGCTGCACCAGGCCACCCACCCGCCCAGCCGGGCCAACTGGGACCAGGTGCAGCTGCGCTACGAGATCTTGCTCAGCCGCTTCGACCTGCTGGAGCGCACCCCCAGCATTGCGCCGCTGCGCGCCAGCCCCGAGTACCAGGGCCTGGCGCAACGCCTGCACGCGCTGCTGGGCCCGATCGACCCGCTGATGGCGCAGCCCTGGCAGCACACCCAGCCGCTGCAAGCCGTGCTGGACGCGCTGTACGGGCTGGGGCCGGAGGTGCAAGGGCTGTCGTTCGTGGCCAACCGCCAGGTGGCGCACCTGATGGAGGAGCAGCTTGAGACGCTGCACGAGCAAAACCATGTCATCAAGGCGCTGCTGCTGGCGCAGGTGATCGGGCTGCTGGGCGCGGCCGGGGCGCTGTGGGCGCGCCAGCGCCACCAGCAACGCGAACAGGTGGCGCTG
The DNA here is from genome assembly GCF_002837135.1 of Macromonas bipunctata. Lineage (GTDB taxonomy): Bacteria > Pseudomonadota > Gammaproteobacteria > Burkholderiales > Burkholderiaceae_C > Macromonas_A > Macromonas_A bipunctata. The sequence continues at coordinate 6,984 of NZ_NWBQ01000097.1, read as the reverse complement.
GAGCAGCTCAACGCCGAACTGCGCTGCGCCAAGGCCCGCGCCGACACCGCCAACCGCGAGAAAAGCCAGTTCCTGGCCAACATGAGCCACGAGCTGCGCACCCCCTTCAACGGCATGCTGGGCATGCTCGACCTGCTGGAGGAGGAAGGCCCGCTGAGCGCGCACCAGCGCGACTGCGTGCAGACCGCGCGCAACTCGGCGCAGCACCTGCTGCGCCTGCTCAACGAGATCCTGGACATGTCGGCGCTGGAGGCGGGCAAGATGGGCATCACGCCCGAGCCCACCGACATGGCGCGCCTGCTGCACGACGTGTGTGCCCTGATGCAGGCCAGCGCCACGCAAAAGGGCCTGCAGCTGCAGCGCAGCGGCGAGCTGCCCCGCCCGGCCTGGGTGCTGGCCGACGCCACGCGCGTGCGCCAGATCCTGTTCAACCTGCTGCACAACGCCATCAAGTTCACCGAACGCGGCCAGGTGACGCTGGAGGTGCAGGCCAGCGCCAGCGCCGATACCCTGCACTGGACGATGGTGGTGCGCGACACCGGCATCGGCATGAACCCCGAGGCGCTGGGGCAGCTGTTCCAGCGCTTCTACCAGGTGGACGGCTCCTCGACACGCAAGTTTGGCGGCACCGGGCTGGGGCTGGAAATATCGCGCACGCTGGCACGCCTGATGGGCGGCGAGCTGAGCGCCGCCAGCACGCTGGGCCAGGGCTCGGCCCTGACGCTGACGCTGGCAACGCCACGCTGCGCGCCACCGGCCTCAGCGGTGGCAGACGGCACCAGCGACGCACCCGCTACTGCGCCCACTGCCGTACCCGCACTGGCGGCCTCTGCTGAGATGACCGGTGCCACCACGCCCGCATCGGCGCCAACATCAGCGCCAACATCGGCAGACACGGCCCCCGGCGCAGCGGCCAGCAACACGCCACCCGCCGCGCCCACCCGGTCGCTGCTGATCCTGGTGGCCGAGGACCACCCGACCAACCAGAAATTCATCGGCATGCTGCTGGGGCGGCTGGGCCACCGCGTCACGTTTGCCAACAACGGCCAGCAAGCGCTGGAGTGCGTGCAGCGGGCCAGTGCGCCGTTCGACATCGTGCTGATGGACATCCACATGCCCGAGCTGGACGGCCTGAGCGCCACGCGCCTGATCCGCGCCCTGCCCGGCGGCCAGGGCCAGATGCCCATCATTGCGCTCACCGCCGACGTGATGAACGACGCGCCCGAGCGCGCGCTGCAGGCGGGCGTCAACGAGTTCTTGAGCAAGCCACTGCAAAAGTCGCAACTGCAGGCGGCGCTGGAACGCTGGGCGCCCGGCCAGAGTGCCTCCCCGGCGCAGTGAACGGTAGGGCTTTCATGGGTAACGCCGCAGGACTGAATGCGCAGCGGCATGCGCCAAGGCACTTCCCGCCTGGCCGCATTAAGGCCAGCTTCAGGCCATGCGGGTGCAATCGGGCATGCTTGCCCGTACCTTGGACCGTCTGTCGTGGCCGTTGGCCGTCACCGTTGCGCTGTGGAGCCTGACCCTGCTGTGGGACGCCAGCGCGCTGGACGTGCGCGTGATGCAGGCCATCGGCACCGCGCAGGGCTTTGCGTTGCGCAACCACCCGTGGCTGCAGCAGTACCTGCACGACGACGTGCGCTGGCTGGCCTGGGGCGTGTACGCGCTGCTGTGGGTGGGGTGCATCAAGCCCGCCGGGCCGTGGGCCCAGTGGAGCCGCAGCGAACGCTGGCTGATGCTGTGGGGCATCACGCTGGCGCTGCTGAGCGTGACGCTGCTCAAGCGCCAGAGCCTGACCAGCTGCCCCTGGGAGCTGAGCGACTTTGGTGGCACGGCCCACTACGTGTCACACTGGACGTGGGGCGTACGCGACGGCGGCAGCGGCCACTGTTTTCCGGGCGGGCACGCCTCCACGGCGATGGCGTTTCTGGCGCTGGCATTGCCGGGGCTGCACCACCCGGAACGGCGGCAGCAACAACGCGCACTGAAGCTGTTGGCGGTCATCGCCGGGCTGGGCTTGCTGCTGGGCGGGGTGCAGACCCTGCGCGGCGCACACTACCCCAGCCACACGCTGTGGACCGCCACCCTCTGCTGGAGCAGCGCCTGGCTGAGCTGGCAGCTGTGGCACCAGGGGCAGCGGGTGTGGCCACGCGTGGCGCCCCGGCTGCAGCCGCAGCGGCCAGCGTCACCACTGCCCGATAACATCGGTTGACGGTTCGTCAGGCGGCAGCGGTGCCCGGCACGCCAAAGCGGTGTTGCAGGGCGTCCAGACCCAGCTCGTCCAGAATCTGCTGCAGGCGCTCGCGGGCGCTGGCCTTGCCCTTGCCGACCTTGCGCGCCAGAATCAGCTCGTTCTTCATGGAGTGCTCCCAGCCCACCAGCTCGGTCACGGTGACCTGGTAGCCGTGTGCCTCCAGCTGCAGGCAGCGCAGCACGTTGGTGATCTGGCTGCCGAATTCGCGCGTGTGCAGCGGGTGGCGCCAGAGTTCGCTCAGCGGCGTGCGCGACAGGCTCAGCGCCTTGTGCTGGCGCAGCACGCCCGCCACCTCGGCCTGGCAGCACGGCACCAGCACCATGCAGCGCGCCTGGCGGGCCAGCCCGAAGGCGATGGCATCGTCGGTGGCGGTGTCGCAGGCGTGCAGCGCCGTCACCACATCCACCTGAGCGGGCAATTCAGGGCTGGTCATGGCGTCCTGCACCGTGGCGGCCACAAAGCGCATGCGCTCGAAGCCCAGCCGCTGCGCCAGCGCACGCGAACGCTCCACCAGCTCGGCGCGCGTCTCGACGCCATAGACCCAGCCCACCTGGCGCGGCTGGCAGAACAGGTCATACAGCATGAAGCCCAGGTAGGACTTGCCCGCGCCGTGGTCCACCAGCGTCACATCACCGCACGCGTCCAGCGCCGCCTGCAGCAGCGGCTCGATGAACTGCAGCAGGTGGTTGACCTGCTTGAGCTTGCGCCGGGTGTCCTGGTTGAGCTTGCCCTCGCGGGTGAGGATGTGCAGCTCCTGCAGCAGCGCCACCGACTGCCCCGGACGCAACTCGGGCAACTGGGCGCGCAGGGCTGCCTCGGCGTCCAGCGGCGGGGCGGCCTTACCAGGCGCAGCGGCCCCGGCAGCGCCCCGGCGCGGTGGTCGTGGTGACGCCTGGCGCAACGCGGCTGAAGTGGTGGGTGCAGCAGCGGAACGCGCGGAAGAAGAGGCCACGGCGGCAGAAGAAAGTTTGGAACGGCTCATGCGGCAATCATAGACCCAGCGCCAGCCCATGCCCGGCACCGCCAGCGCTTCAGCGGGTTCAGCGCGACGGCGCCGCGTCCGGGTCGTACAGCACGGTGCCGGTGCCCACGGCGCCACCCACGCGCACGCCGCCACTGCCCACCGGCACGCTGCCCCCCACGCCGGCATTGCCCGTGACCTGGCCGCGCTGGTTCACCGCCACCCCCGCTCCAACCGGCCCGGCAGAAGCTCCTACCCCCAGATGCACACCTCCGGTGCCCACACCGACCCCAATGTGGACCCCCGGCAACACGGGCACCGACACGCCCACACCACCCCCCACCGAGCCACAACCGGCCAGCCCAGCCATACACCCCACGGCGACCATCCAACGCCCCAACGGTTGCACACGCGACATCGTCCGCTCCTCACACCACTACAGAAAACGGCCATGTTACGCCCAGCGGCCATCCGATTGGCCACCGATACAAAAAAGGCTCCCACATGGGGAGCCTGATGGCGATACAAGCAACGGCCCGACAGGGCGGGCCATACACCCGTGGTTACACCAACAACGCGTTGACGCGCTTGACGTACGCTGCCGGATCCTCGGGCAAACCACCTTCGGCCAGCAGCGCCTGGTCGAACAGGATGTGGGCCAGATCGTCAAAATGGGCCGAACCGTCGAGCTTTTTGACCAGCGCGTGTTCGGCATTGACTTCCAGAATCGGTTTGCTGTCGGGCGCTTGCTGGCCCGCAGCCTTGAGCATGCGTGCCAGCTGGGTGCTCATGCCGTGGTCTTCCACCACCAGGCAGGCGGGCGAATCGACCAAACGGGTGGTGACGCGCACGTCCTGTGCCTTGTCTTTCAGGGCCTCCTTGAGCTTGTCCAGCACGGGCTTGAAGGCTTCGGCGGCTTGCTCGGCGGCCTTCTTCTCTTCTTCGTCTTGCAGCTTGCCCAAGTCCACCGCACCCTTGGCCACCGATTGCAGCGGCGTGCCGTCGAACTCGTGCAGGAACGACAGTGCCCACTCGTCCACGCGGTCGGTCATCAGCAGCACTTCGATGCCTTTTTTGCGGAAGACCTCGAGTTGCGGGCTGTTCTTGGCGGCGGCCAGCGTGTCGGCGGTGATGTAGTAGATGGCCTCCTGGCCTTCCTTCATGCGCGCCTTGTAGTCGGCAAAGCCCACGCCGACAGCGTCGCTTTGGGTGGAGGCAAAGCGCAGCAGTTTGGCGATCTTGTCCTTGTTGGCAAAGTCCTCGCCCAGGCCTTCCTTGAGCACCGCACCAAATTCGGCGTAGAACTGGCTGTACTTGCCAGCCATTTTCTCGGCTTCGGCCTTGTCTTCGGCGCTCAGCACGTCGGTCACGGCGTCGGCGCCTTCACCGGACGGGGTGGGCAGCTTGTCCTTCTTGGCCAACTCTTCCAGCATGGACAGCACGCGGCGGGTGTTGCCTTCGCGGATGGCCTTCACGTCGCGGCTCTCCTGCAGCAGCTCGCGGCTGACGTTGAGCGGCAAGTCGGAGGAGTCGATCACGCCCTTGACCCAGCGCAAGTAGGTCGGCATCAGGGCTTCGGCCTCGTCCATGATGAAAACGCGCTTGACGTAGAGCTTGACACCGGCCTTCTTGTCGCGGTTCCACAAGTCCTGCGGGGCCTTGGCCGGAATGTAGAGCAGCTGCGTGTATTCGGTGCTGCCTTCCACGCGGTTGTAGCTCCAGTTCAACGGCGCTTCGGTGTCGTAGCTGATGGCCTTGTAGAAGTCGGTGTACTGCTCTTCGGTGATGTCCTTCTTGGCACGCGTCCACAGGGCGCTGGCGCTGTTGACGGCTTCCCACTCCTCTTGCAGCACGTACTCGGATTTTTCCTGATCCCACTCCTCTTTTTGCATCAGGATAGGCAGGCTGATGTGGTCGGAATACTTGCCGATGATCTGCTTGAGCTTCCAGCGGTTGAGGTACTCGGTGGCGTCCTCGCGCAGGTGCAGGATGACGCTGGTGCCGCGCGCGGCGCGGGTGATGGTCTCGGTCTCGAAATCGCCGGAGCCACCGCTGATCCAACGCACGCCCTCTTCGGCCTTGAGACCCGCGCGGCGGCTTTCCACGGTGATCTTGTCGGCCACGATGAAGCCAGAGTAGAAACCGACGCCGAACTGGCCGATCAGCTGCGCGTCCTTCTTCTGGTCGCCACTCAGGCGGCTCATGAAGTCCTTGGTGCCGCTCTTGGCGATGGTGCCCAGGTGGTCGATCGCCTCCTGCTCGCTCATGCCGATGCCGTTGTCGGTGATCGTCAGGGTCTTGGCATCCTTGTCAAACGCCACGCGCACCTCCAGGTTGGGCGCGTCCTCGTACAGGGCGGTGTTGTTGAGGGCTTCAAAACGCAGTTTGTCGCAGGCGTCGGAGGCGTTGGAGACCAGCTCGCGCAGGAAGATCTCCTTGTTGGAGTACAGCGCGTGGGTGACGAGGTGCAGCAACTGGGCCACTTCGGCCTGAAATGCGTGATGGGTGCTCATGTCTCGGACAGGGTGTTGTAAACGGTTGAACCAAATCTGGGCGCACGGCGGTCAACAGCGCAGCGCACCAGACAACGCCTGCACACATGGGGGCGGTGGCGGGGGTTTCAAGGCGCGATACACGGCACGGATCAGGTCGTTGGTGCGGCGGAGCTCCACACCAACGGATCAAGCAGTACCCCCGGCAAAATGCCGCAAGCAGAGCACCACTCCACCAACATCATGGCATCCACGTAGCTGTCGCCGCGCTCCATTTTGGACACAAAAGACTGACCTACGTTGAGCCGTTGCGCCATTTCTACCTGTGTCAACCCCGCAGCTTTGCGCGCAGACACCATGGCCACGCGCAACCGCTGGTAGTTTGGATGATAGATGGACGCTGGCACGCACGCATCGTGTATTCCTTCTTAGAATATTCCATAAATGACTATTTGAGGCAGAATGTGGTCTGCCGCACAATCGCGGAGAAAACCTCAAAGGAAACATATGAAAAAGCTCAAGATGGTTGCCACTTTGTCGATTGCCGCTGCACTGGCAGCATGTGGAGGCGGTGAGGATGATGACAACGCAACAACCCCGTCCAATACTGAAACAGCATCGAATACGGCTGAAGGTCTGTGGGTTGGAACCACTTCCACCGGACGACAGGCACGAATTGCTGTGCTTGAAAACGGTGAAACATGGGGCTTTTACTTCAGTGGCAGTTCGTTGGACGGCGCCCTGTATGGCAATACGTCTGTTACTGGCTCCACCCTTGCTGGCACTGGACTTGATTTCTACAACGGTAAAGCACAAGCGGGCAGCTACACAGGCACCGTCAGCAGCAAGAACAGCATGAGTGTGACGACGTCACATGGCACCAGCTTCTCGGGTACATACAGTGCGACGTACGATCAGCCCGCCTCATTGGCCGCCGTTGCTGGCACATTCAGCGGCTACGGTGCCACAGCAGAATCTTCACCTGTGTCTACATCCGTTTCTATCAGTGACAGCGGGGCACTGACTGCTGGCAATGTTTACTGCTCCATTTCAGGCACGGTCACACCACGCCCATCGGGTAAAAATGTATTTAATTTAAGTGTTACTTTTGCCGGTAACTATTGTGCGTTCGCAAGCGGTACAACGGTCAATGGAATCGCTTACTACGACAACCAAAATCGAACACTGATGGCCATGGGCCTCAACAACAACAAGAGCGACGGCTTCATTTACATCGGTACAAAATAACACTTAGGATTTATCCGTAAATAATATTG
>NZ_NWBQ01000096.1 GCF_002837135.1 Macromonas bipunctata | reverse complement strand
GCACAGATACCCGAAGACGAGGAGATAGGCAGCGTCTGTGCTGATGGGGCCTACGACACCCAGGCGTGCCATGAAGCCATTGCCCAGCGCAATGCTCAAGCCATCATCCCGCCGCGCAAGAACGCACGGCTGTGGAAGGTCAAGGCCAACAAGCGTGGCATGCACGTGCGCAACGAGGCGGTACGGGCCTGCCAGCGGCTGGGGCGCAAAATCTGGAAATGCTGGAGCGGCTACCACCGGCGCAGTCTGGTGGAGACCAAGATGCACTGCTTCAAGCGCTTGGGCGAGCGCGTGATGGCACGCACGTTCGAGCGTCAGGTGGCGGAGTTGCAGGTGCGCGTGGCGTTGCTCAACCGCTTCACGCAACTGGGCACCCCGGACACGGTGGCCGTGGCATAACTCCGTCTGGGGTCAGGGGAATTCCGTCCCGTTATGGCTTTGTGCAACAAAGCCGGCTTTACTCCTTGATGGTAAATTTCGAGAGGCGACGAGCTGTTAATTGCAACTCTTTCCAGAATTGCCGCATCAGTTCCAGCCGAGGTTCAAACCAGCAGCCTTTGAATTCATTATTGCACAGTTCTTGGTATTTTTCGGAGCGGAAAAGCAGTTGTTGAAAAGCCACTGTGGTGGCCTTGTCCATGTCAAACGGCCCAGCGCCATTGGTGGCCTGTTTGACCAGCGCGACGGACTTGGCTTCGGTTTCGCCGGTGTGGCGACAGATGCCGGGTAATACGATGCCGCTCAATTGATCCCACTGGAGGCGAGCATGTGTGCGGGGCTGGAAGCGCAACACCCAGCGGTCTTTTTGAATGTGGTGGATGTCTTTGTCGCATTCAATGCCCACGCCGCTATCGATCGCTTCTTGCAAGCTGCTCCAGCCACTCAGCAGTGCCGGATGGATGGGGGTGTTGTCAATGATTTCCCGTGCGCTGCTGCCCAACCAGCCCAGCAGCGGGAAGTCGTCGCGGTCAAAGTCGTAATGGCAGATATTCCGCGAGTCGAAGTTCCACTCGCCGTCCCGGTTCTTGTCCCGGCGCTTCCATTTTTCCTTCGCGTTTTCCAGATCTTTTCCGGTGATTTCACGGGCTTCGTTCCACAGTTGGTCAAACCAGTCCAAGCTGCCATGCTGGCTGGATGGCTCCAGCGGGAACATGTACCCCGCTTCGCGCAGTGCGGTGGGCTGGAAGCCCAGGCCGTTGTGGGACATGTTGGCCGAGCCGACGATGGCATACTCAGAACCGATGTAGAGCTTGGCGTGGAGGTTGTTGACTTGGCGCACGTTGCTTTTGCCGAACCGCTGCATGAGCATGACGATCTCTTGCGGGTTGGTGCTGCCCATGCTCAGGTTGCACACGATCTTCGCATCTGTGCATTGGCTGCCGATGAAGCGGCTGGCACCGGTGCCGATGAAGGCGGTCGCGATGCGCAGCGTGGGTTCTGTTGTCAAGAGGTGCAGGATGGCTTTGGTCAGGTGGTCTTCGTGCAGAAACATGGCAGGTTCTTGGGTGACGGGTTGCGGGTTGACGTGGGAGTGTGTGGTGTGCATGGTGTTTGTGGGTTTTTTGTGACTGGGTTGTTTGGGTGTGAGAGTCGACTTTTGTTTGGCTCAGGTTTATGAGTTGAAGAAAATCTGTTTTCGTTGTTACGTAAGTTATGATAACCTAAAATCATCGCTGATTAACGTTGTTGCGTTCAAAATGTGCGTAGCCAACCTTCTCTAAAACGGTTTGGCCAGTTGGGTTTGTTGGTGTTCATGGCCTTGCCCACGCTGCTTCCGTCCAAGCCAATGGCCCTTTTGGGGCGGCAGGCTCACCCCACCTTTTGGTAAAAAAATTTTCCTGCTTTATGAGTGATAGAGATAAAAAAAACGATCTGAGATCGCTGTATGCGAACAACTTGGTGGCTCGCAAAGTGTTTGATGTCTGGGCGCAGAAAAAGCGGACGCTCGCAGAGACTCTCCTAGCGCAAACCAGCGCCGAGGCTGGCATAGAAGACGATGAAGATGTAAAAATCTTCTTTAGAACGCTACAAGAGTACGGTTTCGGGCGTTACATCAAGGCTTCGCGTGGCGGGCAGGCCCGCTTTGAGTGGGGCTGGGTGGATGAAGACGATCCCGATTCCCGCTACTCTCTGGCTGCCGTGGCCCGGATCGCCAAAGGCAGCAATGAGGCTTGGAACGGGGTTGGTGCAGGTGGTGGTGAAGGGGATGAAACCGATTATTTCAGATGTTCATCGGGTGATTCTGGGCCTTCAGTGTCGATCAAGCTGGAGATGAACGGAATTTCTGTGCACTTGGGGTTGCCCAAGCATTTTGATCCGGATGAAGATCTTGAGGATCTGGAAGATCTGCTGGAGTTGATCAAGGCTTCGGTGAAAAGCAAGTTCAAGCGCCGTCGGGCGTAGCGTGTCGGTGGACGGGCCGTGTCGGTGGACAATACGCCCATGAGCCTTGATTTGCCTATTTTTTCTGACGATTCGACGGTGGCCGAGCCGGTGGACAACGCCGACAGCCTGGCCGCCTACGCCCAGCGCGCTTACCTGGAGTACGCGCTGAGCGTGGTCAAGGGCCGCGCCTTGCCCGATGTGTGCGACGGCCAGAAGCCCGTGCAGCGCCGCATTTTGTACGCCATGCAGCGCATGGGGTTGGGTTACAGCGGCCCCAGCGGCAACACGCCGGCCAAACCGGTCAAGAGCGCGCGCGTGGTGGGCGATGTGCTGGGCCGCTACCACCCGCACGGCGACACGGCGGCCTACGACGCGCTGGTGCGCATGGCGCAGGACTTTTCGCAGCGTTATCCATTGATCGACGGGCAGGGCAATTTTGGCAGCCGCGACGGTGATGGCGCTGCCGCCATGCGCTACACCGAGGCGCGGCTGGCCAAGATCACCAGTTTGCTGCTGGACGAGATTGACCAGGGCACGGTCGATTTCATTCCCAACTACGACGGCAGCACGCAGGAGCCCAGGCAGCTGCCCGCCCGCCTGCCGTTTGCCTTGCTCAACGGCGCCAGCGGCATTGCAGTGGGCATGGCGACCGAGATCCCGAGCCACAACCTGCGCGAGGTGGCGGGGGCCTGTGTGGCGCTGCTGAAGAACCCCGCCCTGGGCGACGACGAGCTGTTCGGCCTGATACCGGGGCCGGATTACCCCGGTGGCGGTCAGATCATCAGCCCGGCCAGCGACATTGCCGAGGCCTACCGCACGGGCCGCGGCAGCCTGAAAGTGCGAGCGCGCTGGACGGTGGAAGATTTGGCCCGTGGCCAATGGCAACTGGTGGTGACGGAATTGCCGCCCGGTGTGAGCAGCCAGAAGGTGTTGGAAGAGATTGAGGAGCTGACCAACCCCAAGGTCAAGAGCGGCAAAAAGGCGTTGACGCAGGAGCAGACCCAGCTCAAAGCGGCCATGCTGGCGGTGCTGGACGGGGTGCGCGACGAGTCCAGTAAGGACGCGCCGGTGCGGTTGGTGTTCGAGCCCAAGAGCCGCAGCGTGGCGCAGCCAGAGCTGATTACGGCGCTGCTGGCGCACACCAGCTTGGAGACTTCAGCCCCCATCAACCTGACCATGATTGGGCTGGACGGCAAACCGGTGCCCAAGAGTTTGCGCCAGATGTTGACCGAGTGGATCGCGTTCCGCCAGACCACCATCACGCGCCGCACCCAACACCGGTTGGGCAAGGTGCTGGACCGCTTGCACATTTTGGAAGGCCGCCAAACGGTGCTGCTGCATCTGGATGAGGTGATTGCCATCATCCGAGACAGCGATGAGCCCAAACCGGCGCTGATGGCGCGTTTTCACTTGAGTGAGCGTCAGGCCGACGATATTCTGGAAATCCGCTTGCGTCAGTTGGCACGGCTTGAAGGCATCAAGATCGAGCAGGAAATCAGCGAGTTGCGCGGCGAGCAAACCAAGCTGGAGGACATTTTGGCCAACCCGGCCACACTGCGCCGCTTGATGGTGAAAGAGATTGAGGCCGATGCCAAGACCTTTGGCGATGCGCGCCGCACGCTCATCCAAGCCGAGAAAAAAGCCGTGGCCGAGATCAAGGTGGTGGACGAGCCGGTGACGGTGGTGGTGTCGGCCAAGGGCTGGGTGCGCACGCGCGGCGGGCATGGGCACGACGCGGCGGTCTTCACTTTTAAAGCGGGGGATGCGCTGCACGGCACGTTCGAGTGCCGCACGGTGGACCACTTGGTGGTGTTGGGCAGCAATGGGCGGGTGTATTCGGTGCCCGTGGCCAGTTTGCCCGGAGGCCGGGGCGATGGCCAGCCCATCACCACGCTGATCGAGCTGGAGGCGGGCACGCAGCCGCAGTACTACCTGGCCGGGGCGCTGGACACGCGCTTGCTGCTCAGCGGCTCCGGCGGCTATGGCTTTGTGGTGCAGCTGCAGGACTTGCTCGCGCGCAACAAGGCGGGCAAGGCCTTCGTCACGCTCAACGCGGACGAAACGTTGTGCTCGCCCGCGCTGCTGGCCACCGATGTGCCGCCCACGCATGTGTGTTGTGTATCGGTGGGCGGGCGCCTGCTGACGTTTGCGCTGGACGAGGTCAAGCACCAGCCCAAGGGCGGGCGCGGCCTGATGCTGATGGGCCTGGACGAAGGCGACCGCCTGCTGGGCGCGGTGGCGTACGCGCGCAGCGTGCGCATCGACGGCGTGGGCCGGGGCGGCAAGCCGCGCGAGGAGGTGCTGGAGATCCGCAGCCTCAACCACGCTGGCCAGGCGCGTGGGCGCAAGGGCAAGGACGCCAGTTTCGGCTTCAAGCCGACGCTGCTGCTGCGCGTGCTGTGATGGCCTGAGCCCGCTGCTGGGTAGGGTCTCAGGGCCTGGGCTCCAGCGCCCAGGTGGCGCACCAGGTGGGAATCTGCTCGGCGGCCATGGGCTTGGCAATGCCGTAGCCCTGGGCAAAGCGGCAACCCAGCTCGCGCAACGCGGTGCCGTGCGCCAGGGTTTCCACGCCTTCGGCAATCACGTGGCGTTGGAAGGCGTTGGCCAGCCGTATCACGCCCTCCACGATGCCCAGGTCGTCGCTGTCGGTCAGCATGTCGCGCACAAAGCTTTGGTCGATCTTGAGCGTGTCCACCGGCAGCTTGCGCAGGTACGTGAGCGACGAGTAGCCGGTGCCAAAGTCGTCCAGCGCAAACTTGACGCCCAGCGCCTTGCACTGGTGCAGGATGGCGGCGGCCTGCGCCATGTCGCTGATGGCGGCGGTCTCCAGCACTTCCAGCTCGAACTGGTCGGGGGCCACGTCGGGGTGGCGGGCCAGGGCCGCGCCAAGTTGCTGGCAGAAGCCCGGTTGCAGCAGATGGTTGGCGCTGATGTTGACGCTGACCTGCATGTGCAGCCCCGACTGGCGCCAGACGGTGGCCTGCGCCAGCGCCGTTTCGATCACCCATTCGCCCAGGTGCTGTTCCAGCTCGCTGCCCTGCACGTAGGGTAAAAAGGCACCGGGCGCCAGCAGCCCTTGCGTGGGGTGCTGCCAGCGGATCAGGGCCTCCACGCCCAGCACCTGGCCGTTGATGAGGTCCACCTTGGGCTGGTAGAACAGCACGAACTGCCGCTGCAGCAGCGCCTGGCGCAGCCATTCCAGCTGCAGGCGGTGCAGCTGGGCCTGGCGGTCGATTTCAGGGTCGAACAACTGGTAGCGGTTCTTGCCCGCCTGTTTGGCCAGGTACATGGCCTGGTCGGCGTGGCGCAGCAGGGTGTCGGGGTCGGCGTTGTCGGCCGGGTAGAGGCTCACGCCCACGCTGGCCGATATCTGGATGGGGGGGTGGCCTTCCAGCACCACGGTCTGGCGCGCAGCGGCCAGGATGCGGTCCAGGATCAGCGTGCATTCCTCGGGCGTGCCGATGTCGGACAGGATGACGACAAACTCGTCGCCGCCCATGCGCGCCAGCGTGTCCTCGGCCCTGAGCACCTGCTGCAGGTTGTTGGTGACCTTGACCCAGATTGAGCGGCAAGCCTCGGGGTTCAGCCCGAGGTTCGAGCGATCAGGCCGGGACGGCCCGTAGTCGGTCGTG
>NZ_NWBQ01000095.1 GCF_002837135.1 Macromonas bipunctata | reverse complement strand
TGCTGCCGCCATCGAAGCGGCCCTCGATCTTGCGTCGGCCCAGTCGGCCAAAATCAATCACGCCAACCTCATCGGCAGTTGTTTGCGGTGTACAGTTTGGTTTCGGCATTGCCCGTCCTCTCATCCAGATTCGATACCTCGATGTTCGGGCATTTCAAGGGCAATGTCGTCCTCATTTCTACGGGCTATGGTGAAATATCCGGGCTAGGCCTGCACAATTACACGGCCAGCAGTTCCACTTCAAACAGCAGCGTGGCGTTGGGCGGAATCACACCACCGGCACCCCGGGCACCGTAGCCCAAGTTGGCCGGAATCACCAAACGGCGCGTGCCGCCCACGGCCATGCCTTGCACACCTTCGTCCCAACCCTTGATAACGTGGCCCGCACCCAGCGGAAACTGGAACGGTTGGCCACGGTCTTTGCTGGAATCGAACTTGGCACCAGCGGCACCGTTGTTGTAGAGCCAACCGGTGTAATGCACCGACACGTGCTGCCCAGCTTGGGCCACAGCGCCCGTGCCGGGAATGGTGTCTTCGTATTGCAACCCGGAAGGGGTGGTGGTCATCGTCATGGAGTGTTTCCTGTCAAAAAAAGATACCACGTCAAACAGACGCGGGATGCGAATGGTACGGCATACACCCTCTAACCCAGAAGGAGAGACTCCAGTCAAGCAACCACACAAGGGGCAAGAACATGAAATTTGTTCATAAATAAGGTGCCTAACGTTTGGTTAAGGGGCGGGCTTTAGCCCGTCCCAGTGAGCAAAGCGAACGATTTGAACCATTTGTTAGGTGACACCATGCACTTTAATGAAACTCTCAATTGTTTCCACTACTGTTCTTGCTTTGAATACTATTCCCAAATCGATCATTTCCTTCTGTTCGGCCATTGGTCGTGTTTGAGTTGGAATAGGCACTGCAATTATTTCATTTAGGCTGGTTCTGTAAAATACTGCGGCAACGACTCCAACAAAAAGGACTCGCGATCCCACAGTAGAGTTTCCCTGTTTGTCTGAGTAGATACCCTGGTTGAGAATGAATACAGGGCTTCCACTTGAGCCACCAAACACAGATGCATCAATAATAAACCGTGGCGTGTTTTCAAAGTCGATAGCTATTGGACTCGCCGTAGTTCCCCGCCTTGCAACTGGTAAAAGATTTTTGCTGTCCCATATTCCATTTGGGTATCCAATGAAGGTGACAGACTCGATAGCGTCAAGCTGTTGGATTTGTTCGGCGGTTGGAATCGAGTCCGTGGGTATGTATCGATAGAACAAGTCAACCTTGTATTGTTCTTTTATATGGGCCTCTAGAGGGAGGAAAGGTGTGATAGCTATGTCTATGTCAGGTAATGTGTGGCCGTACCAAGAATTCTGCCAGTCATTAATTTCTAATTTGAAACCGGAGCCAAGATTAGGTTGATCATCCTTTCTTTGTTGGAACGTCAGCCAGCCTTTAATTGCTCCATTAACAACGTGCTTGTTAGTAACGACAAATGCAGCATGTCTGTCTTCGCTGATTTTATGAACACACAAAAAACCAGTGCCAGACCCTGTATTTCCATTTGGTGCAACTGTATCTATGCGTACAGTTGTGAAAAAAAGATTCTCTGCAAGCGATTCAACTTTCATGAAATGTGGCACCTAACGTAGAAGTCACCGGCGCTGCGCGGCTTTATCGCGCAGCGTCCGTGTGGACTGCCGGGTTAGGTGTTTGAAGTTTCGCCTTGCGCCTACCAAAATAAACGCCCATGCAACCACCAACAATGGCAAATAGAAATGATTTTGGCATTCCGGCCACTATTGCAGCATTCGGATTGCTTGACATGAACACGAATGCCCAAAGTATTACACCCGCAACCCAACTGACAACAAAACCGACCAAGAATCCGACAAACACTCGCCAAAGTTTCAAACTGGATTTGTTGAAAAAATAGCCTATCGCCAAACCAATTCCGATTGTGATGGCTTGCAGCATGGTGACCATGAAAGCTGACATGATCGCTCCTTATTTTTTGTTGCGCCAATAGTTCTCAAATACTTGCATGTGCTCTTTGTAGTAATTCGGAAAATCAGCTTTTTCAGATTCTGTGTATTCTCGATAGGCTGAACATGTGGCGTGGTATGTTGTTTCGCCGTAATCGGAAAACATCTTGTGCATGGCTGCCTTGTTCCGTTCATATGTTTGTGCGGTCTCAAGCATTTGCTTTTGATATGAAGCCTCATTTCCTTTTGAGGTTTTCGTCACGATTGCATGGTTATATTGCTCAACCTTGTAAATGAACTCCTTGTTTCTTGACCGCCATAGACTATAGGCGTGGTCATTCTGCTTTTTGTATCGCGGAAACTTCGTGTTGCACAGTTCGTTGATGATTCTCACGGAGTCGATAGCGCCATAAACCGTATAAAAGTCCAGGAGTGGCTTACCGGTGGCGCTCCTAATGTCAGCGATGGCGATCGGCGACAAGACCATAAGTGCAAGTAGATAAGCGACATTGCTTTGTATTGATATTCTTGGCATGGCATTCCCTCTGTTGTGACACCTAACGTACAGTAAACACCGAAAACGGTGCATATCCATTTAAAAATCAGGTGTATAACACAAACATATTTTGGAAAAAGTATGTGCTGTACACCCTTTTGGTTTGATAACCAACGGGCTGCTACACCCCTTTCGGTGACTACAACCCATGCTTTTTTCGATTCTACACAACAATCAGAAAATCACATTCAAAATACCATCAATCCAGCCAGTGGGTGAAAGCAGCCACCGGCTCACGCGGGGTCTGGAAGGTGTTGACCACTTGCGCCGGGTCGGCGTAACCCAGCGACATACCGCACACCAACATCTCGTTGTCGCCCGCGCCCACGTGCGGCAGCACCACCTGGGCGTAACGGTTCCAAGCCGCTTGGGCACAGGTGTCCAAGCCGTGCGCGCGCGCCGCCACCATCAGGTTTTGCAAAAACATGCCGCAATCCAGCAGCGAGCCACGGCCCATCACCTTGTCGATGGTGACCATCAGGCCCACCGGCGCGCCAAAGAACTGAAAGTTGCGCAGCTGCTGCGCGTACATGGCATCCTTGTCGCCCTTGGTGATGCCCAACAAACCGTAGAGGCCCCAGCCGTTGGCGCGGCGGCGGTCGATGTAGGGGCTGACCCACTGTGCGGGGTAGTAATCATAGGGCTCCGGGAAGTTGTGCGCCAATTCCGGGTTGGCGCGGATGTCGTCTTCCAGCGCGCACACACGCTGCACCAGCGCGTCGCGGCTGGTCCCTTGCAGCACGTACACCCGCCACGGCTGGGTGTTGGTGCCCGACGGTGCGCTGCTGGCCAACTCCAGCACATGGGTCAGCAACCCGCGCGGCACCGGCTGCGGCAAGAAGGCGCGCACCGAGCGGCGGCCCAGCAGGGCGGCATCGACACTGGCGGGGTCGGTCACCTGCGGGCGCTGCAAGGCGTCGAGCGTGGGCGCGGGGGTGGCATCGGGAGCAACAAAAGCGGCGGAATCGGGCATGGTGCGGGGGTCTCCTGGGGCAGGATGTGGTTCGGGTGGAGGCCGCCGCCATACGGCTCAGATGCGGCCAGCACCATTGTGCCAGCGCCGCCAGTACTCCCACGCCACGCGGTAGGTGTTGACTTGCACCGCCACGGTGGTGGCCATGTCGTGGCCATAGCCGCCGCCCATGCACATGGCCAGCGGAATGCGCCGCTGCCAGGCCCAGTCCAGCACACAGCGGTCGCGCGCTTCCATGCCGTCGGTGCTGATGTGCAGGCGGCCCAGCCGGTCGCCTTTGTGCGGGTCGGCCCCGGCCAGGTACAGGATCAGCCCCGGCTGGCAGCGTTGCTCCAGCTCGTCCAGCGCGTGGCGCAGGGCTTCCAAATACGGGCCATCGGTGCAGCCGTCGGGCAGCTCAATGTCCACGTCGCTGGCCTCTTTGTGGAACGGGAAGTTGCGCGCCCCGTGCAGCGACAGCGTGAACACGCTCGGGTCGTTGCGGAAGATGTGCGCGGTGCCGTTGCCCTGGTGTACATCCACATCCACCACCGCAACCGGCAGGCCAGGGCCGTGGCGCTGCCCGCGCCGGGCCTGCTGGCGCGCCCATTCGGTCTGCATCAGGCGCGCGGCCACCGCCACGTCGTTGAAGACGCAAAAGCCGCTGCCCTGGTCGGCGTAGGCGTGGTGAGTGCCCCCAGCCAGGTTGGCGGCCACGCCCTCGCCCGCCCACAGCGCGGAGCGGCACGCCTGCAGCGTGGCGCCCACCGAGCGGCGCGCGCGTTCGGCCATCGCCGGGCTCCACGGAAAACCGATCTCGCGCTGCTGCTGTGGCGTCAGGCCACCGTGCTGCACCGCCTGGATGTAGGCCGGCGCGTGTACCAGCGCCAGCTCGCCGTCGCTGGCGGGCAGGGCCTCGTGCAAATTTATGCCGGGCAGCTCGGCCTGCAGGCGCTGGCGCAGCAGCGCGTACTTGGACATCGGGAAACGGTGCCCTTCGGGCAGGGGCAGCACAAAATGGTCGGCGTAGTAGGCTTTCACGCCCGATATTGTGGTCGATTTGGGCATTTTGCGGCCCTTGCCTATAATCAAAAAGCATGCTACACTGCAGCACCGCCTTGATCCTCACTTTCAACCCTGACACCATGACCGAACAGGAGCAACACGCCATGCTGACCACCGACCAAATCATCGCCGCGCAAAAAGCCAACCTCGAAACCCTGTTCGGTCTGACCCAGAAGGCGTTTGAAGGCATCGAGAAGCTGGTGGAGCTCAACCTGCAGGCTGGCCGCGCCGCGCTGGCCGAATCGGCCGCCAACGCGCAGTCGCTGCTCAGCGTCAAGGACGCGCAGGAGCTGCTGGCCCTGCAGGCCTCGCTGATGCAGCCGCTGGCCGAGAAGGCCACCGCCTACAGCCGTCAGCTGTACGAGATCGCCTCCAGCACCGGCGCCGAATTTGCCAAGGCCACCGAGGATCAGACCGCCGACTTCCAGGGCCGCTTCATGGCGCTGGTGGACAACGTGTCGCGCAACGCCCCGGCGGGCAGCGAAACGGCGGTGGGCGTGATGCGCAACGCCATCAACACCGCAGCCAGCGCCATGGCCTCGGTGCAGCAAGCGGTCAAGAAAGCGTCGGAAGTGACCGAGACCAACCAGCACAAGCTGACCAACACCGCCCTCGAATCGGCCCAACAGACCACCCACGCCGCCCTGGCCGCCGCCCAAAACACCGCCAGCAGCGTGACCAAGAAGGGCTGAGATCCACCACACAACGGAGTTTGCTTGATTTCATACGACACTGACCAAGTGCTGCAAAGCGAGCTGCAAGCGCCGTGGTACCTGGTCTATACCAAGCCACGCTCAGAGGCACTGGTGGTGGAACACCTGTTGCGGCAAAACTACGAAGCGTGGTGCCCCACCCTCAAGGTGGTGGGCAAGGCCCGCCAAGAGACCCCATTCAAGTTTGAGACCCTGTTTCCCCGCTACGTCTTTGCCCGTCCCAGCTCAGCGCAGCAGTCGATCGCGCCCATCAAGTCCACCACCGGCGTGAGCAAGCTGGTGGCCTTCGGTCACGAGCCTGCCCGCCTCACCCACACCAGACTCTGTCAGATCGCCCAATGGCTGGAGCAACAGCACCAGACCGACGTGGCCGAACTGGCGGGGCTGCAACCTGGCACGTTGGTGCATATTACACAAGGGCCATTTACACAATTGCAAGGTTTGGTCAAAATGGCCGCCAGTAACCGTATACTTGTGCTGCTGGAAATCATGGGCAAGGAACATACCCTGGCCTTTCCCTATTCCGCAGTGACCGCTGCGTGAATTTTCTGTCCAACCCCTCAAAGGAGTTTTTTCATGAAACAATTTAAACGCGCCACCCTGCTGGCCCTGACGACCCTGGCTACTAGAGGGCGGTGACCGCATCCAGATCCCCAGTTCGCCCGATTTTGTGGGCGTCATGGGGGCGGTGCTGGCCGAAACCGCGTTCATGCACCGCGCCAGCGATACCGTGGGCGACTACCTGGACCGCGCCGGCATCACGCGCGACGCCGATCTGGATGGCCTGATGATCATCCGCGCCAACGGCAGCGTCGAATCCGCCGCGCGCAGCAACGCGCGCACCCTGTGGGGCATGGGTTCGGGCCTGCAAAGCCAGGCCGTGTTCCCGGGCGACACCATCTTTGTGCCGGAAAAAGTCGACCGCCGCAGTGGCTACAGCCGCTTTGTCGAAGGCGCCAAGGACTGGACCAGCATCCTCTACCAGTTTGGCTTGGGCGCTGCCGCACTCAAGACCATTAACAATATCAACTAAATCCAGTAGCGTCTGACATGACCGAACAACACACCGTTGACGACGACGAAATCAGCCTGCTGGACTTGCTGCAGACCGTGGCGGAGAACATCCGCCTGCTCATCCTGGGCCCGCTGGTGGTGGGGCTGGTGGCGCTGGGGGCAAGCTTCCTGATTCCGCCTACTTTTACCGCCAGCACCCAGTTTTTGCCACCGCAGCAACAGCAAAGCGCGGCGGCTTCCATGCTGCAAAGCGTGGGCGCGCTGGGTGGCCTGGCGGGTGCGGCCACCGGGCTGAAAAACCCCAACGACCAGTTTGTGGCGTTCCTGCAAAGCCGTGCGGTCGAGGACGCGCTGATCGACCGTTTCAAGCTCATGGAACGCTACGAGGCGGAATTCAAGGAAGACGCGCGTAAAACACTGGAAAGCCGAAGCCGTATCAGCAGCGGCAAGGACGGTCTGATTACGGTGGACTTCGACGACAAGGATCCCGCCTTTGCCGCTGAAGTGGCCAACGCCTACGTGCAGGAATTGACCACCCTGCTCGGCCGCCTGGCGGTCACGGAAGCGCAGCAGCGCCGGGTGTTCTTTGAGAAACAGCTGCAAAAGACCCAGGCCAAATTGATAGCTGCTGAACGCGCTCTCAAGGCCACCGGTGTCAGCGGTAACACCCTCAAGTCCAGCCCGCAGGCAGCCCTGGAAGGCGTGGCCAAGTTGCAGGCGGCCGTGACGGCGCAAGAGGTCAAAGTGGCCAGCATGCGCGGCTACCTGACCGAGGCCGCTCCTGAGTTCAAGCAAGCGATGCTGGAACTGTCGGCCCTGCGCAGCCAGCTGAGCAAGGCCGCCCAGGACGATACGTCCACAGGCACCTCGGACGATTACGTGGGCCGCTACCGCGAATTCAAGTACCAGGAAAGCCTGTTCGAGCTGTTTGCCAAACAGTACGAGATTGCCAAGGTAGACGAAAGCCGTGAAGGCGCGGTGATCCAGATCGTTGATGCCGCCCAGCCCCCGGAACGCAAGAGCAAGCCCAAGAAAGCCCTGATTGCCGTCCTGGCCACGCTGGGTTCAGACTTTGCCTTGCTGCTGTTTGTCTTTGTGCGTCAAGGCATCCGTAACGGCTCCAACGATCCGGAAACCGCTGCCAAGCTGCAGTCCATCAAACACAGCTTGATCGGGCGCAAAACAACATAAACTACAAAGACAGGCAACTGTTGAGAATGTTGCCTGCCTATGTGCCCCGCCCTGTGCGGGGCTTTTTTTACAACACCCGGAACGCCAGCACCGCCACAAAGGTGGGCGGCAATGCCGCCAGCAGCAGGCCCAGCGGCTGGATGGCGCCGTCGGAGAACTTATCCTTCAGGATGGAGGCGCCCGCCGGGTTGGGGGCGTTGGCAATCAGGGTCAGGCCACCGCCGGTGACGGCACCGGCCACCAGCGCGGTCTTGAAGTCGGGGCTGAGGCCCTCCACCAGCGAACCCAAATAGGTCAGCGCGGCGTTGTCGGTGATGGCGGTGAGCGCGGTGGCACCGAAGAACACGGTGTTGGCGTCCATGCCCATCAGCACCGGCTCCAGCCACCACTGCTGCAGCCCGCCCAACACCACCAGGCCCGACAAAAAGAACGCCACCAGCAGCGCCTCGCGCAGGATCAGCGGGTTCTGGTGCCGCTGGTAAGCGGTGGTGAAGCCCAGGAAGAACAGGAACAACCCCAGGAACACCACCGGGTGGTGCGCAAACACCACCACCAGCACCAGGAACAGCAGGTGGATGGCCACCACCGTCCAAGGCACCGGCGCAGCAGCGGGCCGACCGTCCTGCGCGTCGGCAGGGGCGGTCACCTGGGCCACATGGCCCAGCTCCCGGCGGAACAGCCACGTGGCCACCGCCGCGTTGAAAGCCACCGCCACCGAGGCCTTCCAGCCAAAGGTGGCGACCATGAACCAGATGTCCCAGTTCCACTTGGCGGCCACCATCAGCACCGGCGGCGCGGCAAAGGGGGTCAGCGTGCCGCCGATCGAGATGTTGACAAACAGCACGCCCAGCGTGGCGTACTTGAGGCGATCCGACACCTCGCGCGCAAACAGGGTGTCGCGCAGCATCAGCGCGGCCAGCGTCATGGCGGCGGGTTCGGTGATGAAGGAACCCAGCAGCGGCACGAACGCCAGCAGTAGGAAGTACAGCGCCATGCCGGTGGGCATGGGCATGTAGCGGGCCAGGGTGCGCACACCGTCACCCGCAAACTGCAAAATGGGCCGCGTACCCGCCACCACCATGATGGCAAACACGAACAGCGGCTCGGTGAAGTTGCGCGACTCCAGGTAGGCCACGGCCTCGGCCTGGCCGCTGACGCCAAACATGAACAGCACCAGCACCATGGCCCAGAAGCCAAACACCACCTCCACCTCGCCCAGCAGGTGCCAGATACCGGCGTGGCGGGGCCGGGTGTGGGCCAGTTGCTCGAAGAATTTGGTGGAGAAGGTGTGCAGGACGGCCAGTCCGAACAGGACAGCACCCGCCATCTGGATCAGGGTTGGAGAGTTCATGGCAATGCAGGGCGTAAAAAAACCGCGCGGCGGCCCGACCTGCGCATGAACCTGCCAAGCCAGAACGCGCTTGACACCCAGCGCGAAGTGTAACGCGCCGCTGGCGGCTTGGGCGCGTTGGGCTGTTCAGCCGTTGCGGGCGGTGCCGGTCTCGGGCTGGCGTTTGGCCTGCAGCTGCTGGCGCACACGCGGCAGCGCGGCCTGCATGGCCTCGCGCCCGGCCACGATGGAGCGCTGGCGCGCACCGAAATCGGCACTGCCCACGCCCACCAGCGCCGGTCGCACCACCACATCGGCCTCGGCCAGCGCGTAACGGTTGATGCTCTGGCCCATGATGGTGAAGGTCTGCAGCATCACGCGCAGCGCGTCGCTGGTGCTTTCGCCCTCGGGGGCGCTGGAGATATCGACCGCGATCACCACCTCGGCGCCCATCTCGCGCGCCTGCTGCACTGGCACAGGGGCCACCAAACCGCCATCGACGTACTCGCGCCCGTTGATGGGAACCGGCATGAACACGCCCGGCACAGCGCTGGACGCGCGCACGGCGGTGCCGGTGTCGCCACGCCGGAACAGCACGCCCTGCCCGCTGGCCAGATCGGTGGCGACGATGCCCAGCGGCAGCTTCATGCTTTGCAGCGGCCTGTTCTGCACCTGGCGGTTGACGTAGCGCGCCAGCGCCTCGCCCTTGAGCACGCCCCGGTTGAACAGCGGCAGCATCCAGTCGGTGATGGCGGCTTCCTCCATCTGCAGCGCGGTCTGCTCCAGCTCGGTGGCGCTCTTGCCGCTGGCGTACAGCGCCGCCACCAGGCTGCCGGCCGAAGTGCCCACCACCAGGTCGGGCCGGATGCCGTGCTGCTCCAGCACCTGGATCACGCCGACGTGGGCAAAGCCACGCGCGGCGCCACCGCCCAGCGCCAGCCCGATGCGTGGCGCCCGCAAGCGGGCCACCACCGGCGGGGGCACATTGCCGCCGCCCAAAATCCCTGTGCTGGCGCAGCCCGCCAGCTCCAGCGCCGCCACGCCCAGCCCCAGGCACCAGGCCCGCCGGCTCCAGGCGCTGGGCGCACCGGCCGCATTTACATGTTGTTGCATCGTTTCCTCAATAAGAATGATTCGTGTTTATGATAGTATCCATCCCAGCACAGCCTTTCCGGCACACCGTTGACGCCGACCCCACCGTTTACAGGAGAATCCTTGATGTCGCTGCACCGTTCCACCGCCTTGCGTTGTCTGGCCGCCGTGGCCACGCTGGGCACCGCCGCCAGCCCGTCGCACGCCCAGACGTCCGAAAAAGTGCTCAACCTCTACTCCGCGCGCCACTACCAGACCGACGAGGCGCTCTACAGTGCCTTCACCAAGACCACCGGCATCACCATCAACCGCGTGGATTCGGACGACGCCGGGATTGTGGCCCGTTTGCGCGCCGAAGGTGTGGCCTCGCCCGCCGACGTGGTCCTGCTGGTCGATGCCGCCCGCATGGCGCAAGCCGACGCCCAAGGCCTGTTCCAGCCCATCCAGTCGGCCAAGCTTGATGCCGCCATCCCGGCCAACCTGCGCGCCACGCCCACCAAGGACGGCGTGAGCTGGACGGGCTTCTCGACCCGCGCCCGCGTGGTGGTGTACGACCCGCTGCGCGTCAAGGCCAGCGACGTGGCCACCTACGAACAGCTGGCCGACCCCAAACTCAAGGGACTCTTCTGCAGCCGCTCCGGTTCCAGCCCTTACAACTTGTCACTGTTTGCCACCGTGGTGGAGCGCCTGGGCGACGCCAAGGGCGAAGCCTGGCTCAAGGGCCTGGTGGACAACATGGCGCGCGCACCCAAGGGCGGCGACACCGACCAGATCAAGGCCGTGGCCTCGGGCGAATGCGGTGTGGCGCTGACCAACACCTACTACCTGGCGCGCCTGCTCAAGTCCGACAAGCCCGCCGACCGCGCAGTGGCCGAGAAGGTGCGCGTCGTGTTCCCGAACCAGGGCACCAGTGGCACCCACGTCAACATTGCCGGCGCCGCCGTGGCCAAGCACGCCAAGCACCGCGACAACGCCGTGCAGTTCATGGAATACCTGGCCAGCCCGTTTGCGCAGGAATACTTTGCCAACGGCAACAATGAATTCCCGGCCGCCAAGGGCGTGAAGGTCAGCAACCCGGCCATCACCGCCATGGGCGGCGACAGCTTCAAGCCCGAGACCATCCCGCTGGGCGTGGTGGCCAAGAACCTGACCAAGGTGCAGCAGATGCTCGACCGCGTGGGCTACAAGTGACCCAGCGATACGGCGGGTAACATAGAGGTTTTCCTGCAATAAGATGGCGGCCTTTGCATGGCCGCCATTTTTCATTTCCATGTCCGCACGTACGCCCCATGAAATTGCCCGCGACGCGGTCAAACTGCTGACCGCACGCAACCTGCCCCCCACCCCCGACAATTTCCAGGCGGCCTACCACGAGACCGCAGGCACCAAGCCACTCAAGCCGTTTCCGCTGGAGAACTGGCGCCAGCTGGTGGACGCCCTGCCCAGCCACACCCCCAGCCAGGTGCAGCTCAAGCGTCGGCTGGACGCGGGCATCCGCATGCACAACTGGGGCGACCTGCACAAGGCGCTGGTGTCGTACCTGGACCTGCAGGCGCCAGCGGCTGGCGCGGCGGGCAACGGCGGCCCTGCCATCGTGACGCGCGACGAGGAAGTGCTGCCGCGCGAGCTGCTGGAGCAGATGGCGCGCATTGTGGAATTTGCCCTGCCCGCCGTGGGCAACGACGACGCCAAGCTGCTGGAAAAGGCCGAGCAGCTCACCGACTACCTGCGCCTGGGCGACAAGTACCTGCCCGCGCTGCGCAAGCTGCTGGCCGACTTTGCGTTCCGGCTCTCGTTTGCGGCCGAGGAGCAGCGCCTGGTCAAGAGCGGGCTGCTGGGCCTGCTGCGCCTGGTATGGGACAACATCGCCACCCTCAGCCCCGACCAGCCCTGGCTGGTGTCGCACATGCAGGCGCTGGTGCAAGCGGCCGAGCAGCCGCTGACGGTGCGCCAGCTCGACGCGCTGACGCGCCAGTTCAAGGACGTAGTCCACAAGCAGGCCAACACGCGCGAGCGCATGGCCCAGGCCCAGGCCGAGATGAAGACCACACTGGCCACCTTTGTGGAGCGCCTGGCACAGATGAACGAGCACAACGGCCACTACCGCGACACGCTGGAGCACTGCGCGCAGGCGCTGGAGAACGTGACCGACATGGCCGACATGGCCCCGGTGCTGGAGGCCGCGCTGCACGCCACGCGCGGCATGGCGCTCGACACCCAGCGCATCAGCGACGAGCTGCAGCAGCTGCGCCAGCGCACCGACGCCGCCGAGGCCGAGGTGGTGCGGCTGCAGCAGGAACTCGACGAGGCCAGCCGCCTGGCGCGCTACGACCTGCTGACCGGCACCCTGAACCGGCGCGGGCTGGAAGAAGTGGTGCAGCGCGAGCTCAACCGCGCCGAGCGGCTGCAGAGCCCGATCTGCCTGGCGGCGCTGGACCTGGACGACTTCAAGCTCATCAACGACCGCCACGGCCACGACACCGGCGACGCCGCGCTGCAGCACCTGGCCCAGGTCGTCAAGCGCGCGCTGCGCCCGGCCGACACGCTGGCGCGCTACGGCGGCGAGGAGTTCGTCATTGTGCTGCCCGATACCGCGCTGGAAGAAGGCGTCGCCATCCTGCGCAACCTGCAGCGCGAGCTGACCAAGCAGCTGTTCCTGCAGGGAACGCACCGCATCCTCATCACCTTCAGCGCGGGCGTGACGCTGTGGCACCCCAGCGAGACCGGGCGCAACGTCATCAACCGCGCCGACCAGGCCATGTACGTGGCCAAGGACAACGGCAAGAACCAGGTCGTGGCGATCTAGCAGGCGGCGGCGCACATGAGCATTCCCCAGTCTTTCCTGCAGGAGCTGCTGGCCCGCACCGACATCGTCGAGGTGGTGGGCCGCTACGTGCCGCTGAAAAAAGGCGGCGCCAACTTCATGGGCCTGTGCCCGTTCCACGGCGAGAAGTCGCCCTCGTTCAGCGTCAGCCCGGTCAAGCAGTTCTTCCACTGCTTTGGCTGTGGCAAGAACGGCAATGCCATTGGCTTCTTGATGGAGCACACCGGCATGGGCTTTGTGGAGGCGGTGCAGGACCTGGCGCAGCAGGCCGGGCTGCAGGTGCCGCAGGACGAGCAATCGCCCCAGGAGCGCGCCCGCGAAGCCGAACAACGCCAGCGCCAGCAAACCTTGACCGGCGTGCTGGAACAGGCCACCAAGGCGTACCAGCAGCAGCTGCGCCAGTCACAGCGGGCGATTGCCTACCTCAAGGGCCGTGGCTTGTCGGGCCAGGTGGCCAAGACCTTCGGTCTGGGCTACGCGCCCGAGGGCTGGCGTTTTCTGTCCACCGCGCTGCCCGACTACCAGAGCCCGCTGCTGACCGAGGCCGGTCTGGTGATTGCGCCCGAAGCGGCGGAAGGCCACAGCGGCGAAGGCAAACGCTACGACCGCTTCCGCGACCGCATCATGTTCCCGATCCGCAACCTCAAGGGCGAGTGCATCGGCTTTGGTGGCCGGGTGCTGGACCACGGTGAACCCAAGTACCTGAACTCGCCCGAAACGCCGGTGTTCAGCAAAGGGCACGAGCTGTACGGCCTGTTTGAGGCCCGCAACGCCATCCGCCACAGCGGCTACGCCTTGGTGACCGAAGGCTACATGGACGTGGTGGCGCTGGCGCAACTGGGCTTTGCCAACGCGGTGGCCACGCTGGGCACGGCCTGCACCGCCGACCACTTGCGCAAGCTGCTGCGCTGCACCGATGCCGTGGTGTTCAGCTTTGACGGCGATGCCGCCGGGAGGCGCGCCGCGCGCAAGGCGCTGGAAGCCGCCCTGCCCTGGGCCAGCGACACGCGCAGCCTCAAGTTCTTGTTCCTGCCGCCCGAGCACGACCCCGACAGCTACATCCGCCAGCACGGCGCCGACGCCTTTGCCACGCTGGTGCAGCAAGCCACGCCCTTGAGCCGCTTCCTGCTGGAAGTGGCCGCCACCGACTGCGACCTGGCCACCGCCGAAGGCCGCGCCCGCCTGGCCAGCCAGGCGCAGCCGCTGTGGCACGCCATGCCCGACGGCGCGCTCAAGCGCCAGCTGCTGCCCGAGCTGGCGCAACAGGTGCGGCTGCAGGCACAGGAACTCGGGCAGCTGTGGCAGCAGCAGGCCGCCGCTGGCGCACATGGACACGGCGGGCACGGCCAGCACCGCAGCACCGCGCGCACCGCCTACAGCGCCGAGCCGCCGCCCTTGGATCACAACGACGCCGAGGCCAGCAGCGGCAGCGACCATTTCAGCCCTAGCCCCCGCCGCCCATTCAGGCGCCCGCGCCAGAGCGGCAGCAGCGCCAGTGCAGGCGGCGCCCCATCGCCCGGCGGCATCGTGCGGCGCGAGGATCGGCTGGCGCGCATCCTGCTGGAGGCAGCCGACGGCTGGGACTGGCTCAGCGCCGACGACCAGCAGCTGCTGGGCCAGTTGCCCGCGCCGCACGGGCTGCTGTTCAGCTGGCTGGAGCGCCAGTGGCACGAGCACGGCCCGCAAGACCCCGAGGCGCGGCTGGCCGCGCTGCAGGCCGAACCGTTTGCCGACTGGGCCCGCACCCTGCTGACACCACCGCCGCACAGCGACGCCAGCGCCAACGCGCCCACCCGCCCAGGCGGGCAAGCCGACGAGGTGCGCCAGGAACTGCGCGAGCTGCTGCGACGCGAGCACATCGACCACCTCAAGGCGCTGGAAACCGCCGCCATCGCCCAGGCCGAACACGACCCCGCCGCGCTGCAGCACTACCGCGAGCTGCTGCAGCAGCGGCGTGCGCTGGAACAAGCCGCCCCCCGCAGCGACACCGACTCCCGGGCCTGAAACCGGGTCTGGCAGCACCGCCGGGTGGTTCAATCTGCCTGCTGCAGGTGCTCCAGCGCCCTGGCAAAGTCAAAATCGGCGATGGCCTGGGCCACGGGCGCGTAGTACGTGCCCAGAGTCGCGCGCAGCTCGTCGGCGTGCGCCTCGAACAGCTCCACGCTGGCGGCGTCGTCGTCCTGCAGCTGCTGCACCAGGCGCGCCTTGAGGCGCCGCCACTGGTCGGCGTCCAGCGCGGGGGCGGGAGGTGGCTCGGTGGCGGGCGGCAGGTGGGCCGCCACGGCCTGCAGCACCGCCTGCAACTCGGTGGCCAGCGCCGCTTGCAGCGGTGCCAGCGTGGCCACCGGTGGCTCATGCGCGGCCACGGCGTGCTCGATCTGCGCCGCCAGCTCGCTCAAGTGCGCGGCGCCAATCTGCGCGGCCACGCCCTTGAGGGTGTGGGCGGTGCGCCGGGCATCGTTCCAGCGCGCCTCGGCCACGCACTGCGCCAGCTGCCCGGCGGTGTCGGTCTGCCCGGTCAGGAACTTGCGCAGCAGATTGTGGTACAGCGGCTCGCGTCCCAGCACCTGGCGCAGGCCAGCGGCGGGATCCAGCACGGGTGATGCGGTGGCGGCCAAGGGTGCGGTCAGCGCCGCATCTTCTGGTGGCACCGCTGGCGCAGCGGCCGCAGGCGATGCCGGGCGCGCACCGGGCCGCACCCACTGCAGCAGCTTGGTCAGCAACAGCTGGGGGTCGACCGGCTTGGCAATGTAGTCGTTCATGCCCGCGTCGATGCAACGCTGGCTGTCGCCCGCCATGGCGTTGGCGGTCATGGCCACGATGGGCAGATCGGCCAGCTGCGCCAGCGTGCGGATGTGGCGCGTGGCGGTCAGGCCGTCCATCACGGGCATTTGCATGTCCATCAGCACGATGTCGTAGGGGCGCTGCTGCACCATGTCCAGCGCCACAGCGCCGTTGGGGGCCACGTCCACCTGCAACCCGGCGTCCTGCAAGAAGGCGGTGGCCACTTCCTGGTTGATGTCGTTGTCCTCCACCAGCAGGGCGCGGGCGCCGTGCAGGGCGCGGGTATCGGGCACGGCATCCAGCGGGGGCGGGGCCAGGCGGTAGGCGTCGCCGCCCACGTTGAGCACACGCACGATGGCGTCGAACAGCAGCGAGGCGCTGACAGGCTTGAACACCACGTCGGCAAAGTCGGCCCCGTTCCAGTGCTGCGCCACCTCCTCGGTGCCGTGGCCGGTGACGAGCACGCACTGCGGTCGCTGTGCCAGCCCGAGCCCGGCAATGCGGCGCGCGGTCTCGCTGCCATTGAGCCCCGGCATCAGCCAGTCCAGGAACACCACGGCGTAGGGCTGGCCCGCGGCCTCGGCGGCGCGCAGCTCGTCGAGTGCGGCCTGGCCGCTGTCCACCGCCGTCACGTTGAAGGCCATGCGCGTGAGCAGCCCTTGCATCACCATGCGCGCGGTGGTGTTGTCGTCCACCACCAGCATGCGCCGCTCGCGCAATTCGGGGCGCACGGTCAATGGGGGGTTGCTGACGGCGGTCAGGCCCAGGCGGGCCGTGAACCAGAAAGTGGAGCCCACGCCGGGCGTGCTCTCCAGGCCGACCTGGCCGCCCATGAGCTCAGCGAGCTGCTTGGCAATCGCCAGCCCCAGCCCGGTGCCGCCGTACTTGCGGGTGGTGGAGCTGTCGGCCTGCTCGAAGCTGTGGAACAGCTTGTCGCGCTGCGCCGGGTCGATGCCGATGCCGGTGTCGCGCACCGCAAAGTGCAGCAGCACCTCGCTGGCACTGCGTTCGGCCACGCGCACCTGCAGCGCAATCTCGCCGCGCTCGGTGAACTTGACGGCGTTGTTGGCGTAGTTGAGCAGCACCTGCTCCAGGCGCAGCGGATCGCCCAGCAGGCGCTGGGGCACGTCGGGCGCCACCTCCAGCAGCAGCTCCAGGCCCTTGAGCGCAGCGCGCTCGCCCAGCAGGTTGAGCACGTGGTCGATCACGGGCTGCAGCTCGAACTCGATGTGCTCGACCGTGAGCTTACCCGATTCGATCTTGGAGAAATCCAGGATGTCGTTGATCACGCCCAGCAGGTGCTGGCTGGAGGTCTGGATCTTGCGCACGTAGTCGAGCTGGCGCGGCGTGAGGTCGGTCTTGAGCACCAAGTGCGTCATGCCCACCACCGCGTTCATGGGCGTGCGGATCTCGTGACTCATGTTGGCCAGGAAGTCGGCCTTGGCGCGGCTGGCGGCCTCGGCGGCCTCCTTGGCCTTGGCCAGCTCGGCGGTGCGGGTGCGCACCACTTCTTCCAGCTGCTCGCTGTAGCGTTCCTGTTCCCGCTCCAGTTGCACGGTGTGCGTCACGTCGCGCGACAGCAGCACGTAGTGCGGGCGCTGCTGGCTCCCGCTGCAGGCAATCGAGGCCTCGTACCAGTGCCGCTGCCCGGCCACCACCAGGCTGTAGCGGCGTACGTAGTCGGTGCCGTTGGCCAGCGCGGCGGCCAGGCCCTCGCGCACCACCTGGGCCACGTCCGGCGGCAGCAGGTCCTGGTAGTAGCGGCCCACCATCTGGCGCGGCGAAGCGGCCACCGGCGTGTGGCGCGCCGAATGGGTGTCGATGATCTTGCCGTCGGCGTCGATTTCCACCAGCAGGTCCGGAATGGCCTCGAAGATCGACTCCAGGTGCTCCTTGGCGGCCTGGGTGGCGGCCTGCGCCGCCTCGCGCTCGCGCAGTGCCAGCGTCAGCGCCTGGGTCTGGCGGGCCACGCGCGCGTGCAGCATGCGGTTCCACACCACCAGCACGGTGGCCAGCAGGCCCAGCCCCAGCAGCACCCAGCCCGCGTAGCGCAGGTACAGCGGCAGGCGGCGCTGCTCCACCGGCACGCCCAGCCACTTGTCAAAAATCTGCTGGCGCTCGGCGGGCGTGATGCGGGCAAAGCCCTCGGCCAGGCGCTGCAGCAGCGCGGTGTCGCCCTTGCGCACCGCCCAGTGTCCGCTCAGGGTGAACAGCGGCGGCGAATGGTGAAAGCGTTCGGCCTGACCCTGGCGGTTGAGGTAGTAGCCCGCCATCATCTGGTGCGCGGCAAACACGCGCAATTCGCCCTTGGCCACGGCCTCGAACAGCGACTCGTAGTCGCGGTAGTACTGCAGGTTGGTCGAACCACCCGCCAGCAGCTTGCTGGCCGTGGCCGTGCCCTCCTGCACCCCGATCAGGAAGCCCTTGCTGCTGGGAATATCGACAATGCCGCTGATGCTGGTGTCGTAGTAGATCGACACGTCCAGCGACAGGTAGGGCGCCGAGAAATCGAACCACTGCCGACGCTCGTCGGTGACGGTGATGAGATCGACCACATCGGCCTCGCCCGCGCGCACCCGCGCCTGGCCCTGGGCAAAGGGCACGGCCTCGAAGCGCACCGGGATGCCAGTCCTAGCCCGGATATTTCACCATAGCCCGTAGAAATGAGGACGACATTGCCCTTGAAATGCCCGAACATCGAGGTATCGAATCTGGATGAGAGGACGGGCAATGCCGAAACCAAACTGTACACCGCAAACAACTGCCGATGAGGTTGGCGTGATTGATTTTGGCCGACTGGGCCGACGCAAGATCGAGGGCCGCTTCGATGGCGGCAGCA
>NZ_NWBQ01000094.1 GCF_002837135.1 Macromonas bipunctata | reverse complement strand
CAGTTCAAGCGCAAGGGCGGCCACCAGTCGGCGGAATACACCGCCAGCGCGTTCCGCTGGGATGGAGAGTCGCTGAAGTTGGCGAAGATGGAAGCACCGCTGGATGTGCGCTGGTCGCGCCAGATTCCGCAAGGTGCGAAGGTCACGACCATCACGGTATCGAAAGACGCGGCGGGCCGTTACTTCGTCAGCCTGCTGTGCGACGACGTGGTCTACACCAAACCGGAAGCACTCAACCAAGTGGGCATTGATCTGGGCCTCACTCACTTCGCCATCCTTTCGACGGGCGAGAAGATTGCAGCGCCCAACGCCTTCCGCCAGCACGAGAAGAAATTGGCGAAACTCCAGCGCCAACTCGCCAAAAAGAAGAAAGGCTCCAAGAACCGTACCAAAGCGCGGCTCAAAGTCGCCAAGCTGCACGCCAAGATCGCCGACATCCGCAAGGATTTCTTGCACCAACTCTCGACCCGGCTGATCCACGAAAACCAAGTGATCGCCGTCGAGACGCTGGCCGTTAGCAACATGAAAAAGAACCGTAAGCTGGCCAAATCCATCGGTGATGCGGGCTGGGCCGAATTTGTGCGCCAGCTCGAATACAAGGCCAAATGGTATGGCCGCGAGGTGGTCAAGATCGGCCGCTGGTACCCGTCGTCCAAGCGTTGCAGCGACTGCGGGTACACAGTGGAAAAGATGCCCTTGAACGTGCGGCATTGGACATGCCCCGACTGTGGTGCGAACCATGACCGGGACATCAACGCCGCACGCAACATATTGGCCGCCGGATTGGCGGTGTCAGCCCGTGGAGAAGCTGTAAGTCCTGTGTCTCGTTGAGGCATGGGCGGGGTTCTGTGAAGCGGGAATCCTCGCCATGAGTGGCGAGGAGGATGTCAAGGAACCGGATTTTTGGCGTGGCCAGATGAACGGCGCATGAACAACACCTTCAGCCTGGGTTCATGGTGGCGATTGCACAATGGTTCACATGCCCCGGTTGCGGGGCCACCCCACAAGGAGAGTGACATGCAGATCCACCGCTTCGGGCGTTGGCACACCTGGGCCGCTGCGCTGCTGGCCGGTGCCGCGTTGGCGGGCGGCGCCACCGTGTACGCCGCCGACACCTCCGCCGCCGCCCAGTTGCAGCACTGGAGCGTACAGGCCGGCGCGCTCGGCAACGCCGCGCGCGGCCAGAGCTTCTTCAACGCCAGGCACGGCGGCGAGTGGTCGTGCGCCTCGTGCCATGGCACGCCACCCACGCAACAGGGCAAGCACGCCAGCACCGGCAAGGCCATCCCGCCGTTGGCCCCCGCATTCAACCCCAAGGCCTTCACCGAAACCGCCAAGGTGGACAAGTGGTTCCGCCGCAACTGCAAGGACGTGCTCAAGCGCGAATGCACGGCGGTGGAAAAGGCCGATGTGCTGGCCTACCTGGTCGGCCTGAAGCGGTGAGGAGGGCCACACTGATGCAAAAATTCCCCTCTGTCACCCTTGCCCTGCGCCCCATGTGGGGTGCGTTGGTGGCGCTGCTGGCCGGTGCCTTGTCTGTGGGCAGTGCCGCCGCCGACGACAGCAACCTGCTGCCCGCCAAGGTGTTGCCCGCCTACCAGCAGGAATGCGCCGCCTGCCACCTGGCCTATCCGCCCGGCATGCTGCCGCAGGCCTCGTGGCGCCGCATCATGACGCAGCTCGACAAGCACTACGGCACCGACGCCTCGCTCGACGAGGCCAGCGTCAAGCAGATCGCGCAGTGGCTCAACACCCACGCCGGTACCTACAAACGCACCGGCACCCAGGCGCCACCGCAAGACCGCATCACTCGCAGCGCGTGGTTCGAGCACAAGCACCGCCAGCTGGACGCCGCCGTGTGGAAGCACGCCTCGGTCAAGAGCGCGGCCAACTGCGCCGCCTGCCACACCAGCGCCGAACAAGGCAACTACAACGACGACCACCTGCGCTTTCCCACCGGGCTTGATGCCCGCTACCGCCGCTTCTGGGAGGACGATTGACCATGACCACCACCCCATCCCCCGCCGCTGCGCCACACCCGGCCCAGCACCGCAACCACCCGCCGTCCGGCCAAGGCCGCCGCGTCACCGACGCGCCCACACGCCTGTTCCACTGGCTATTCGCCTTCTGTTTTGTTGGCGCCTACCTCACCGCCGACACCGAGCACCTGCGCGCGCTGCACGTGACGCTGGGTTACACCCTGGCCGGGTTGCTGGTGTTCCGGCTGCTGTACGGCGTGCTGGGGCCGCGGCAGGTGCGGCTGTCGGTGCTGCAGCACAAGGCCAGCACCGGCCTGCTGTGGCTGCGCCAGTGGCCCGCTCAGCTGGCGCAAGGCCGCTTCAACTGGCAACCGGGGCAAAACCTGGTGCTGGCGCTGTCGATTGCGGCCATGCTGCTGCTGCCAGTGCCCCTGACGCTGAGCGGCTGGGCCACCTTCAACGACGTGGGCGGCGAGTGGTTGGAAGAGATCCACGAGTGGGCGGGCGACGCCATGCTGCTGGTGGTGCTGCTGCACTTGGGCGCGCTGCTGCTGTTCAGCCTGCTGCGCCGCAAGAACCTGGCCCTGCCCATGTGGCGCGGCCGCACCCCGGGCCAGGGGCCGGACGTAGTACGCCACAACCGCCTGTGGCTGGCGCTGTTGATTGCCGCCTGTGCGCTGTTGTACTGGGGCTGGGAGTGGCAGCAGGCGCCCAACGGCCTCATTTCCGGCCCGGCGCTGAGCCAGGCCTGGAGCGGTGACGGTGACGATGACTGAGGCCGTGGCCGTCAGCGCGGCGCCGGTGTATCGGCCACGGCCTGCGGTGGGGCATCTGGCGCGGCCTGTGGTGGCGTGGCGTGGTCCAGGTCGGGCTTTTGCCACGGGTCGATGTGCGTCAGCAGGTTGAGCACCCGGTGGCGCTGCAGCACGCGGTCGCGCGCCACCACCGAGATCTGGTGCCCGGCCTCCACCGTCAGGTCGGCGGGCACCTCCAGGTGGGCGTCCACCACAATCAGGTCGCCCATCTTGCGCGTGCGCACATCGTGCACGCCCCGCACCCCCGGCGTGTCCAGCAGCGTCTGGCGGATGGCGGCCACCTCCTCATCGTCGGCGGCGCGGTCCATCAGGTCGTGCAGCGCCTCCCAGGTGAACTCGCCGCCCATCTTGGTCACCATCAGGCCCACGATCAGCGCCGCAATCGGATCCAGGATCGGGTAGCCCAGCAGGTTGCCGCCGATGCCCAGCGCCACCACCAGCGACGACGCCGCGTCGGAGCGCGCGTGCCACGCGTTGGCCGCCAGCATGCTGGACTTGACGCGCTGGGCCACGGCCAGCATGTAGCGAAACAGCAGCTCCTTGCCCACCAGCGTGGCCCCGGCCACCCACAACGCCAGCACGCTGACTTCAGGAATATCCGCCGGCGCCTGCAGCTTGCCCACCGACGACCACAGCATGCCCACCCCCACCAGCAGCAGCAAAGTGCCCAGCACCAGCGAGGCCGCGGTCTCGAACCGCTGGTGGCCGTAGGGGTGGTCGGCATCGGCGTCCTTCTGGCTGTGGCGGCTGGCCAGCAGCACCACAAAGTCCGCCACCAGGTCCGACAGCGAATGGATGCCGTCGGCCACCAGCGCCTGCGACTTGGCCAGCGTGCCCACCACAATCTGCAACACCGTCAGCACCAGATTGACCACCACGCTGATCCACGTGCTGCGCTGGGCGGCGGCGTGGCGCTGCGCGACCAGGGTTGCGTTGTCGTCGGCTTCGTCGGAGTCGGGAAAGTCTAAAAATTTCATAACTGATTTTTGGGTAACATTTTCCAGCGGCGCCAGTGCGACGGCCCGCTGCCGTAAGATACGTACCTTCCGCAACGTGCCTGGAGCCACACCCATGTCTTTACTGGATCGCCTGAGTTTGTCCCGCAAGTTTGTGGTGCTGGGCCTGATTGCACTGCTCATGGCGGCAGTGCCCACATTCTTGCACGTGCAAAAGTCGGTGCAGCAGATCCGCGTGGCGCAAGACGAGGTGCGCGGCTTTGCGCCCCTGATGGCGCTGCAGAAAGTGGTGCAGTTTGCGCAGCAGCACCGCGGCCTGTCGTCGGGCATGCTGTCGGGCAACGACGCCCTGCGCCAGCGCCGCCCGGCCGTGCGCGACAACGTCAACCAAGCCATGAATGCGGTGGACGCAGCCCTGGCACGCGCACAGGCGGCCCCCGAGCTGCTCACCACCTGGGCCGATCTCAAGCGCCAGTGGACCACGCTGGAGCAGGCCGTGGCCGCCGGCCAGTGGAGCGCGGCCGACAGCACCCAGCGCCACACCCGCCTCATCACCCAGCTGCTGGCCTTCAACGCCGAGCTGATGGACGCGTTCGGCCTGTCGCTGGACGACCAGATGGACACCTACGACCTGATGCAGTCCACCTTTGTGCACGCGCCCTGGCTGGCCGAAAAGCTGGGCATCATGCGAGCCATGGGCAGCGGTTTCCTCACGCGGGCCGAACTGCCGCCGCAAAGCAAAGGCACCCTGATGGGCCTGCGCGACCGCGCCCAGGAGCTGCAGCGCGAGATGATGACCCAGGCCAGCCATGCGGCGCACGTCAACCCCGCGTTCCAGACTGCGCTGGGCCAGCCGCTGCGCACCGTGGGCGAACAGGTGGACAAGACCTTGCAGCTGGCCGACCAGCAGCTCATCAACGCCGAGGTGCTGACCTACCCGGCCACCCAGTATTTTGACGAATTCACCCGCTCCATCGACACCGTGTACCAGTTCAGCGGCGCTGCCATGGTGGTGCTGGAACACGAGCTGGACGCACGCGCGAGCGGCCTGCAGCGCGGTATTGCCCTGGTTCTGGCGCTGCAGCTGGCGGGCCTGCTGGCCGCGCTGTGGCTGGCGTGGCTGTTCGTGCGCAGCATCACGGTGCCCATCGAGCAGGCGGTGCGCGTGGCCACGGCGGTGTCGCAGGGCGACCTGACCGTGACCTGCCCGCCCCACGGCAGCAACGAGATTGGCCGCCTGATGGACGCGCTGTCCGCCATGCAAAAGCACCTGGCCACCTTGGTCAAGACCGTGCGCGTCGATGCCGACAACGTGGCCCAGGCCAGCGCCGAAATCGCCCAGGGCAACAACGACCTGTCGGCCCGCACCGAGCAGGAGGCCAGCGCGCTGCAGGAGACAGCGGCCTCGATGGAGCAGCTCAACGTCCACGTGCAGCAAAACGCCGAACACGCCCGCGAGGCCAACACCCTGGCGCACCAGGCCAGCCAGGTCGCCACCCAGGGCGGCGAGGTGGTGGCCCAGGTGGTACACACCATGCGCGACATCAACACCGCGTCCAGCAAGATCGCCGACATCATCGGCGTGATCGATGGCATCGCGTTCCAGACCAACATCCTGGCGCTCAATGCGGCGGTGGAGGCGGCCCGTGCGGGCGAGCAGGGCCGCGGCTTTGCGGTGGTGGCGGGCGAGGTGCGTACCCTGGCGCAACGCAGCGCCGAGGCGGCCAAGGAAATCAAGCAACTCATCTCCGACAGCGTCAGCCGCGTGCACCAGGGCACCACGCTGGTGGACCAGGCCGGGCGCACCATGGACGACGTGGTGGGTGCCATCCAGCGCGTCACCACCCTCATGGCCGACATCAGTACCGCCAGCTCGGCGCAAAGCGTGAGCGTGGCCGAGGTCGATCAGGCCGTCAAGCGCATGGACGAGACCACGCAGCAGAACGCCGCGCTGGTCGAGCAGTCGGCGGCGGCGGCCACCAGCTTGCGCCAGCAGGCCGACCAGCTGGTGGCGGCGGTGGCGGTGTTCAAGACCTGAGCCACTTGCCCGCCGTTCTTGCTGCTTCAGTACCCCGTGATGCCCCGATAGGCGGCCCGGGTGGCGGGCGAGACCGCCTCCAGTACCTGCGCGTGCGATGTTTTGTGCTGCGCCAGCAGCCGCGCCGATGCCACCGTGAGCGACTTGCAGAACCAGTGGCAGCTGTGCTGCAGCAGCAGCATCTCAGCCATCATGGTGTAGGCCCGCGCCTTGGGGCTGCGCCCGGCGGTGTTGTCGATGGTGTCGCGCCAGCCCTGGGCGTGTGCGGCCAGCAGGGCGCGCAGGTCAAAGCAGGCCGACGCCGCCCACTGCGTGGCGTAGGGCGGGTGCACAGGCCAGCGGCACACCTGCAGCTGCGCGGCGGGCACCTGGGCCAGGCCATCCACCAGCCGCTGCAGCTCGGCGCACAGCTGCAGCTCGGTGTTGGCCTGCAGCTGCCAGATCTGCTCGCGCCGCGCGGGCTCGGGCTCGTCCAGCGCGCGCAGGTAGGCGCGGCTGAGCGCCTCCATGTTCTTTTCCAGCTGGTAGGGGCGCAGGTGCGTGCCCAGCAGTGCCACGCGCTGGCGTTGTTCCTTGTGCTGCAAGGCCAGAGCCGCACCCGCCAGCAACAGGGTGCCCATCACAATGTCCATCATGGGCGGCATCTTAGCCCGGATATTTCACCG
>NZ_NWBQ01000093.1 GCF_002837135.1 Macromonas bipunctata | reverse complement strand
TTCAAATGCGATTGCCCTGGCAGACACTTCACATCCGGCGCTTCACACCTCGGCCTGCATGGCCTGCCAGACCTTGACCGCGTCCACCGTGGCCTGCACGTCGTGGACGCGCACCACACGCGCCCCCCGATCCACAGCCAACAGCGCCGCCGCCACGCTGGCTGCCACCCGATCGCGCGGCACTGTGTGCCCCGTCACCTGCCCCAGCGACGATTTGCGCGACCAGCCCGCCAACAGCGGGTAACCCAGCGCCAGCACCTCGGCCTGGCGCGCCAGCAAAGCAAAATTCTGCGGTACCGTCTTGCCAAAGCCGATGCCATAGTCCAGCACAATGCGCTCCGCCGCCACGCCCGCAGCAAGCAACCGCTGCGCCTGCTGCGCCAGAAAATCCACCACCTGCGGCACCGCATCGCCGTGCATGGGCGCAATCTGCATGCTCTGGGGTTCCAGGTGCATGTGCATCAAACACACACCACACTGCGGGTGCGCGGCCACCACCGCCACACCATCGCCCTGGCCATTGGCAAACGGACGTTGCAGCGACCACACGTCGTTGATGATGTCCGCACCCGCGTCCAGGCACGCCTGCATCACCTCGGGCTTGTAGGTGTCCACCGACACCGGCACCCCCAACTGTACCGCCTCACGCACCAGCGGCACGACGCGGGCCAACTCCTCCTCCAGCGGTACCGGCGGTGCGCCGGGGCGGGTCGATTCACCGCCAATGTCCAAAATGTCCG
This sequence comes from Macromonas bipunctata, assembly GCF_002837135.1. GTDB lineage: Bacteria > Pseudomonadota > Gammaproteobacteria > Burkholderiales > Burkholderiaceae_C > Macromonas_A > Macromonas_A bipunctata. The sequence continues at coordinate 3,774 of NZ_NWBQ01000093.1, read as the reverse complement.
CGCCTTCGCGCAGCAGCAGCTCGGCGTGCAGCAACGCGCTGCGGGTATCGGCATGGCTGCCACCATCGGAAAACGAATCGGGCGTGACATTCACAATCCCCATCACCTGCGGGCGCGTCAGGTCGATACGAAAACGGCTGGTCTGCCACACGGGCGCGGTCAAGGATGCTGCATTCATAAGGAAACCCCCAAAAGAAAACCGGGGCAAGCCCCGGTGGAAAATCAAGCGACGGTCGGCGTCGGATCGTGCTTCACGGTGGGCGGCTGGTCGCCACCGCCGCCGGTGGGCGGGTTGCGCGGCACCCAGTCCTTGGGCGGGCGCGGCGGCTTGCCCGCCATGATGTCATCGAGCTGATCCGACTCAATCGTCTCCCACTCCAGCAGCGCCTTGGCCATCGCGTGCATCTTGTCGGCATGGTGCTCAATCAGGTCGCGCGCCAAACGGTACTGATCGTCGATGATGCGGCGCACCTCGCGATCCACCTGCTGCATGGTCTGCTCGCTCATGTGGGTGGTCTTGGTCACGGAACGGCCCAGGAACACCTCGCCCTCGTTCTCGGCGTACACCATCGGGCCCAGCGCGTCGGTCATGCCGTAGCGCATCACCATGTCGCGCGCAATCTGCGTCGCGCGCTCAAAGTCGTTGCTGGCGCCGGTGGTCATCTGGTGCATGAACACCTCCTCCGCAATCCGGCCCCCGAACAACATGCTGATCTGGTTGAGCATGTAATCACGGTCGTAGCTGTAACGGTCTTTTTCCGGCAGGCTCATGGTCACGCCCAGCGCACGGCCACGCGGGATGATGGTGACCTTGTGTACCGGATCGCACTTGGGCAGCAACTTACCAATCAACGCGTGGCCCGCCTCGTGGTAGGCCGTGTTGCGGCGCTCCTCCTCCGGCATCACCATCGACTTGCGCTCCGGGCCCATGATGATCTTGTCCTTGGCCTTCTCGAAGTCCTGCATCTCCACCACGCGGGCGTTGCGGCGCGCGGCCATCAGCGCAGCCTCGTTGCACAGGTTGGCCAAATCGGCGCCGCTCATGCCGGGCGTGCCCCGGGCAATCACCTCGGGCTTGATGTCGTTGCCGACCGGAATCTTGCGCATATGCACGGCCAAGATCTGCTCGCGGCCCCGGATGTCGGGCAGCGTCACATACACCTGGCGGTCAAAACGGCCCGGGCGCAGCAAGGCGGCGTCCAAAATGTCCGGACGGTTGGTCGCGGCAATCACAATCACGCCCAAGTTGGTCTCGAAACCGTCCATCTCGACCAGCATCTGGTTCAAGGTCTGCTCACGTTCGTCGTTGCCACCGCCCAGACCGGCACCGCGCTGGCGGCCCACCGCGTCAATTTCGTCGATGAAAATGATGCAGGGCGCGTTCTTCTTGGCGTTCTCGAACATGTCGCGCACACGGGCGGCACCCACACCCACGAACATTTCCACAAAGTCCGAACCCGAGATACTGAAGAACGGCACCTTGGCCTCGCCCGCAATCGACTTGGCCAGCAGCGTCTTGCCGGTACCGGGTGGCCCCACCAGCAGCAGGCCGCGCGGGATGCGCCCACCCAGCTTCTGGAACTTGGACGGATCCTTCAGGAAGTCCACCACTTCCTTGACCTCTTCCTTGGCCTCGTCGCAGCCGGCCACGTCGGCAAACGTCACCGGGTTGGCGTTCTCGTCCAGCATGCGCGCCTTGCTCTTGCCAAAGCTGAAAGCGCCGCCCTTGCCGCCGCCCTGCATCTGGCGCATGAAATAGACCCAGACCCCAATCAGCAGCAGCATCGGGCCCCAGCTGACCAGCAACGTCATCAGAAGCGAACCCTCCTCGCGCGGACGCACGTCAAACGCCACATCGTTGGCAATCAGATCCCCGATCAACCCGCGGTCCAAGTAGGTGGCGTTGGTGCGCACGCGGCGGTCGTCGGTGGTCACGGCCACGATCTCGGTGCCGTTGCCGCCCTCCTGGATCACCGCGCTTTTGATGCGCTGGGCCTTCACCTCGTCCAGGAACTCGGAATAGCCCATGTAGCCGGCACCCACCGTGGCGCGTCCGTCAAACTGCTTGAAGACGGTAAACAGCACCATAGCGATGACCATCCACACCGCCACTTTGGAAAACCACTGGTTGTTCAAGAAAAGCTCCAGAAGAAGTCGAACATCGAGAAAATAGGGTTCATTTTAGGTGCATCAAGTCACCAGGGTGACAGGCAACACAAAACCATGCTGAAAACAAGGCAACTGCGCCACCCCAGCGCATCCAACCGCCCTCATTTCAGACCCAGGCCAACCAGAAAGGTTTCCGACGACTTGTCGCGCGACGACTTGGGCTTGACCGGCTTGACGACGCGGAACGTGTCCTTGAACAGCTTGACCAGCGGCGTGTAGGAGCCGCCGTGAAACAGCTTGACCACCAGCGCACCGTCGCGCTTGACGTGCTCGCGCGTGAAATCGACCGCCAGCTCCACCAGGTGCTCAATGCGCGCCGCGTCCACCGAGTCCACGCCCGACAGGTTGGGCGCCATGTCCGACACCACCAGATCGACGGTGCGGTAGCTGCCATCGGCCAGCCGCAGCTTGTCCTTGAGCTGGGCCAGCACCGCTTCCTCGCGGAAGTCGCCCAGAATGAATTGCACGCCATCCACCGGCTCCATCGGCAGCATGTCCAGCCCGATCAGCACGCCGTCAAGCTCACCTGTGGCGGCCCCGTTGGGGGCCATGCGGCGGCGCAGGTACTGGCTCCAGGCACCCGGCGAGCAACCCAAGTCCACCACACACTGCCCGGGGCGGATGAGATGGAACATCTCGTCAATTTCCTTGAGCTTGTAGGCCGCGCGCGCGCGGTAACCCTCCTTGTGCGCCAGCTTGACATAGGGGTCGTTGACGTGCTGGTTGAGCCACGCCTTGTTGACTTTTTTACTTTGGGTTTTGACTTTCATGGGGCGTGCAGCGTAGGAAAAGTGGGCAACCCGTTAGAATAACAGGCTGTATACGGTTACGGGCCTCTAGCTCATGCCTGGTTAGAGCAGCGGACTCATAATCCGTTGGTGCGCGGTTCGACTCCGCGGAGGCCTACCAATGAAAACAACCACTTGGCACCACCCGGTTCAGGTGGTTTTTTCTTGCCCAAAAATCTGCAGGCGGAATGGCGAGGCCGATGACCCATGTGTGCATGCGCGACGGACAACAAAAAACCCCTGCAACCAACGCTGCAAGGGTTTTGTATTCTGGCGGAGTGGACGGGACTCGAACCCGCGACCCCCGGCGTGACAGGCCGGTATTCTAACCAACTGAACTACCACTCCTGGTAGTGGCGACCCTACGGGGATTCGAACCCCGGTACTCACCGTGAAAGGGTGATGTCCTAGGCCTCTAGACGATAGGGTCAAACCTAGAAACTGACAAAAAACTGGCGGAGTGGACGGGACTCGAACCCGCGACCCCCGGCGTGACAGGCCGGTATTCTAACCAACTGAACTACCACTCCTGGCAGTGGCGACCCTACGGGGATTCGAACCCCGGTACTCACCGTGAAAGGGTGATGTCCTAGGCCTCTAGACGATAGGGTCAAACCTAGAAAACTTGGTGGAGGTAAACGGGATCGAACCGATGACCTCTTGCATGCCATGCAAGCGCTCTCCCAGCTGAGCTATACCCCCAAGGAACTGACAAAAATCTGGCGGAGTGGACGGGACTCGAACCCGCGACCCCCGGCGTGACAGGCCGGTATTCTAACCAACTGAACTACCACTCCTGGTAGTGGCGACCCTACGG
>NZ_NWBQ01000092.1 GCF_002837135.1 Macromonas bipunctata | reverse complement strand
ATAAGGGAATGGACGTGCAGCGAGTGCGGAACGACACATGATCGGGACGTGAACGCAGCACGGAACATTCTCGCGGCGGGGCATCGCCGTCTGGCAGCAGGAATCCCCGCCCTTTAGGGCGGGGAGGATGTCAAGTAGGTCAGTGCCATCAGCTGCTCGGGATCCGATGGCGTGGCGGGCGCGCTGGCCGCGTTGCTGTCGGCCCCCGTCAGGCCCGCTCCCGGCAGCGTGACCCAGAATTCGGTGCCCACGCTGTCGCTGCTGTTGAAGCCGATGTTGCCCCCCATGTGCTGCACCACGCGCTGGGTGATGCTCAGGCCGATGCCGGTGCCTTCGATGCCGCTGCGCCGCGCTGGAAGGGCGCAAACACCGTGTGGCGCTGGTTGACCAGAATGCCGTAGCCGGTGTCTTGCACCGACAGGCGCACCTGGCTGTCGGGTTGCACCGTGGCCGCTACCCGCACCTGGCCGTGGTCCCGGTTGTACTTGATGGCGTTGGACAGCAAATTGAGCAGCACCTGGTGCAGGCGCTGTTCGTCGGCCAGTACCCCCAGCGTGGGCAGCTGGGCCTGCAGCTGGATGCCGCGCACGTGCGCCAGCGGCTCGAGCTGTTGCAGGCAGTTGCGCACCGATTGCGCCAGATCCACCGGTTCCGGCTCCAGGCTGAGGTGGCCGGCGTTGATCTTGTTCAAGTCCAGCACCTGGTTGATGAGCGTGAGCAGGCGCTTGCTGGCTTTTTCGATCTCATCCACGCTGTCGGCCTGCGACGTGCTGAGCGGCTCCAGCCGCAGCAGCTGGCTGAAACCCATGATCGCGTTCATGGGCGTGCGCAGCTCGTGCGAGATGGCAGACAGGAATTCCGACTGCGACACCGGCAACACGTTGCAGGGCGCCGGCGCGTGTGGGGTGGAGCGGGCGCTGGTGGGTTGGTGACGGTGCATGGCGGCGGTGTAAATGGGAGATGTGGTGGTGTGGGGCTGGCGGGTGGGCATTCAGCGGGCCTGGAACGGCCCGCCTTGCAGCCGGTAACCGGCCCCGAGGTGGCGTCCGGCAAACCAGCCCTGGTTCATCTCCAGCACAAAGCGCACCGGCTCCTTGGAGCAGTGGCTGATCTCGCTGCGGGGCTGCATGTCGGCCAGGTTGACGATGCGGCCATCGTCGGCCACAAAGGCGGCGGTCAGCGGCAGCAGGGTGTTCTTCATCCAGAAGCACTGCACGGCGGGCCGCTCGAACACGAACAGCATGCCCTCGTGCTGGGGCATGGCCTGGCGCCACATCAGCCCGGTGCTGCGTTGTTCGGGCGTGGCCGCCACCTGGGCCTGGATCAGGTGCATGCCGGCCCTGAGCTGGGTGCGTGGCAGATCGAGCTGCGGTGCCTGGGCCGCGCTGGTGCCGCTGGCCAGCAGCAGAGCCGCCAGCAACCAACCTTGGCTCCAGGTGGGCCCGGTGTGGTGACGGCTGTAGTAGCGGGAAAGGCAGCGGGCGGGCAAGGGCGTGGGCAGAAAAAAGGGGGGGCGCATGAGGCCACCATCTTACACAGCCCGCATGCTGATTGGGGCACCGTACGTCCGGCAAGGCCTGTCGGCACTGGCTAGAATCTTTGGCATGGCAACCTCCCCCAACTTACCAGGCATTGCGCCCCCCACTCCCGGTGATGGCGACACGGCGGTGCTGGAGCGCACCACCCAGCGCACCGAACCGCCCCGCATGTACCAGGTCGTGCTGCTCAACGACGACTTCACCCCGATGGAGTTTGTGGTCTGGGTGCTGCAGGAGCTGTTCAACAAAGACCGCGAGACCGCGACCCAAATCATGCTCAAGATCCACATCGAAGGCCGTGGCGTGTGCGGCGTGTTCAGCCGCGACGTGGCCAACACCAAAGTGGAGCAAGTGCTGCAAACCGCGCAGCACAACGGCCATCCGCTGCAATGTGTGTGTGAACCGGTTGAATAAGCCACCATTTGCCCCATGTTGTGGCCACCCATGCGCCCGAATCGCGTTAAATTACCTGTGCATTGTGTTTTAAGGAAAGTGCCCCATGATTGCCCAAGAACTTGAAGTCAGCTTGCACATGGCCTTTGTCGAGGCCCGGCAGCAGCGGCACGAATTCATCACGGTCGAACACCTGTTGCTGGCGCTGCTGGACAACCCCAGCGCCGCTGAGGTGTTGCGCGCCTGTGCCGCCAACATCGACGAACTGCGCAAGGTGCTCTCCACCTTCATCAAAGACAACACGCCGCAAGTGGCCGGCACGCAGGAGGTGGACACCCAGCCAACGCTGGGCTTCCAGCGTGTGATCCAGCGTGCCATCATGCACGTGCAATCCACCGGCAACGGCAAAAAAGAGGTGGTGGGTGCCAACGTGCTGGTGGCCATTTTTGGCGAGAAAGACTCGCACGCCGTGTACTACCTGCACCAGCAGGGGGTGACGCGGCTCGATGTGGTCAACTTCATCGCCCACGGCATTCGCAAGAGCGATGCGGGTGATAACGCCAAATCCGGCGATGGCAACACTGCCGCCGACAATGAGGAAGCCAGTGCCAACCCCGGCAGTGGCGACAAGCCGACCGAAAAAGCCTCGCCCTTGGAGCAGTTCACGCTCAACCTGAACCAGGCCGCCAAAGATGGCAAGATCGACCCGCTCATCGGGCGCGAGCACGAGGTGGAGCGCGTGATCCAGGTGCTGTGCCGCCGCCGCAAGAACAACCCGCTGCTGGTGGGCGAGGCGGGTGTGGGCAAGACCGCCATTGCCGAAGGCTTGGCCTGGCGCATCACCCAAGGCACGGTGCCCGAGGTGCTGGCCGAGGCCACCGTCTATTCGCTCGACATGGGCGCGCTGCTGGCGGGCACCAAGTACCGGGGCGACTTTGAGCAACGTCTCAAAGGCGTGCTCAAGACCCTCAAGGACAAGCCGCACGCCATCTTATTCATCGACGAGATCCATACCCTGATTGGGGCGGGTGCGGCCTCGGGCGGCACGCTGGATGCGTCCAACTTGCTCAAGCCAGCGTTATCCAGCGGCGTGCTCAAGTGCATTGGGGCCACCACTTTTACCGAATACCGGGGCATTTTCGAGAAAGATGCGGCCCTGAGCCGTCGTTTTCAAAAGGTGGATGTGGTCGAGCCGACGGTGGAACAAACCATCGACATCCTCAAAGGCCTCAAGAGCCGGTTCGAGGAACACCACAGCGTCAAGTACGCCAGCGCCGCGTTGCAAGCGGCCGCCGAGTTGAGCGCCAAGTACATTGGCGACCGCCACCTGCCCGACAAGGCCATCGACGTGATCGACGAGGCCGGTGCCGCGCAGCGTGTGCTGGTGCCGTCCAAACGCAAAAAGACCATCGGCAAGACTGAGATCGAGGAAATCGTGGCCAAGATGGCGCGCATTCCGCCCGCCAGCGTGTCCAACGACGACCGCAGCAAGCTGCAAACGCTGGAGCGTGACCTCAAGTCGGTGGTGTTTGGGCAGGACAAGGCCTTGGACGTGCTGGCCTCCAGCGTCAAGATGGCGCGTTCTGGCCTGGGCAAGCCCGACAAGCCGATTGGCGCGTTCCTGTTCAGTGGCCCCACCGGTGTGGGCAAGACCGAGGCCGCCAAGCAGCTGGCCTACATTTTGGGCATCGAGCTGATCCGCTTTGACATGTCGGAGTACATGGAGCGCCACGCCGTGAGCCGCCTGATCGGTGCGCCGCCCGGCTATGTGGGTTTTGACAAAGGTGGCCTGTTGACCGAAGCCATCACCAAGAAGCCCTATTGCGTGCTGTTGCTCGACGAGATTGAGAAGGCCCACCCCGACATCTTCAACGTGTTGTTGCAGGTGATGGACCACGGTACGCTGACCGACAACAACGGACGCAAGGCCGATTTCCGCAACGTCATCATCATCATGACGACCAACGCGGGCGCTGAGACGATGAACAAGGCCACCATCGGCTTCACCAACCAGCGCCAAGCGGGCGATGAAATGGCCGACATCAAGCGTCTGTTCACGCCCGAGTTCCGCAACCGGCTGGACGCGATTGTGGGCTTCAAGGCGCTGGACGAGCAGATCATCCTGCGGGTGGTGGACAAGTTCCTGCTGCAACTGGAGCAGCAACTGGCCGAGAAAAAGGTCGAGGTCACGTTCACCGACGCTTTGCGCCAGCACTTGGCCAAGAAGGGTTTCGATCCGCTGATGGGCGCGCGTCCGATGCAGCGCCTGATCCAGGACACCATCCGCCGCGCCTTGGCCGACGAGCTGCTGTTTGGCCGCCTGACCGACGGTGGCCGTCTGACGGTGGATCTGGACACCGACGTGGCCGACAAGACCAAGACCGAGGTCAAGCTCGATATCCAGCCGCTGCCCAAGAAGGACAAGCACGCCAAGGCCGAACCGGAAGAAGCGGCGGCCAGCTGACCCTTGAAAGGCGCGGGCTGGCGCGTTGCGCTGGCCCCACCGCCTGCCGATAGAAAAAAGCCAGCGTCTTTTCAGATGCTGGCTTTTTTTGTGGGCACATACGCCCAAGGCGATCAGATCAGCCGTCGCCGTTGATGCGTTGGATCAGGGTGTGCAGCACGGCGTCGGCCTGGTCGTTGGCAATCTGGCAGGTGCCGGCGGCGTTGTGGCCACCGCCGCCGTATTCCAGCATCAGGTTGCCGACGTGGGTCTTGCTGCTGCGGTCGAGGATGGACTTGCCGGTGGCCAGCACGGTGTTCTGCTTTTGCAGGCCCCACAGCACGTGGATGGAGATGTTGGCGCTGGGGAACAGCGCGTAGATCATGAAGCGGTTGACGGCCCAGATGGTGTCCTCGCCGCGCAAGTCGAGCACCACCAGGTTGCCGTGTTGCTTGGCGCAGCGCAGGATTTGCTCCTTGGCTTTTTCGGCGTGCTCTTGGTACAGCGTCACACGTTCTTGCACGTCGGGCAGCGCCAGGATTTCCTCGATGGTGTGGTCGCGGCAGTACTTGATCAGATCCATCATCAGTTGGTAGTTGCTGATGCGGAACTCGCGGAAGCGCCCCAGCCCGGTGCGCGAATCCATCAGGTAGTTGAGCAGCGTCCATTTTTGCGGGTTCAGCACGTCCTCGCGTGAATACTGTGCCGAATCGGCTTGGTCCACGGCGGCCATCATTTCATCGGTGACGCGCGGGAAGCGCGCCTTGCCGCCAAAGTGGTTGTACACCACGCGCGCTGCCGATGGGGCGTGTGCCTCGATGATGTGGTTGGGACGTTCGCCGGTGTTGCGCACGGTCTCGGACTCGTGGTGGTCGAACACCAGATGCGCGCTGGCCACGTAGGGCAGGTTGGTGGTGATGTCGCGCTCGGTGATGGTGATCTTGCCGTCCTGCATGTCCTTGGGATGCACGAACAGGATGTCGTTGATCAGTTCCAGTTCGTTGAGCAACACAGCGCAGACCAGACCATCAAAGTCGCTGCGGGTGACGAGTCGGTATTGGGGTGAACTCACGGGCGTTCCTGACAAAACAAGGTGGATGGAAGTGAAAATCTTCTGGAGTGCAATGTTAGCAAGCAAAACCCGGCAGCGCCCGGGCTGATGGCGGGTTTTGGCGCGGGTTTTCAGGGGTTGAGCAGGCGCAAGCCCGGTGGCAGGCCTTCGCCAAAGCTGCGGCGCTGGTCGGCTTCGTCCAAGGGCACCACTTCGCGCACCATCGCGGCCCAGCTGGCGGGCACTTTGACCAGGCCCAGGCGGCGCAATACTTCGCTGCGGATACCGCTGTCCAGATCGAGCGCGCGGTCGCCGCTGAGGCGGGCGATTTGTGCGGCGGCAAAGGCGGCGGCTTCGTTCTGTTTCCAGTCCTGCGCCAGCAGGGCTTGCAGCCACAGGGTGGCGGTATCGGGCGGCACCACGCTTTGGGCGTTGCCGTACAGCGAGATGCGTGCCCCCAGGCGGCCCAGCGCCCACCAGTTGGGGGCCTTGAGGCCGGGCCGTTGCAGGCGTTGCAACAGCCATTGACCAATCTCGACCCGGTACGGGGCGGGCACGCGTTCCAGTGCTGCCACGAGGCGCACCATGTCGTCTTCGCTGTGTTGCAGTGGGTCTTTGTGGCGCGGGTGCAGGCTGAGGTCTTGCAGGTGTTCGCCCACGGTTTGCAACAGGTGCAGTTGCTGGGTGCTGTCCAAGCCACCGGCGGCACGCCGCCACAGCGTCCACCATTCGCTCCAGTTGCGGTTGTCTTGGTGGTATTGCAGGCCCGCTTCAAACAGCGCCCACAGTTGCCCGATGCGCCATTCGTCCAGCGGCGCACCCCAGCCGGGGCGCAGGCAATAGCCGGTCAGGTTGAGCCAGGCGCGTTCGTGTTCTGCCGAGCGACGGCGGCGGCGCGCGCGTTCCAGCAGCGCGTCAAAGAGGTGGCGCAGCAGGGGCAAATCCCAGCCGTCGCGCGGGCCCAGGGTTTTTTCCAGTGCGGTACGCAGTTGGCGCACGTCTTTGGCATCGGTGGGCTGGCTGGCGCTGCCAAACACGCGTTCGATCAAGGCCAGTGCCTCGGCCAAGCGCGGGTGGGTGTGGGTGGCGGTGGTGTCGTCGTCCGCAGTGGTGTTGCTGTGGGGCACGCTGCCCCGCAGCTGGAACGCCAGTTGCCAGCGTTGTGCGGGGTCGTGGCGGGCCAGGCAGTGCATCTCCAGCGTGCCGACCTCGGTCATGCTGGCCACCAGTTCGACCTGAATCTCGCCGCGTTGTTGCCGCCCTTGGCCGGGCAGCCGGGTGGTGATGGCGGGCAGGCGCACAAAGTCGTCGTCGTTCAGTGGCACGATGTCGCCCGCCTGCCACGGCGTATCGGCCACCGACGACACGAGGTGAAACCGCACCGCTTGCCCGATGCGCAGCGCAAAGGTGCGCCCGGCCAGCGGTACTTCGGTGCCGGTGGGCGTGCCACGTGGCAGCACGCAAATGCCTTGCGCCACACTGCCCGCCGCTTGGGGCAGGCACAAAAAGTAGCTGCGGGCCGAACCACCGCCTATGCCCCGGCCCAGCTCCGGCACCGCACCGGCGCGCACCAGCGCATAGGCCACGGCACCGCGTGCCACCGCCACATCGGGCGCGTCGTTGTGCAACACGCGCAGGGGCTGACCGCGCCAGTCGGACAGCAGTTGTCCCACCCGTTGTGCCAGCGCCGCTGCGTGGAACACACCGCCGTTGAGCAGCAAGGTGTCGGGCAGGTGTTCCTGCCCGCCGTGTTGGGCCAGGAACAGCGCCAAATGGCGTGTGATGGCCGCATCGGCGGGGTAGGGCAGGCCCAAGGCCACAATGCCCGCCTGGCGCTGTTTGGGCCGCGCGCTCAGGGTTTCGCGCGGGAAAAAGCCTTCTACCAGCAGCCGCTGCACGTCGGCCTGTGTCAATTCCAGCGTTCGGGCTTGGCCCACCAAGCGCGTACCGCCGCCCAGCAGGGTGATGTTGACGCTGGCTGGGGCGTGGTCGGCCAAGAGTTGTTCCTTGGCCACGCGGCAGCGTTGCACCAGTTGGGCAAAGCGCGCTGCTGGCAAGGGGGTGGGGAGTTGGAGCTGGCTTTCGGCCCAGTGCGCCAGCGCCAAGTCCATGTTGTCGCCGCCCAGCATCAGGTGGTTGCCCACGCCGATGCGGGTCAGTTGTGGCCCTCGTGGTGTGTGTTCCACCTGAATCAGCGTCAGGTCGGTGGTGCCGCCGCCCACATCGCACACCAGCAACCGTTGGGTGTGGGCCAGTTCGGTGGCCAACTGGTGGCGGTGGCGGAACAGCCAGTCGTGGAACGCCGCTTGGGGTTCTTCTAACAGGCGCAGCGTGGGCAGACCGGCTTGTGCTGCCGCAGCCAGCGTCAGGGCGCGTGCGCCTTCGTCAAACGAAGCGGGCACCGTCAGTACCACGTCCTGTTGTTCCAACGGTGCGGTGGGAAATTGCGCGTTCCAAGCCGCACGCACGTAAGCCAGGTAGCTGGCGCTGGCTGCCACCGGCGAGATTTTGCCTACGTCGTCCGGCGCACCCCAAGGCAGCTGGGCCGCTGTGCGATCGACCCCGGCGTGCGAGAGCCAGCTTTTGGCGCTGTGTACCAGCCGTCCCGGCACTTGTGCCCCCAGATCGCGGGCGTAGCGGCCCATGACCGCAGGTGGTGGTGACGGCTGGGTTTCATCGTCACCGGCGGGTGTGGGCCACGCGGCCAGCGGCGCGGGTGGTTGCAGCAGGTTGGCGGGTATTTCACCCGCTGCCGGGTGGTAGCGCACCGAGGGCAGCAACGGCAACGCCTGCGCCTCGCCGTTGGCCACCCATTGGGGCAGGGGCAGCAGCGCAATCTGGCTAGGCGCACCGTGGGCCGCGTAGGCCACCACGGTGTGGCTGGTGCCCAGGTCGATGCCGACGGTGTAGCGTGCAACGCTCATGGGGCGTGGGCTCAGGCGTTGGCTTCGCCGCGTGCGTCGAACTCCACTTTCCAGCGTTCGTTGCTGCCCACGGGCAGGGCTTCAAGTTCTAGCGTGCCCGCTTCGGTGACACGGGCGTGCAACTGGACGGCCACCACATCACCGGCGGTGCGGCCTTGGGCGGGCAGGTTGGCCTCGATGGCTTCGACTTCGTGGAGTTCGTCCGGGCCCCAGAAGTCCAGCAGCGTGCCGACGGTGTCTTGGCGGCGCACCGACGAGCCAAAGAATCGGAAGCGTACCGGTTCGCCCACCACCAAGCCGAACTGCTGTTCGGGTAGCGCGGCTTCGGTGCCTTCTTCCATGCCAAAGGGGGCCACGCACAGGGCTTGAATGGGCGGTTCCATGCCCGGAATGGCGGGCATGTTCGACTCAATGGCCACGTAATACGCCTGTGCGGTACCGCCCCGGATGCGCACACCACGGCCCCGGCGCACATAGCCGTAATAGGCCGCACCGCGTGCCACCGCCAAGTCCAAATCGGCCCCGCCCAGCAAACGCGCCGGGGTGGCACCTTCGGCCTGAAGCCAGCCGTTGAGGATCGTCAGCACGCGCTCGGCCAACAGGTGGGACTTAAGCACCCCACCGTTGAACAACACGGCGGTCGGGTGCAGGAAGGTGGCGTTGTCGGCTTGCGGGGTGTTGAAGCCTTCCAGTGCGGCGGTGGCACCCACTTGGCGGCTCAGGAACGCGGCCAGGTGCCGGGTGATGCCCGCATCCTGTGCGTAAGGCAAGCCCAGTTGTGTCAGGCCACCACGGGCGCGCGTGAGGGGCCGGTCGGACACCGCCGCTTGCGGGAAGAAGCCTTCCAGCAGGCCCTGCGTCAGTTCTTCGCGCGTGACTTCGGTGCGGATGGTGCCACCAATCAGCTTGGAGCCACGGCTGGGCACCACCACGGGCACGGCTTGCACGCTGGGGTCGTTCAGCAGTGTCTCTTTGGCGTTGCGGCAGGCGTGGGCCAAGGCGCGGGTTTGCCAGGCATCGAGTTGTTTGCCTTCGGCCGCGAGTTTGCGTGCCACGCCGTAGGCCAGCGCCAAGTCCATGTTGTCGCCGCCCAGCAGGATGTGGTCGCCCACCGCCACGCGTTGCAGTTCCAGATTGCCATCGCGCTCCAACACCGCCATCAGCGACAGGTCGGTGGTGCCACCGCCCACGTCCACCACCAAAATGATGTCTCCGCGTGTGACTTCCTTGCGCCATTGGCCTTGGCTGTTCTGGATCCAGCTGTAAAGTGCGGCTTGCGGCTCTTCCAGCAGCGTGAGCTGGCCCAAACCGGCGGCCTGTGCCGCTTCGGCGGTCAGCTCGCGGGCCACGGGGTCAAAGGAGGCCGGAATCGTCACCGTCACATCCTGCTGTTCCAGCGGCGCATCGGGGTGGGCGTGGTTCCAGGCCGCTTTCAGGTGCGACAGGTAGCGCACCGACGCTTCCAGCGGTGAGACACGCTCCACCTCCGCCGGTGCGTCGGCGGGCAAGATGGCGGCGCGCCGGTCCACACCGGGGTGGCACAGCCAGCTCTTGGCGCTCGAAACCAGCCGGATCGGCGTGGCCGCGCCCCGGCTGCGTGCCAGTTCACCCACGGCAAAGTTCTGCTCGGTGCTCCACGGCAGGTTCAGGTCACCAGCGGCCAGTTCGCTTGCGTGGGGCAGGTACAAAAAAGAGGGCAGCAGCGGCTTGTCCTCGGTGGTGCCGGGGGCGGTCAGTTGCGGCACCTGCAACACGCCTTGGCTGACTTTTTCGCCATCGCTGGCCTGGGTGTCCACCCACGACAGGGCGCAGTGGGTGGTACCCAAGTCGATGCCAATGGTGTAGCGCGCTGGGCTGGCGCTGGGGGTGTCGGCGTTGGTTTTGGAAGCTTTGCTCACAGTTCAATCTCCGCTTGGGCCAGGATGGCGGGGTCGTGGCTGGCCGCCAGTTGCGGCAGCCGGGTGTCGGTGGCGCGCCAGCCCCGGTGGTTCAGGGTGCCGGTGAACGGTGCCTGACCGACCACATTGCCCGTCAGGCGCACGCTGGCGGCATCAAAACCGGCGGACAGCGTGATGCGGCTGCCTTCGCTTTCGGTGCGAACCGGAGTCAATGTGAAGTGCTCACGCAACACCTTGCGGCAGCCCTCGTGGACGACCCGTGCGGCGGCACCAATGTCGGCATCGCTGTAACCTTGGATGTCCTCTTGCATGAAGTCGATGAAACGTGCCTCGCGCTGCAACAGGCCCAGCAACTGCAACGCCGAGGCGTTGGGGGCCACTTGCGCCACCGGGGCGGGCGGTGGCGGCAAGGTGGGAGCCGGGGTCGGGGCTGGTGCAGGCGCAGCCGTCGGTGCCGGTGTGGGGGCGGCGGTAGGTGCTGGCGGTGGCACCAGCGGTTCGCCGCTTTGCAGCCGTTCCACCCCCGCGGCAAAGTCGGGGCGCGACAAAATGCTGAAAAAACTGCCAAATGCCAGCGAAACGCGGCGCAGCAAAGATGGATTGGGTTGAGTCATGAAAGAATGCCGGCATGTGTGCGGCGGCCAAGGGGCTCCGACAAATGCGTTGTAATGTCTGAATATGAACCGCCAAAGTATAAACACCCCCACCTTCCTCTGGCACGACTACGAAACTTTCGGTATCAGTGCCAAGCTGGATCGGCCCGCGCAGTTTGCCGCCATACGCACCGATGCCGAGTTGAACGAAATCGGCGAGCCGTTGGTGTGGTACTGCCGCCCCACGCCCGACTACCTGCCCGACCCCGAAAGCTGCCTCATCACCGGCATCACACCCCAGTTGTGCCTGGAGCGCGGTTTGCCCGAGCCCGACTTTGCCACCCGCATTGAAACGGAACTGGCCCGGCCCGGCACCATCGGCGTGGGCTACAACACCATCCGCTTTGACGACGAATTCACCCGCCACCTGTTTTGGCGCAACCTCATCGACCCCTACGCCCGCGAATGGCAAAACGGCTGTGGCCGTTGGGACATTTTGGACGTGGTGCGGTTGGCCCACGCGCTGCGCCCCGACGGCATCGTCTGGCCCACCAAGCCCGACGGACGCACCAGTTTCAAGCTCGAAGACCTCACGCGCGCCAACGGCATTGCGCACGAAGCGGCCCACGATGCCTTGTGCGACGTGCGTGCCACCATCGCGCTGGCGCGCTTGTTGCGCGACAAACAGCCCAAGCTGTTCGAATTTGCGTTCGAACTGCACAAAAAAGACCGCGTGCTGGCCGAAATGGGCTTGCCCGCCTTGCCCGCCCACGCCAAGCCGTTCCTGCACGTGTCGGGCCATTTGGTGCCCGAACGCGGTTGCCTGGCCATCATGTGGCCACTGGCCAGCCACCCCAGCAACAAAAACGAGGTGTTGGCGTGGGATTTGACCTACGATCCTGCCATCCTGTTGGAGCTCAACGCCGCCCAGATCCGCGAACGCCTGTTCACCCGCAGTGCCGATTTGCCCGAAGGTGTCCACCGCTTGCCTATCAAAGGCATCCACATCAACAAATCCCCGATGGTGGTGGGGCAGCTCAAAACCCTGCGCCCCGAGATGGCGCAACGCTGGGGCTTAGATGTGGAGCTGGCGCTGCGCCACGCCGCCATTGCCCGCGACTTGCCCGACATGAGCGCCATCTGGCGTGCGGTGTACCAGCCCGAGCCCCCAGTGCCCGGCGCACCCGCCACGCCCGCTGAACAAGACCTGTACGGCGCGTTTGTGGGCCCCGAAGACCGTCGTCGCCTGCAACAGCTCAAAGGTGAAGACCCCACCGACCCCATTTGGGCGCGCATGGGCTTTGACGACCCGCGCCTGACCGAGCTGGTATTCCTGTACCGCGCGCGCCACTTCCCGGCCACCCTGTCACCGGAGGAACAGACCCGCTGGCAAGAACACTGCACCGCGCGTTTGGTGCAGGGCCAAGGTGGTGCCTTGACGTTGGAACGCTTGTTCGAGCGCATCGACACCCTGGCCGAAGCCGCCAGCGAACGCGGTGACGAGCGCGCCGAAGCCATTCTGGGTGCCCTGTACGACTACGCCGAAGCCGTGGCCCCCGACGTTGCATAAACCTGACCCCGCTTTCATGTCCCTTGCTCACCTCAACACCCCTGAACAGGAGTGGCACCACATTGTGGAATCGGTGCCACCCGAGTGGCGGCAACTGCTCAACACCTTGGTGGCACAGCACGCCGAGCGGCTGGCACGCCACTTTTACCAGCACATGTTGCAGCACCCGCAGGCCAAACTGTTTTTGCACCACGACATGGTGCAACAGCGCCTGAGCGGGTCGATGCAACGCTGGTTGAAGGAAATTTTTCAACACCCTTTGCAAGACGTTGATGCCATTGTGGCCCACCAGCGCCACGTGGGCGAAGTCCACGCGCGCATACAACTGCCCATCCACCTGGTGGCACGTGGTGCCCGGTTGCTGAAAAAAGATTTGGCCGAACTGCTCAGCGAGGTGTGCGGCCACGATGGTGAGCACAACCGCATCATGGGCTACGCGGCCCAACTGATCGATCTGGCGCTGGAGCTGATGAGCGCCGCCTACCTGCGCAACACCCAGCGCAACGTGCGCACCGACGAAGCGTACCGCCTGTTCTCGCTGGGGCAAAACATGTCCATTGAGCGCGAGCGCCAGCGTTCCATTCTGCTGGAGTGGGGGCAAGAACTGCTGTTCACCCTGCACCGCAGCCCCGGCCCCACCATGTTGCCCAGCTTGAGCACGTCCGAATTCGGTCTGTGGTTCACGCACAAAGCCATCGGCGTGTTCGAGGGCGCTCCCGAGTTGGAACAAATCCGCGACATCATGGACCGCGTGGACAACACCCTGTTGCCACAACTCAAAAACCGTCCCGCGGGCATGGTGGTGCAAACCGAGTTGGTGATGCTGCTCCAGTCCGAACTGGACAACCTCAAATTCCAGTTGGCCACCCTGTTCGAGCGTCACTTGGAAGTTGAAAATGGCCGCGATACCTTAACGCGCTTGCTCAACCGCCGTTTTTTGCCATCGGTGATGAACCGTGAAATCCAGCTCGCGCACCAAAAAGGCACCGGCTTTGCCTTGCTGCTGCTCGACATCGACCACTTCAAGCGCATCAACGACGGTTACGGCCACGACGCGGGCGATATGGTGTTGCAACAGGCGGCCGCCTTGTTGCTCAACTGCGTGCGCAATGGCGATTTCATTTTCCGCTACGGTGGCGAAGAAATCCTCATCATGCTGGTCGAAGTGTCGCCAGACGTGGCGTTGCGCATTGCCGAAGCCGTACGCAGCAAGTTTGAGACCACCCCCTTTCTCATCAGCCAAGGCCGTTCGCTGGGCGTGACCGTGAGCATCGGCGTGGCACTGTACGATGGACACCCGGATCACCAATTTCTCATCAAACGCGCCGACGAAGCCATGTACCGCGCCAAACACCAAGGGCGCAACCAAGTCTGCTTGGCGGTTGGTTGATGCACCGGGCCAAAAGTACAATACCCGTCTTGCCCGGCGCTGGGTTCAGGCGCGACGGTGGCCAACACAATTCAACACGAGGTTTTCATGGCAGGTCATAGCAAATGGGCCAACATCCAGCACCGCAAAGGGCGGCAGGATGAAAAACGCGGCCGTATTTGGACGCGCATCATTCGCGAAATCATGGTGGCGGCGCGCCAAGGTGGTGGCGACGTGGATGCCAACCCGCGCCTGCGTTTGGCCATCGACAAAGCCAAGGCCGCCAACATGCCAGCGGACAACATCAAACGCAACATCGACAAAGCCACCGGCAACCTCGAAGGCGTGAACTACGAAGAAATCCGCTACGAAGGCTACGGCATTGGTGGTGCGGCCATCATCGTGGACACCATGACCGACAACCGCGTGCGTACCGTGGCCGAAGTGCGCCACGCCTTCAGCAAGCACGGCGGCAACTTGGGTACCGAAGGTTCGGTGGCGTTCCAGTTCAAGCACTGTGGCCAGCTCATTTTTGCTCCCGGCACCTCTGAAGACCAAGTGATGGAAATCGCGCTGGAGGCTGGCGCTGAAGATGTTGTCACCGACGACGACGGTGCCATCGAAGTGCTGACCAGCCCGGCCGACTTTGAAGCCGTCAAAAACGCGCTGCAAGCCGCTGGCTTGGTACCCGAAGTGGCCGAAGTCACCTTGCGTGCCGACAACACCATCGCCCTCAGCGGTGACGATGCCGTCAAGATGCAAAAACTGCTGGATGTACTGGAAGACTTGGACGACGTGCAAAACGTGTTCCACAACGCGGAGATCAACGAACAATGAGCGCCGACAAAATGAATGTACTCGTCATTGGCGGCGGTGGCCGCGAACACGCCTTGGCCTGGAAGCTGAAGCAATCTCCGCGTGTGGCACAAGTGTTTGTGGCTCCCGGCAACGGTGGTACTGCGCGCGATGCCGACCTTATCAACTTGGCCATCACCGATGTTAAGGCGCTGCGTGAATGGGCACAGGCCAATGCCATTGCCCTGACCGTGGTCGGCCCCGAAGCGCCATTGGCCGCCGGGGTGGTGGACGAATTCCGCGCCCACGGCCTCAAAATTTTTGGCCCGACCCAAGCAGCTGCACAACTGGAAAGCTCCAAAGCCTTCTCCAAAGCCTTCATGGCGCGCCACGGCATCCCCACCGCCGCTTACGACACCTTCAGCGACCCCGCCGCTGCCCACGCTTACGTGGACAAGATTGGTGCCCCTATTGTGGTCAAGGCCGACGGTCTGGCCGCTGGCAAGGGCGTGGTCGTGGCCATGACGCTGCAAGAAGCGCACGAAGCCATCGACTTCATGTTGCTGGACAACAAACTTGGCGTGGCCCACAACGAAGGTGGTGCCCGCGTGGTGATCGAAGCCTTTCTGCAAGGCGAAGAAGCCAGCTTCATCGTGCTGTGCGACGGCAAGAACGTCACCGCTTTGGCCACCAGCCAAGACCACAAACGCCTGCTGGATGCCGACCAAGGCCCCAACACCGGCGGCATGGGCGCGTACTCCCCAGCGCCGGTGGTCACGTCCGAAATCCACCAGCGCGCGATGGACGAGATCATCCTGCCCACCATTCGTGGCATGGAGGCCGACGGCATTCCCTACACCGGCTTTTTGTACGCTGGGTTGATGATCGAGCCGTCTGGCACCGTCAACACACTGGAATTCAACTGCCGCATGGGCGACCCCGAAACCCAGCCCATCATGATGCGCTTGCAAAGCGATCTGGCGGAGGTGTTGCTGGCCGCCACCGAACAGCGCCTCGACCAAGTGACCCTGCAATGGGACGAACGTTGCGCCTTGGGCGTGGTGCTGGCCGCCGAAGGCTACCCCATGACCCCGCGCAAGGGTGATGCCATCACCGCCTTGCCCGCCGACAGCGCCGATGCCGTGGTGTTCCACGCCGGTACCGTCATGCAAGACGGTCAGGTGTTGACCTCGGGTGGGCGCGTACTGTGCGCCACCGCCTTGGGCGCAACCGTGGCCCAGGCCCAACAGCGTGCCTACCAACTGGTGCAGGGCGTGGCGTTTGATGGCATGCAATACCGCACCGACATTGGCTACCGGGCGCTGGCCAAATGAGCCAGCCCACCACCTTCAGCGCCCCGGTGGTGGCCATGCGCGACTACCTGCTGGGATTGCAGCAACGCATCACCTCGGCCATCTCCGAGATTGACGGCAGCGCCTTCCTGTCGGACGGCTGGCAAAAAGCCCCGGGCGAGCAGCTGCAGGGCCAGGGTGTGACCCAGATCCTGGAAAACGGTCCGGTGTTCGAGCGCGCTGGCTGCGGCTTCTCGCACGTCAGCGGCCCCAAACTGCCGCCGTCGGCGACGCAACACCGCCCGGAGCTGGCGGGCGCACCGTTCGAGGCACTGGGTGTGTCGCTGGTGTTCCACCCGCGCAACCCCTACGTGCCCACCGTCCACATGAATGTGCGCATGATCAGTGCCACGCCGCTCGGGGGCAGTGAGCCGGTGAGCTGGTTTGGGGGTGGCATGGACCTCACGCCGTACTACGGCTTCGAGGAAGATGCGATCCACTTTCACAAGACCTGCAAGGCCGCGCTGGCCCCGTTTGGCGATGACAAGTACCCGCGCTTCAAGACCTGGTGCGACGACTACTTCTGCCTCAAGCACCGCAACGAGCAGCGCGGCATTGGCGGCGTGTTCTACGACGATTTCTCCGAGCTGGGCTTCGAGGGTGGCATGGCCATGACCCGTGCCGTGGGCGACGCCTTCCTGCACGCTTACCTGCCCATCGTGGAACGCCGTAAAAACATGGAATACGGCGAACGCGAGCGCCAGTTCCAACTCTACCGCCGTGGCCGTTACGTCGAATTCAATCTGGTGTGGGACCGCGGCACCCATTTCGGCTTGCAATCGGGCGGGCGTACCGAATCGATTCTGTTGTCCATGCCACCGTTGGTGCGCTGGGCTTACCAAGAACACCCCGCGCCCGGCACGCCAGAACACCGTCTGTACCAAGACTTTTTGGTGCGCCGGGATTGGGCCTGACCTCCCGCATGTCCACCACTGTTCCCCCACGGCCCTTGCGCGTGGGCATGTTCGGCGGCGCGTTTGATCCGCCCCACTGGGCGCACCGTGCGCTGGCCGACACCGCGCTGTCGCAGCTGGCGCTGGACGTGCTGCACATCCTGCCCACTGGGCAAGCTTGGCACAAGTCGCGTACACTCACGCCCTCTGCGCACCGCGTGGCGATGTGCGAACGGGCGTTTGCCGGTCTGCGCGGAGTGCGGGTTGACACGCGCGAAATCCAGCGCAACGGCCCGTCCTACACCGCCGATACCTTGGCCGAACTGGCCGCCGAATACCCCGGCGCGCAGCTTTTTTTGATGCTGGGCGCCGATCAGTTGCTGGCCTTCAAAACCTGGGTGCGATGGCCCGAGGTGTTGCAACGCGCCACGCTGGCCGTGGCGAACCGGGGCGTCAACATCGGGGTCGATGCCGACCCCAACCAGCCGTCGGTACAAGACCTCAGCGCGGTGGACATCCCGTTCATCCCGCTGGCCATGCCGTTGCAACACATCAGCGCCACCGCCGTGCGGGCCCATGTGCGCGGCGGCAGTCGGCGTTTTCCCGATCTGGACGTGCTGGTGCCCGAGGGCGTGGCGCGTTATATTTCCGAACACCACCTTTACCAGCATTCCTCTGCATGACCAGCGAATCCACTACCAAGAAAAACATCCAGAAACTCCAGCGCGCCATCGTGGACGGCTTGGAAGATGTGAAAGCACAAGACATTCAAGTCTTTAATACCGAAACCCTGTCGCCGCTGTTCGAGCGTGTGATCGTGGCCAGCGGCACTTCCAATCGCCAGACCAAGGCACTGGCCGCCAGCGTGCGCGACGCGGTGCGCGAGGCTGGCTTTGACAAGCCCCGCACCGAGGGCGAAGACAACGGCGAGTGGATCATCGTGGACTGCGGCCAGGCTGTGGTGCATGTCATGCAGCCCACCATCCGTCAGTACTACCGCCTCGAAGACATCTGGGGCCAGACGCCGGTGCGCCTGAAGCACGCCGCCAAGGCCAAGATGTTCGCCCAGGCCTCCGAACCTATGGCCACCGAAGACGGTGCGGCCAAGCCCAAGCGCAGCCGTGCCAAGGCCGACACCGCCGCCGATGCCGTTCCGGCCAAGAAGCCGCGCCTGCGCCCGCAGCCCGCCGCTGCCGACGGTGCCGCTCCGGCCCGCAAGCCCCGCACCCCAGCACGTGCCAAGACAGGCAGCGCCGCCGCTGCGGCCGGTGCGCCCAAGGCCGCCAAGGCCCCGGCCAAGAAGCTGCAAGTGGTCAAGGTCGGTGCGCCGGTCAAGAAGCCCGCCGCTGCCACCGCCACCAAGGCGGCCAAACCCAAGGCCAAGTCCAAGGCATGAAGTGGCTGATCGTCGCGGTCGGGCAGCGCATGCCCGACTGGGCCCAGACCGCCTACGACGATTACGCCAAGCGGTTTCCGCCCGACGCCCGGGTCGAGATCAAGACCGTCAAGACCGAACCGCGCGGCTCCAAGACCCTGGAGACGCTGCTGGCCGCCGAGCGCGCCCGTATCGAAGCCGTCATCCCCAAGGGCGCGCGCGTGGTGGTGCTCGATGAGCGCGGCACCACGCTGACCACCGTGGCCTTAGCCCAGCAATGGCGCCAGTGGCAACTGCAGGGCGACGACGTGGTGTTCGTGATCGGCGGCCCCGACGGGCTGGATCCCGATTTCCGGGCCAAGGCGCACAGCCGCATCCGCCTGTCCGACATGACTTTGCCGCACGCCCTGGCGCGGGTGCTGCTGATCGAGCAGCTGTACCGTGCCTGGTCGGTCAACGCCAACCACCCTTATCACCGGGAGTGATACCACCATGAGTTGCTGGATCTACCTTGCCTCGCAAAGCCCGCGCCGCCGCCAGCTGCTGGAGCAGTGGGGCGTGCACTGCGAACTGCTGTTGCCCAATGCCGAAGAGGACGCCGAGGCGCTGGAAGCCTGGGACGGGCAGGAAGCACCCGCTGCCTACGTGCAGCGCGTCACCCGCCTCAAGCTCGACGCCGCCGTGCAACGCCGCCTCCAGCGCCAGTGGGAGGACGGCCCCATCCTGTGCGCCGACACCACCGTGGCGCTTGGCGAGCAGATCCTGGGCAAGCCCGACGACGCCGACCACGCCCGTCTCATGTTGCGCCAGCTCTCGGGCCAGAAGCACAAGGTGCTGACGGCGGTGGCGGTGGCGCACCGGGGCCGCGTCTGGCGCGTCCTGAGCCGCTCCGAGGTCACTTTTGCCGAACTGTCCGACCACGACATCGACCGCTACGTCGTCACCGGCGAGCCCATGGGCAAGGCCGGCGCCTACGCCATCCAGGGGCTGGCGGGGATGTTCATTCGCCACATCGCCGGCTCCTACACCGGCATCATGGGCCTGCCCGCGTACGAGACCGCCAAGATCCTGCGTGAAGCGGGCCTGGAACTGCCCTAACCCGTGACGTCCCACACCATGCCGCAAGACATCCTGATCAACTGGTCACCGCAGGAAATCCGGGTAGCTGTGGTCGAACAAGGCGCGGTGCAGGAACTGCACCTGGAGCGCACGCTGGAGCGCGGCCTGGTGGGCAACGTCTACCTGGGCAAGGTCTCGCGCGTGCTGCCCGGCATGCAGTCGGCCTTCATCGACATCAGGCTGGACCGCGCGGGCTTCCTGCATGTGGCCGACCTGATGCCCAACATCAACGCCCGCCACGCCAGCGGCAAGGACCGCGCTGCAGCGGGCAGCTCCCCCGCGCCGGAAGCGGCGGTGCTGCCCATCGAGCGCCAGATCTTCGAGGGCCAGGCCCTGCTGGTGCAGGTGCTCAAGGATCCGATCGGCACCAAGGGCGCGCGCCTGACGGCCCAGATCAGCATTGCCGGGCGCCTGCTGGTGTTCCTGCCGCAGGACAACCACATTGGCGTGTCGCAGAAAATCCCGTTTGCCCAGCGCGAGGCCCTGCGCCAGCGCCTACTGGCCTTGACCGCCGAGGGTGGCGGCGGCTTTATCCTGCGCACCAACGCCGAAGAAGCCAGCGACGCCGAACTCACCGACGACATCGCCTACCTGCGCAAGACCTGGGCCCACATCAAGAACGGTGCCACGCGCCGCCCCCCGGCCAGCCTGCTGCACCAGGACTTGAACCTGATGCAGCGCGTGCTGCGCGACGTGGTCGGGCCCGAGACGCAGAGCATCAAGGTCGATTCGCGCGAGCAGTTCGTCCTGCTGCACGCCTTTGCGCAGGAATACATGCCCAGCGTGGCCCAACGCCTGCAGCCCTACAGCGGCGAGCGCCCCATTTTTGACCTGCACCACATCGACGACGACATCGCCCGCGCGCTGGGGCGCCGCGTTGATCTCAAGTCCGGCGGCTACCTGGTGATCGACCAGACCGAGGCCCTGACCACCATCGACGTCAACACCGGCGGCTTTGTCGGTGCGCGCAACTTCGACGACACGGTGTTCCGCACCAACCTGGAGGCGGCGCAAGTCATCGCGCGCCAGCTGCGCCTGCGCAACCTGGGGGGCATCATCATTGTCGATTTCATCGACATGGTGCGCGACGACCACCGCGAGGCCGTGCTGGCCGAATTCCGCAAACAGGTCACCCGCGACCGCGTCAAGACCATGGTGGGCGGCTTCTCGCAACTTGGCCTGCTGGAGATGACGCGCAAGCGCACCCGCGAATCGCTGGCACAGCTCCTCAGCGAGCCGTGCCCGGCCTGCGGTGGCCGGGGCCACGTCAAGACCGCGCGCACCGTGTGCTACGACATCCTGCGCGAGATCCTGCGCGAGGCCCGCGCCTTCAACCCGCGCGAATTCCGCATCGTGGCCTCGCCGCGCGTGATCGAGCTGTTCCTCGACGAGGAAAGCCCGCACCTGGCAGGCTTGAGCGATTTCATCCAGAAACCCATCTCGCTGCAAAGCGAAGGCGGCATGACCCAGGAGCAGTACGACATCGTGCTGCTGTAACACTTGGATACGGTGTGCTCCGGTATTATCGACGCCTTAGACGTGTTCGCTGTTTTGTGTTGTTGCGTCAGCTCCATCTTGTGCCCATGAGTTCCTCCTCCTCCCGTTCCGTCGCCCCTTGTGTGTTACCGCGTCGCCGCTGGCTCGTGGGTGTGTCTGCCGCCGCGGTGCTGGCCAGCCCCGTGGGCCGTGCCTGGGCGCAGTTCCGGGTCGAAGTCACCGGCGTGGGCCTGACCCAGATCCCGGTGGCGGTGGCGCTGTTCCGGGGCAGCGAAGGGGTGCAGCCCAACGTGCCCGCCGTGGTGCGCGCCGACCTCGAGCGCAGCGGCCTGTTCCGCTCCATCGATCCGCTGCCGCAGGCGCTGGACGAAAACACCCGCCCCGACCTTGCCCCGTGGCGCGACCGCACCGCCGACGCCCTCGTCACCGGCAGCGTCAACCGCTTGGCCGATGGCCGCTACGACGTGCGCTTCCGCCTGTGGGACGTGGTACGCGCGCAAGACCTGGGTGGCCTGAGTTTTCCGGTGCCTGCGGGCGACCTGCGCCTGGCTGCGCACCGCATCGCCGACTACGTGTACGAAAAACTCATCGGCGCCGCCGGTTCGTTCGCCACCCGCATCGCCTACGTGTCCAAGCAGGGCAGCCGCTACAACCTGTGGGTGGCCGACGCCGACGGCGAGAACGCCCAGAGCGCGCTGGCCAGCCCCGAGCCCATCATCTCGCCGGTCTGGTCGCCTTCGGGGCGCGAGCTGGCCTACGTGTCGTTCGAGGCGCGCAAGCCTGTCATCTACACCCACGACATCGCCACCGGCAAGCGCCGCCTGCTGGCCAACTTCAAGGGCTCCAACAGCGCGCCGTCGTGGTCGCCCGATGGCCGCCAGCTGCTGGCTACCCTCACGCTGGGGGGCGGCTCGCAAATCTACCTGCTCGACGTCCAAGGCGGCGAGCCGCGCCGCCTGCTCCAATCCAGCAGCATCGACACCGAGCCCGTGTTCGCTCCCGACGGCCGCTCCATGTTCTTCGTCAGCGACCGGGGCGGCTCGCCCCAGATCTACCGCATGGACTTGCAAGCGCGCAACCCGCAGCGCGTCACCTTCAACGGCAACTACAACATCAGCCCCGCCATCAGCCCCGACAGCAAGACGCTGGCCTACATCGCCCGCAGCGGCGGCGCCTTCAAGCTGCACGCGCTCGATCTTGCCTCTGGCGTCAGCACCCCACTGACCGACACCGGCGCCGACGAAAGCCCGAGCTTCGCCCCCAACGGCCAGTCCATCATCTACGCCACCAAACACCAGGGCCGCGAGGCGCTGATGACCACCAGCCTGGACGGTCGCATCAAGACCCGGCTGGCCAGCGCGCCCGGCGACATCCGCGAGCCCGCCTGGGGCCCGCTGCCACGCTGAGCGTTGCGGTACCATCCTCACATCTTCATTCCGTTTTTTCTCCTGCCATCATGTCCTCTGCCGCTCCTTTCCGTTCCAGTGCCTTGCAGGTCGCTTCCCAGCGCTGGAAGGCTCCGTTGCTGGGCCTGCTGACCGCTGCTGTGCTGGCGGGCTGTGGCTCCAGCGTCAAGCTCAATGACGACCCTGCCGCCGCTGCCAACGCCGCGCTCGGCGCCGCTGACCTGGCCGCTGGTGGTGCAGCCGGTGTCGCAGGGGTCGGCAACGTCAACGGTGCCGCGCTGGGTGGCATGGGGGGGGGCGCCAACGTGGCTGGGGTGCAAGCCGATGGCGCCGGCGCGCTGGGCCAGGCACCTGCCGACCTTGGCCGCGTGCTGTACTTCGATTACGACGACTTCTCGGTGCGCGCCGAATTCGCACCGCTGATCGAAAGCCATGCCCGTGTCCTTAACAATGACCGCCAGCGCCGCATTGCCCTCGAAGGTCACACCGACGACCGTGGCGGCCGTGAATACAACCTCGCCTTGGGCCAGAAGCGTGCCGACGCCGTGCGCCGCTCGCTGGCCTTGCTCGGTGTGACCGAAGACCAGATGGAAGCTGTCAGCTTTGGCGAGGAAAAACCCGCCAGCGCGGGCAGCGACGAAAACGCCTACAGCCTCAACCGCCGCGTTGAGCTGACCTACCGTTGAGCGGGGCTCTTGGCATGACGACCCGTCACCGCTGGGTGTTGCGTGGCTGGCAGGCGTGTGGCTTCGTCTTGTGCGGCGCCTTGCTCGGCGCCACCACCGCACACGCCGGCCTGTTTGAGGACGACGAAGCGCGCCGCGCCATTCTGGAGCTGCGCAGCAAGGTGGACGCCAACCGCCAGGCCATCGACACCACCAACCAGACCTTGGGCCAGAAGTTCGACGACGCGCTTGGCCCTACCCGCCGTGGTCTGCTCGAACTCATCAACCAGCTCGAAGAGCTGCGCCAGGAAGTGGCGCGCCTGCGCGGTGCCAACGAACAGCTCACCAACGATGTAGTGCAGTTGCAGCAACAGCAAAGAGAGGTGCTGGCCGACATCGATCAGCGTGTGCGCACGCTCGAACCGAGCAAAGTCACGCTCGACGGCCAGACCTTCGCCGCCAGCCAGGACGAAAAAGCCGCCTTTGACGCCGCCATGGCCGCCCTGCGCAGCTCCCAGTTCGAGCGCGCCGCGCAGCTCTACGCTGAACTGCTGCAACGCTACCCTGGCAGCGGTTACGTGCCGTCCTCGCTGTATTGGCAAGGCAGCGCCCTGTACGCGCAGCGCAGCTACAACCCGGCCATTGCCAGCTACCGCACCTTCCTGGAACGTGCCCCGGATCATCCACGCGTGCCCGACGCCCTGCTGGCCATTGCCAACTGCCAGCAGGAACTCAAGGACAGCAAAGCCGCCAAGCGCACGCTCGAAGAGCTGGTCAAGGCCCACCCGCGCAGCGACGCCGCCACGGCGGCCCGCGAGCGTCTGGGCCGCCTCAAGTAACGCAACCAACTTCCTCCCCCCGTTTCGGCATGGACGATTCCGATTTTGAGCGCCGCTTCGGTGGCCTGCGCCGCCTGTATGGCCACGTCGGCGCGCAGCGCGTCTTCGATGCGCACGTGGTGGTGGTCGGCATTGGCGGTGTCGGTTCCTGGGCCGCCGAAGCCCTGGCGCGCAGCGGGGTAGGGCGCCTGACCCTGATCGACCTCGACCACATCGCCGAGTCCAACATCAACCGGCAAATCCACGCCCTCACGTCCACCCTCGGTCAAGCCAAGGTGGACGCCATGCGCCAGCGCATCACCGACATCCACCCGTGGGCGCAGGTGCAAGTGATCGACGACTTCGTCAGCCCCGACAACTGGCTGGACATGGTGCAACGCTGCCACGACCACGCGCCAGATCCCTTTGCCCTCATCGACGCTTGCGACCAGATGGCCGCCAAGACCGCATTGGCCGCGTGGGCGTTGCAACAGGGGGCGCACTTTGTCACTGTGGGTGCCGCCGGTGGCAAACGCGCTGGCCACGCCGTCGAAGTGGGCGACTTGGCCACCACCACACACGACCCCCTGCTGGCACAGCTGCGCTACCGCTTGCGCAAGCACCACCAGGCTGTCCGCACCGGTGCCATGCATGTCGCTTGCGTCTTCAGCCGTGAACCTGTGCAAGCGCCCAGCACCGACTGCACCTTGCCTGGTGCAATCGACAGCAGCCTCAATTGCCACGGCTATGGCTCCAGCGTAGCCGTGACCGCCACCTTTGGCCTGTGCGCTGCTGGTGTCGTGATGGATGCACTGGCAGCGGGCAAAAAAGCCACCAAAAAGTCGCTCTATCCGTCAAAACCTTCAAAAATGCCGCTAGAATAACGGCTTCAGCAAGCAACTCACCGCTTGCAACACAAAAGTCGGGACGTTAGCTCAGTTGGTAGAGCAGCGGACTTTTAATCCGTAGGTCGGGCGTTCGAGTCGCCCACGTCCCACCAAGGAAAACAACCACTTAGCACCATGCGGTCTAGGTGGTTTTTTCTTGCCCAAAAATCTGTAGGCAATCTGTAGGCATTTTGGCGAAATGGTGGGGCCGATGGCGCAGATTTGCGCCATGTGCAGCCCAGCTCCAATGTGTGTGCGACACGTGCGACATGTGCGACACGTGCGACAACACATCGGCGGTTTTTTCCGCCGGTCTTGGGTTTTGCGGACACCCCCAAAAAGCCGGTTTCCCGGCTATTTCCGTAACGGTCACGGAATTCGGTGGCGCTGGTGCGGTGGTGGGGTTTTCACGAAACTTTCGTTTTAGTCGGGGCCGTGGTGGGCTTTTACGGGCAAGTCGCAAAAGGTGGGGCCGCTCGTCCACGGGCTGTGGATGGAGCAAAGTTGCGCCATCATTCAAATTTGAATCATCCTCCCCGGCGGTGCAATTGCGAAAATTTCGTAATCGGTGGGCATCGGTGCCAGCTCTACGAAACTTTCGCAGGGGTGTCGGTACTATCGACACCCTTCGCTTGATGCCCTCAGCAGTATTGACCCCTTGCCAAGATGCGCTGGCCAGCTCTACAAAATTTTTGTAGGGGTGCCTGCACCAGGCACTGACGACGGTCAAAACACACGAAACTTGGTGTCTGCACCACGCACAAAAAGATAGTTTTCTCCTATGAAAACGCCACCGTTCTTAGGCAGATCGAAACAACTACCCATAGGGGCCAGAAAACTGTCGAAGCTCGCGCTCGCATTCCACCCTCGCTTTTCACGCTCCGGGAGTACCTTTTGACCTGGTGGGCGCGCTCAATTTTGAGCCGGTCTTTGGGAGGGCGTCAGTAGTGCTGATACCCCTTGCCAAAGGCCCGTTACTGCGTAACGTCAGGCGCCACTCAGGTATCGCTCGAATTCGGCATCGTCCATCGGTGCCACCACCGCCTTGTCGGCATCCCCTATCAGCAGCTCTAGCATGGCCCGCTGCGTGATCCCGTGATGCTTCGCCAGCCGCTTGAGTCCAAGGGCCGCGCTCCTGCTCACGAAGGTATTGATGCGAAGCTCACCGGTCCCGTCCTGCCCGGCTGTATGCCTGTTGGCACGGTATGCCTGTTGCCGTTGCGCGTTTGTCGTTGCCATGTGGGTGTCTCCGTTACTGCGTAACAACATCGTACAGCGTTCGTTACTGCGTAACAAGCCAGCTCCATCGGCTCCAGCCCTGCCCGCTTCGGTCGGAACATCACTATGTCTGGTTCGGTGCCACCACATCACACCGCACCACGCCCAACGAAAAAACCCGGCACGGGGCCGG
>NZ_NWBQ01000091.1 GCF_002837135.1 Macromonas bipunctata | reverse complement strand
GTGAAATATCCGGGCTAAGCCCGCAGCCATTCAACAGCCAGATATTCAGGAAGTGTTTCATGTACCCCACCTTTAGCCCCGCCCATTTTGCCGAACGCCACAGCCAGGACGTGGCCACCACCCAGAGCCAGGTGGAACGCGTGCTGGCGTGCGGCCAGCGCCACGCGCACAACATTGCCCAGCAGCACAGCCAGCGCCTGATGGGTCTGGTAAGCGAGGCCGTAGCGGTGCAGCAGCAGCTGGCCACCAGCGCGTTGCAAGGCCAGCTGGCGCAAACCAGCGCCGACTACGCGGTGGACGCCGCCCAGCGCACGGTGCTGACGCTGGACGTGCTGCGCGAGCGCGCCAACCTGGACCAGGCGCACGAGGCCGCCGGCACGCCGCCGGTGCTGATGTACGACTACGAAGTCGTCATGAACGGCGAGGATCTGCTGCGCCCGGTCAACTACCTGCTGCTCAAGATTCTGCCCCCGGCGGGCACCGAGGTGTTCGACACCAACCGCCCTTACATGATCATCGACCCGCGTGCGGGCCACGGTGCGGGCATTGGCGGCTTCAAGCCCGACAGCCAGGTCGGCGTGGCGCTGCGTGGCGGCCATCCGGTGTACTTTGTGGTGTTCCGCCAGCACCCGGTGGCGGGCCAAACCTTGGCCGATGTGATGCGCGCCGAGGCCGAGTTTCTGCGCGAAATTCGCCGCCAGCACCCCGACGCACCCAATCCGATTGTGGTGGGCAACTGCCAGGGCGGTTGGGCCACGCTGGCGCTGGCAGCGGCCAACCCCGACATTACCGGCCCACTGGTCATCAACGGTGCGCCGGTGGCCACCTGGTCGGGCAAAGTGGGTGAGAGCCCGATGCGCTACAACGGCGGCCTGCTGGGCGGTGTGGTGCCCGCGCTGCTGATGTCCGATTTGGGCCATGGCGAGTTTGATGGCGCGCACCTGGTGTCCAATTTTGAGCAACTCAACCCCAGCCGCAACCACATCGGCAAATATTTCGACCTGTACAGCAACGTGGACAAGAACCGCGAGAGCTTCCTGGAGTTCGAGAAATGGTGGGGCGGCTTCCACTTCAACAACGAAGCCGAAATCCGCTGGATCGTGGAAGAGCTGTTCGTGGGCAACCGCCTGGCGCGTGGCCAGGCGCAGCTGGAGCCGGGCCGCGTGCTGGACTTGAAGGCCATCCGCTCGCCCATCATTGTGTTTGCCAGCCACGGCGACAACATCACCCCGCCGCAGCAGGCGCTGAACTGGATTGTGGACACCTACGCCGACGAGAACGAGATCCGCATCCGCGGCCAGCGCATCGCCTACATGGTGCACAACAAGGTGGGCCACCTGGGCATCTTCGTGTCGGCCTCGATTGCCAAGAAAGAGCACACCGAGATGGACGCCACCCTCAAGACGATTGAGGCGCTGGCACCGGGCCTGTACGAGATGAAGATCGAGCACAGCAGCGGCGAAGGCCTGCACGAGCAGTTCTCGGTCAGCTTCCACGAGCGCGGCACCGCCGACATCGTGGCCCTGACCGGCGCCAACCGCGAGCAGGAAAAAGACTTTGCCGCCGTGGCGCGCCTGTCTGAAATGGGTGCCGACTGGTACGAGGCCACGCTGCGCCCGCTGGTGCAGTCCATGGTCACGCCGCACACCGCCGAGGCGCTGCGCACGCTGCACCCGTCGCGCCTGAGCCGCCGCGCGCTGGGCGACCAGCACCCGGTGATGCCCTGGGTCAAGGGCCTGGCCGAGCAGGCCCGCGCCAGCCGCCAGCCCGCCGACGCCAGCAACCCGTTGCGCGTGCTGGAAAAGATCACCGCCAACGCCCTGATGCAGCAGATGGACTGGCTGCGCGACGTGCGCGACGCCTCCTATGAGCTGGCCTTCCTGTCCATCTACGGCACGCCCTACATGCACTGGCTGGGCCACACCCACGCCCAGGACCGCACCCGCAAGGATCCCAAGGAGCTGCGCTACCTGCCCGAAGTGCAGGCCATGCTGCTGGGGCTGGACAGCGGTGGCTTTGAGGCCGCCGTCATCCGCATGCTGATCTTGCTGGCCGAATCGCGCGGCTCGGTGCGCCGCGACCGCCTGGAGCGTTCGTCCGAAGTGCTGACCACGCACGCGCCGTTCGTGGGCCTGAGTGCCGACAAGCGCGCCGCGCTGATCCGCGAGCAGTCCATCATCGTGGAGTTCGAGCCCGACCAGGCCGTGGCTGGCCTGGCCCGCATGCTGCCCGCCGCCGACGAGCGCCGCCGCGCGCTGGAGGTGGTGGCCTACATCCTGGGCGACCTGAGCGACATGGAGCCGCAATCGCGCCACATGCTGCAACGCATGCAAGAGGCGCTGGAGCTGCGCGCGCCCAGCAGCAGCGTGGCCGACGGCAGCACCTTCAACAGCGTGACCTCGTTGAACGCCGTGGCCGTATCGGCCCAAGACGAGAAAAAGCTCGCCGCCGCCAGCAGCAACGCCCGCAAGTCCGCCACCGCCAAAGTTTGAGTAACATTCCCGCTATGAAAAACAAAGTTGTTTCGGCCCAAGAGGCCATCCGCCTCATCCGCGACCGCGACACGCTGGTTTGCTCCGGCTTTGGCGTGGTGGGCGTGCCCGATGAACTGCTGCTGGCGCTGGAGGAGCGTTTCACCAGCACCGCCAGCCCGCGCGACCTGACGCTGGTGTTTGGCGGCGGCCCCGGCGATGGCAAAGACCAAGGCCTCAACCGGCTGGCGCACGAAGGGCTGATCCAGCGCGCCATTGGTGGCCACTGGGCGCTGGTGCCCAAGCTGGGCCAGATGGCACTGGCCAACCAGTTTGAGGCCTACAACCTGCCGCTGGGTGTGATCTCGCACCTGTACCGCGACATTGCAGCGGGTTTGCCTGGCAACCTCACGCCGGTGGGGCTGGGCACCTTCGTCGATCCGCGCTTGCAAGGCGGCAAGATCAACAGCCACACCACCGAGGAACTGGTCGAGTTGACCACGTTGGCCGGGCGCGAGATGCTGTTCTACAAGGCCCCGCGCCCCAACGTGGCCTTCATTCGCGCCACCGTGGCCGACACCGAAGGCAACCTGACGCTGGACCGCGAAGCCCTGAGCCAGGACACGCTGGCGATTGCGATGGCCACCAAGAACGCCGGTGGCATGGTGATTGCCCAGGTCGAGTACGTGGCCGAGGCGGGCAGTTTGCCCATCAAGCGCGTCAAGGTGCCCGGTATCTTTGTGGACTGCGTGGTGGCGGCCCGCCCCGAGTACCACCAGCAAACCTACGGCACCGCTTACAGCCCGGCGCTGGCCGGTGAAATCCGCGTGCCGCTGGACAGTCTGGCACCCATGCCGCTGGACGAACGCAAGGTGATTGCGCGCCGCGCCGCCTTTGAGCTGCTGCCCAACGCCATCGTCAACCTCGGTATTGGCATGCCCGAAGGTGTGGCCAACATCGCCGCCGAAGAACGCCTGTTGCCCTACATGACCCTGACCGCTGAACCCGGCGTGGTGGGCGGTGTGCCCGGCAGCGGCCTCAACTTTGGCAGCGCCACCAACGGCATCGCGCAGATCGACATGAACCAGCAGTTCGACTTCTACGACGGCGGCGGACTGGATCTGGCCTGCCTGGGGCTGGCGGAGTGCGACGCGCGCGGCAACATCAACGTCAGCCGCTTTGGCCCCAAGCTGGCCGGGGCGGGCGGCTTCATCAACATCACGCAGAACAGCCGCACGGTGATCTTTGTGGGCACTTTTACCGCTGGCGGCCTGAAGGTGGAGGTGGGCCACGGCCAGCTGCGCATCGTGCAGGAGGGCAAGCACCGCAAGTTCGTCAACACGCTGGAGCAGGTGACTTTCAGCGGCGAGTACGCGGCCCAGCATGGCAAAAAAGTGCTGTACGTGACCGAGCGGTGCGTGCTGCAACTCACGCCCGAGGGGCTGGAGCTGGTGGAAGTGGCGCCGGGTGTGGACATCGAGCGCGACATCCTGCCCTACATGGCGTTCAAGCCCATCATCCAGCAGCCGCGCCGCATGGATGAGCGCATCTTCCACGCCGAGCCCATGGGCCTGAAGGACACGCTGCTGTCGATTGCGCTGCTGGACCGGATTGCCTACCAGGCCGAGCGCAACCTGCTGTTCCTCAACTTCCAGGGCCTCAAGCTGCGCACGCCGCAGGACGCGCTGGACGTGCAGGCCGCCGTGGAACACCGCTGCCGCGAGATCGGGCGCAAAGTGGACGTGATCGTCAACTACGACAATTTCGAGATCGAGGAAGCGGCGCTCGACACCTACAGCCAGGTGGTGCAGCACATGGTGTCGCACCACTACCTGCACATCAGCCGCTATACCACCAGCACCTTCTTGCGCCATAAACTGGGCGCAGCGTTGGATGAGCGTGGGTTGGCTCCCCACATTTTTGAAACCCGCAGCGAGGCCGAAGCCCAACTGTGACGCTGGCCGCTGCCCTGGTGCCCCGGAATGGGTGGGCGCCGGGGCGGCTCAGACGCGGCGCAGCAGCCGCCCGGTGTCGAGCCGCACCCGGATGTCCTCGGGCGCCACGCTTTCCTTGATGGCGTGCTGCTTGAGCTGGGTCTCGCGCCGCACCGGGGTGGTCATGGGCATGCCGTCGCCGTCCAGG
Source organism: Macromonas bipunctata (assembly GCF_002837135.1). GTDB lineage: Bacteria > Pseudomonadota > Gammaproteobacteria > Burkholderiales > Burkholderiaceae_C > Macromonas_A > Macromonas_A bipunctata. Next base: position 9,320 of record NZ_NWBQ01000091.1, on the reverse strand, counting down.
ATCGACATCACCAGCGGCGTGTGCACCATCTCGCCGCGGCGCACCACCACCGCCACTTCCTCGCTTTTCAGGCGCACGTAGGTGCCCGGCGGGTACAGGCCCAGCTGCTTGACGAACAGCGCGCTGAGTTCCTTGAACTGCTCCTTGGCCTCCAGGTAGAGGTTGCCCACCGCCAGGTTGGGCGACATGCCCCGGCGGCTGGCGCGCGGGCTGATGCAGGCCACAAAGATGTCGCTCATGTGCAGCAGCTGCTGCGTGGCGCTGAGCTCGGTCTTGCCGTTGGGGTAGCCGGTGCCGTCGGGGGTTTCGTGGTGGTCGAGCACCAGGTTGAGCCACAGCGAGTCGCGCACGCCCAGGCTGCGCAGCAGCTCCATGCTCTTGTGCGGGTGGGCGCGGATCTCCTCGCGCTGCTGCGCGCTGGTGTCCTGCGCCTGGCGCGCCAGCTTGTCGTGCAGGCCCAGCATGCCGATGTTCATGGTCAGCGCCGCGCGCACCAGTGCCATCTGCTCCGATTCCGGCAGGTTGGCCTTGGGTGCAATCAGGCGGGAGATCAGCGCCGACAGCAGCGCGTGCGTGGTGCTGTAGCTGGGGCTGTGGCTGTCGAACAGCATCTGCACCAGCACGAACAGGCTGGCGTCGGGGTAGTCGTCGGTCAGGGTGCGGATGCCGTTCTCGATGAACGTGAGGCGCTGCAGGAAGTCCTCGTCGCGGTTGCTGTCGCGCCGCAGCAGCGTCAGCAGCCAGCGTTGCAGCGCGGGCCAGGCGTCCACGGGATCCTTGTCGAGCTTGGGTTCGCGCGCCTTGGCCATGGCCGCCGGCAGGGCAGACGCCGCCGCAGGCGCCGCAGCAGGGGGTGTGGCGGGCGGTGTGGGGGCGGTGGGCGTGGAGGTGTCCATAAAGGAAATGTGTGGTGCCGGAGCGCTGGCGGTTCAAGCGGCGTTTATTCTGGCCCAAAACTGCGCCCGAATTGACACGGTGCGGGCCGTACAGGGTGATTTTCGTGCAATATCTCACATTTTATGCACCTTTGCGCGTGGCCACAATCACGCGGGCGGTGCGGCGTGGCAGTGGTCTGTGGTGGTGGGGAATGTCCCTACAATCAGAGCCATCAGACCCATTTCCCCCCACGGCCAGACGCTGGTGCCGCCGGGGCGCAGATTCACACAGATTCACCAAGGAAGTTTCATGTCCCTCAAGTGCGGCATTGTTGGCCTGCCCAACGTCGGCAAATCCACCCTGTTCAACGCCCTGACCAAGGCCGGCATCGCGGCCGAGAACTACCCCTTCTGCACCATCGAGCCCAACGTGGGCGTGGTGGAAGTGCCCGACCCGCGCCTGCAGCAGCTGGCCGAGATCATCCAGCCCGAGCGCACCGTGCCCGCGATCGTGGAGTTCGTGGACATTGCGGGCCTGGTGGCCGGGGCAAGCCAGGGCGAGGGTCTGGGCAACCAGTTCCTGGCCCACATCCGCGAGACCGACGCCATCGTCAACGTGGTGCGCTGTTTTGAAGACGAGAACGTGATCCACGTTGCCAACAAGGTGGATCCGATCGCCGACATCGAGGTGATCCAGACCGAACTCTGCCTGGCCGACATGGGCACGGTGGAAAAGAGCCTGCACCGCTACAACAAGGCCGCGCGCAGTGGCAACGACAAGGAAGCCGCCGCGCTGGTGAAGGTGCTGGAAAAGTGCCTGGCCGCCTTGAACGAGGCCAAGCCGGTGCGCTCGATCGAGTTCAGCGACGCCGAACTGGTGCTGCTCAAGCCGTTGTGCCTCATCACCGCCAAACCGGCCATGTTTGTGGGCAACGTGGCTGAAGACGGCTTCGAGAACAACCCGTTCCTGGACCGCCTCAAGGAATACGCTGCCAAGCAGAACGCACCCGTGGTGGCCATCTGTGCCAAGATCGAGGCCGAACTCAGCGAAATGGACGATGCCGACCGGTTGGAGTTCCTCAAAGAACTGGGGCAAGACGAGCCAGGCTTGAACCGCCTGATCCGCGCGGGCTTCAAGCTGCTGGGGCTGCAAACCTACTTTACGGCGGGTGTGAAGGAAGTGCGCGCGTGGACCATCCACATTGGCGACACCGCACCCAAGGCGGCGGGCGTGATCCACGGCGACTTTGAGCGCGGCTTCATTCGCGCCCAGACCATTGCGTTCGACGATTTCATTGCCTACAAGGGCGAACAAGGCGCCAAGGACGCGGGCAAGATGCGCGCCGAAGGCAAGGACTACGTCGTCAAGGATGGCGACGTGATGAACTTCCTGTTCAACGTCTGACCCACGTCCGACGCCCCGCCGCCAGCCCGGATTTTGAGGAGGCCCGCCATGTCCGCTACCGATTCCGCCGCCCACGACGCTGACGACGACGACGTCGATCACGCCGACCCTGTCGAGACCCTGCACTGGGGCGACCAGTACCTGCTGGGCTACGGCCCCATCGACGAGCTGCACGAGGACTTTGTGACGCTGGTGGGCGCCATGCAAACCGCGCCCGACGCCGAGCTGCCCGCCTTGTTGCAACAGTTTGCCACCCACCTGCAAGAGCATTTTGATGCCGAAAACCAGTGGATGGAGGAGACCCAGTTTCCACCGCGCGGTTGCCACATGGACGAGCACGCGGCGGTGATGGCCTCGGTGCTGGAGGTGCAGGAGCTGCTGGCGCAGGGCGAGGTGGACATCACGCGCGAACTGGTGGACGAGCTGGCGCGCTGGTTCCCCAAGCACGCCGACCAACTCGATTCGGCGCTGGCGCACTGGATGTTCAAGCAGCGCATGGGCGGCAAGCCCGTGGTGCTGCGCCGGGGCCTGTCGCTGCGCTGAACGTGCGGGCGCCTGCGCGCCCGTGGCCCCTTCCGTAAAATAGGGCGCTCCCGCTCCAGGGAGCGCTGCAGCGGCTCGCCCGTCAGGCCTGGAGCCCCGGCGCCGCCCCGTTGTGCTGCGCTGCCCCCGTACCACCCCCACCGCGCTCGCTCCTGTTGCCGTTGTGCCCCCTGTTGTGAAGGCGAGTGCCGTGTCCATTACCGATTCTTCTGTGACCGTGAACCATCCCATTTCGCGCCCCGTGGCCGCGTCTGCCGCTGCCCCCGTTGCCGTGCCCCCGATGATGCTGTCGGGCCTGGAGCCGCTGCTGATTGGCGCGGGCAGCCTGTTCGTCAACATTGGCGAGCGCACCAACGTCACCGGCTCCAAGGCGTTTGCGCGCATGATTTTGAACGGTCAGTACGAGGAAGCCCTGGCCGTGGCGCGTCAGCAGGTGGAAAACGGCGCGCAGATCGTGGACGTCAACATGGACGAGGCCATGCTCGACAGCCAGGCCGCGATGGTGCGTTTCCTCAACCTGATGGCCGGCGAGCCCGACATTGCCCGCGTGCCGGTGATGATCGATTCCTCCAAATGGAGCGTGATCGAGGCGGGCTTGCGCTGCGTGCAGGGCAAGGGCGTGGTCAATTCCATCAGCATGAAGGAAGGCGTGGAGGAGTTCAAGCGTCAGGCCCAGCTGATCAAGCGTTATGGCGCGGCCACCGTGGTGATGGCGTTTGACGAACAAGGCCAGGCCGACACCTACGCGCGCAAGATCGAGATTTGCGAACGCGCTTACCGCATCTTGGTGGATGAAGTGGATTTCGCGCCCGAGGACATCATCTTCGATCCCAACATTTTTGCCATTGCCACCGGCATTGAGGAGCACAACAACTACGCGGTGGATTTCATCAACGCCACACGCTGGATCAAGCAGAACTTGCCCGGTGCCAAGGTCAGCGGCGGCGTATCGAACGTGTCGTTCAGCTTCCGGGGCAACGAGCCGGTGCGCGAGGCCATCCACACCGTGTTTTTGTACCACGCCATTCAGGCGGGCATGGACATGGGCATTGTCAACGCGGGCATGGTGGGCGTGTACGACGAGCTGGACGCCGACCTGCGCGAGCGGGTGGAAGACGTGGTGCTCAACCGCCGCTCTGATGCCACCGAGCGTTTGTTGGAAGTGGCCGAGACCGTCAAGGGGGCGGCCAAAGACGACAGCGCCAAGTACGCTTGGCGCGCCTTGCCGGTGCGCGAGCGCCTCAAGCACGCGCTGGTGCATGGCAACAACGAGTTCATCACCGAAGACACCGAAGAGATGTGGCAGGCCCTGAGCGCCGACGGCGGTCGCCCGCTGCACGTGATCGAAGGCCCGTTGATGGACGGCATGAACGTGGTGGGCGACCTGTTTGGTCAGGGCAAGATGTTTTTGCCGCAGGTGGTCAAGTCCGCCCGGGTGATGAAGCAGGCGGTGGCGCACCTGGTGCCCTACATCGAGGAAGAAAAGCTGCGCCTGCAGGCCGCCGGCGGCGACGTGAAATCCAAGGGCAAGATTGTGATTGCCACCGTCAAGGGCGACGTACACGACATCGGCAAGAACATCGTCACCGTGGTGTTGCAGTGCAACAACTTTGACGTGGTGAACATGGGCGTGATGGTGCCCTGCCACGAGATCCTGGCCAAGGCCAAGGAGGTGAATGCCGACATCGTGGGCCTGAGCGGCCTCATCACCCCCAGCCTGGAGGAGATGCAGTATGTGGCGTCCGAGATGGAGAAGGACCCGTACTTCCGCGAGCGCGGCATTCCGCTGCTGATTGGTGGCGCCACGTGCAGCCGCGTGCACACGGCGGTCAAGATTGCGCCCCACTACAGCGGCCCGGTGGTGTACGTGCCCGATGCCTCGCGCAGCGTGGGTGTGGCGCAGAACCTGCTGGGCGAGGCCAAGCCCGCCTTCCTGGCCGAGCTCAACACCGACTACGACCGCGTGCGCACCCAGCACGCCAACAAGAAGCAGACCCCGCTGTGGCCGCTGGCCAAGGCGCGCTCCAACAAGGCCGCGCTGGACTGGGACGGCTACACGCCGCACGCGCCCAAGTTCCTGGGCCGGCGCACGTTCAAGAACTTTGACCTGGGCGAGCTGGCGCGTTACATCGACTGGGGCCCGTTCTTCCAGACCTGGGATCTGGCCGGGCCGTACCCCGCCATCCTGGACGACGAGGTGGTGGGCGAGCAGGCGCGCAAGGTGTTTGCCGACGGCCAGAAGATGCTGCAAAAGATCGTGGAAGGCCGCTGGCTGACGGCCAATGCGGTGCTGGGCTTCTACCCGGCCAACACCGTCCACGACGACGACATCGCGCTCTACACCGACGACAGCCGCACCCAGGTGGCGCTGACCTGGCACGGCCTGCGCCAGCAGACCGAGAAGCAGGAGATCGATGGCGCCATGCGCCCCAGCCGCTGCCTGTCGGACTTTGTGGCGCCGCAGGCCAGCGGCGTCAAGGATTACGTGGGCATGTTCGCCGTCACGGCGGGCATCGGCGTCGAGAAAAAGGAGCAGCAGTTCCTGGCCCAGCACGACGACTACCAGGCCATCATGTTCAAGGCGCTGGCCGACCGCCTGGCCGAGGCCTTTGCCGAATGCCTGCACCACCGCGTGCGCACCGACCTGTGGGGCTACGCGCCGCAGGAGGCCCTGAGCAACGCCGAGCTGATTGCGGAAAAGTACCAGGGCATCCGCCCGGCACCGGGCTACCCGGCCTGCCCCGACCATTCGGTCAAGCGCGACATGTTTGCGCTGCTGCAGTGCGACGACATTGGCATGGGCTTGACCGAAAGCCTGGCCATGACGCCGGCGGCCAGCGTGAGTGGCTTCTATTTGAGCCACCCCGACAGCACCTACTTCAGCGTGGGCAAGATCGGCCACGACCAGCTGCAGGACATGGCCGCACGCCGGGGCCTGCCCGAGGCCGAGCTGGAGCGCCTGCTGGCGCCCAACCTCAACCTGTGATCAGGCGCAGCTGGCGCGCACTTCCTCGATCGAGGTCTGCCCGGCCAGCACCTTGAGGATGCCGTCCTGGCGCAGGGTGCGGAACTGGCCGCCGGTCATGCCCTCGCGCTGCAGCTGCTGCGACGGCGCCTTGGTCTGGATCAGGTGGCGCAGCGCCGGGGTGTCGGTCAGCAGCAGCTCGTGGATGCCGATGCGGCCCTTGTGCCCGGTCTGTTGGCAGCTGGGGCAGCCCGGCGCGTGGTGGTGCGGCAGCTGGCCCTGGTGGCCAAACTGGGCCAGCCACTGGGTGCGCACGCTGTCGGCGTCGGGGCGCATGTCGTCGGGGAACTGGTGCAGGTAGTCGGCCAGCAGGCTCTGCACGTGCTCCTCGCTGGCGGGTTCGCTCACGCGGCACTGCGGGCACCACTGCCGCACCAGGCGCTGTGCCAGCACGCCCAGCAGCGAGTCGGCAAAGTTGAACGGATCCATGCCCATGTCGAGCAGGCGCGTGACGGTCTCGGACGCGCTGTTGGTGTGCAGGGTCGACAGCACCAGGTGCCCGGTCAAGGAGGCCTCGATGGCCATCTGCGCCGTTTCCTGGTCGCGGATCTCGCCCACCATGATCACGTCGGGGTCGGCGCGCAGGAAGGCGCGCAGTGCCTTGGCAAATGTCCAGTCGATCTTGGGATTGACCTGCACCTGGCGCAAATCGGGGTTGCTGATCTCGATCGGGTCTTCGGCAGTCCAGATCTTGCGCTCGGGCGTGTTGAGGTGGCGCAGCAGCGCGTGCAGCGTGGTGGTCTTGCCCGAGCCGGTGGGCCCCACGCACAGCAGCATGCCGTAGGGGCGTTCGGCCACGGTCTGCAGCGCGTGCAGGTTGGCCGCGCTCAGGTGCAGCTGCGACAGCTTGAGCGCCTTGCCGCTGGCCAGCAGCCGCATCACCACGTCCTCGGCACCGCCTTGGGTGGGGATGGTGGCCACGCGCAGCTCGATCTTGTGCTGCGGCGCGTACTTGGCAAAGTCGATCTTGCCGTCCTGGGGCTTGCGCCGCTCCGAGATGTCGAGGTCGCACATGATCTTGATGCGCGCCACCAGCGCGGCGCGGTAGCCCGGGGGCAGTTCCATGTACGGGGCCAGCCGCCCGTCCTTGCGAAAGCGGATGCGCACCTTGCGCCGGCTGGCAAAGGTCTCGATGTGGATGTCGGATGCACCTTGCTGGTGCGCCTCGATGATCATGGTGTTGATCAGGCGCACCAGCGAGTTGTCGGATTGCTCGATCAGCGCCTCGGGGCCGGCGTCGGGTTCGGCCTCGTTCTGTTCCAGCGACTCCAGCAGCTGGTCGGCGCGGTCGGGCGTGTTGGGCTGCCCGGGCGTGCTCTTGCCGTAGCCGCCCGGGGTGTTGTCCAGCCCGAAGCGGGTGTAGACCTCGCGGATCTGCTCGGGCAGGGTCTCGGTGTTGCCCAGCGCGGCCACCACCTTGAGCTGGGTGCTGAATTCCAGCTCGTCGATCATGGCGTGGCGCGACGGGTCCTCGGCCGCCACCACCAGCGTGCCCGCGCGGCGCAGCAGCGGCAGCACCTTGAGGCGTTGCGCCAGCCCCAGGTTGACGCAGCGCAGCGCCTCAGGGTCGATGGCGAAGTGCTCCAGATCGACCACCGGGTAGCCCATCTTGCGCACCAGCGCAATCTGCAGCTTCTGGCGCGTGAGCAGCCCGCTCTTGACCAGCAGCTCGCCCAGCGGCACCGAGCGTTCCTGCTTCTGGTGCTGCAGGGCCTGCTGCAGCTGGCCTTCGCTGATGAGGCCCAGCGCGGTCAGTGCCTCGCCTATGCGCACCATGGGCATGCGCGCCTGCTGCTCCAGCGCCAGCAGCAGCTGCTCGGGCTTGACGATTTCCTTGGTCACCAGGTAGTCGCCCAGCTTGCGGTTGCGCAGGTTTTCCTGCTCCTGGGCGGCGCGCTCGATCTGTTCGGCGCTGATGGCGCGCTCCTGCACCAGCACCTGGCCGATGCTGTCGCCCAGCGACACGCTCTGGTACTGCGCGCGCGGGATGAAGCAGCGCCGCACCTGGCCGTCCTCGCCCAGCGGCTCGAACAGGAACAGGCCGTGCTCGGTTTCCAGGTGGCCCACGGTCTGGCCGTTTTCGGTCTGGCCGTCGCTCCAGGTCAGGCGGTAGGCGATCTGGGGCCGGTGCGCCAGCAGCTCTTGCAGCGGTGCGGTCTGTCCGGTGTCGTCGCTGTCGTGCGGCACCAGCGGCGTGTGCAGGCGCAGGCGGCGGAACATGGAAAAGCGCAGCGTCAGCGGGAAGTTGGACGGCGGGATCTGCACCGTGGCCTGCCCTTCCTTGGGCGAGAGTTGCAGCAGCTCGCAGTTGCGCGTCAGGCCGTTGACGCCTTCGACCTCGCAGCCCTGGGGCGTGCTGTCGGCCTGCGGGTCGGGCTGGTAGGGGGCGTAGGGCGGGGTGGGCCAGTGCAGGCGCGCGGCGGTGGGGGCGGGGGTCTCGGTCACGGTGTGGGGTCGGGAGGAGGAAAACAGATGAACGTCATTCGGCGTGCTGCAGCGCGCGCCGGTACTGGATGGCCTCGGCCACGTGGCCGGTCTGCACGCTGGTGCTGCCCGCCAGGTCGGCAATGGTGCGCGCCACGCGCATGGCGCGGTGCAGCGCGCGCCCGCTCCAGCCCAGTTTGCTGGCGGCGGCGTGCAAAAACTTCAGCGCCGCCGCGTCCAGTTGCACGTGCGCTTCCAGCGCCTGGCCGTGCAGGGCCTGGTTGCCGTGGCCCTGGCGGGCCTGGGCCACGGCGCGCGCCGCCTCTACCCGGGCGCGCACCTGGGCGCTGCTTTCGCCCGCGCCTCCGTGCAGCAGGGCGTCGGCGGGCAGGGCGGGCACGGCCACGTGCAGGTCGATGCGGTCGAGCAGCGGGCCGCTGAGCTTGCCCTGGTAGCGCGCCACCTGGTCGGGTGTGCAGCGGCAGTGCTTGTGGCTGGCCCCCAGGTAGCCGCAGGGGCAGGGGTTCATGGCCGCGATGAGCTGGAAGCGCGCCGGAAACTCGGTCTGTTGCGTGGCGCGCGAGATGCGGATGTGTCCGGTTTCCAGCGGCTCGCGCAGGGCTTCCAACGCGCTGCGGGGAAATTCTGGCAACTCATCCAGGAACAGCACCCCGTTAGTGGCCAGCGAGATTTCCCCCGGCCGGGGTGGCGAGCCCCCGCCCACCAAGGCCACCGCGCTGGCGGTGTGGTGCGGCGCGCAGGTGGGGCGCTGGCCCCAGTGTTCGAGCTTGAAGCGCCCACTGAGGGACGCCACCGCCGCGCTCTCCAGCGCCTCGGCGGTGCCCATGGCGGGCAGCAGGCCCGCAAAACGCTGCGCCAGCATCGACTTGCCCGAGCCCGGCGGCCCCACCAGCAGCAGGCTGTGCCCGCCCGCGGCGGCAATCTCCAGCGCCCGGCGCGCAGCGGCCTGGCCTTTCACGTCGGCCAAGTCCGGCCCGCTGGGGGCGATGCTGGCCGGTGCGCGCGCTTGCAGGCGCTGCCAGCCGTC
>NZ_NWBQ01000090.1 GCF_002837135.1 Macromonas bipunctata | reverse complement strand
CAACGAAGTGTCGGCCAAGGCGGCCCGCCCGTACTTCGGCCCGCCCAAGTACTTGTCGGGCTACGATCTGCAAAAGCTCACGGCTGGTTACAGCAAATGCGAGGGTGTGGCGGTGGGCAGCGGCACCGTGCAACTGGTGTGCGTCGAGTACGCCACACGGCGCAAACAGTTCAAAAAGACGCGGCTCAACTGGCGCGTCTCAAACCCAAAATCGGCCAAATACTCGCTGGGTTGGATCCCGTTCAAGATCGGGAACGCCAAGTACAAGGCGGGCCAAATCCACTTTGCCGGGCATCACTTCAGCCTGTGGGACAGTTACGGCCTGTCCAAGTACGAGCTGCGTTCGGGTTCGTTCAGCGAAGACAGCCGGGGCTGCTGGTACTTCAACGTCGCGGTGGAAGTGCAATGCCAGCCCTCGCAAGGCACAGCAGCGGTGGGCATAGATTTGGGCCTGAAAGACTGCGCCACCCCCAGCGAAGGCGACAAGTTGGAAGGGCGCTGGTACCGCAACCATGAGCTGGAACTGGCGAAAGCGCAGCGGGCGAAAAAGAAAAAACGGGTCAAGGCGATCCACGCCAAGATCAAAAACCAACGCAAAAACGACTTGCACAAATTCAGCACCACGATGGTGCAACAAAACGCCGCCATCTTCGTGGGCGACGTGGCCAGCGCCAAGCTGGTCAAGACCAATATGGCCAAAAGCACGCTGGATGCGGGCTGGGCCATGCTGAAAACCATGTTGGGACAAAAGAGCCGTCAGGCCGGTGTGGTGTTCGAGGTCGTGAACGAAGCGTATACAACCCAGACTTGCTCGTGCTGCGGGGTGATACCCGCCAGCAGTCCGAAAGGTAGGGCGGGTTTGCGAATAAGGGAATGGACGTGCAGCGAATGCGGAGCGGTACACGACCGCGACGTGAACGCGGCCAAAAACATTCTCGCGGCGGGGCATCGCCGTCTGGCAGCAGGAATCCCCGCTCTTTAGGGCGGGGAGGATGTCAAAGCAGGCCGCAACTTTTTGGTGCAGCGGCGCACGCTTTGGTGCGGTCGGCGTCAGCGCCCGCGCGCAAACAGGGCGTCGAGCTCGCGCAGGCTGAGCTGGTGCCAGGTGGTGCGGCCGTGGTTGCACTGGTCGCTGCGCGGGGTGCGTTCCATCTGGCGCAGCAGGGCGTTCATTTCGGGCAGGGTCAGGGCGCGGTGGGCGCGCACGGCGCCGTGGCAGGCCAGGCTGGCCAGCAGTTCGTCGTGGGCGCGTTGCACCACGTGGCTGGCGTCGTGCTGGGCCAGGTCGGCCAGCACGCCGCGCACCAGGGCCACGGCATCGGCCTGTGTCAGCGCGGCGGGCACGCTGCGGATGGCCAGTGTGTGCTGCGAGAGCGCGCCCACATCGAACCCGAGCCGGTGCAGGGTGGCGCCGTGGTCGTGGGCGGTGGCCAGCTCCAGCGGGCTGGCGGAAAAGGTGACAGGCAGCAGCAGGGGCTGGCTGGGCAGGGGCGCATCGCCCTGGGGGCCAAGCTGGGTTTTGAGCTGTTCGTACACGGTACGTTCGTGCGCGGCGTGCATGTCCACCAGCACCAGGCCTTGGGCGTTTTGCGCCAGGATGTAGATGCCGTGCAGCTGCGCCAGCGCGCGGCCCAGCGGCCAGTCGGTGGGGGCGTCCTCGTGGGGCGTCAGGGTGGGGGCTGGTGGCAGGTCTGCTGGCGGGGTCTGCGTGGCGGCGGGGCGTTGCGGCCAGAGGGTGGCACTGCTGGCTTCGGGGGCGCTGCACGGTGCCAGTGGCTGCCACAGGGCGCCCAGGTCGCTGACGCGGTGGCCGGGACGTTCGGTGTCGGTGCTGCGCCAGAAGCCGGGCAGGTGGGCGGAGCTAGTGGTTGTGCTGGGCCACGCGGTGGGCATCGGACGCTGGCCCGCTGCTGGGGGGGGGCCGGTTGTAGTGAGCCGGTACCTGGGTGTCCGGGGAGGCTGAAATCGCCTGGCATTGCAACATGCCCTGGGCTTTGGATACCGCCGTTTGGTGCGGCTTGGCCAGCCGTGGCCGTGTCTGCTGCCGGGGTGGCACCCAGCCGGGGCGCGGCCAGCGCACGCTCCACCGCGTGGTACACCGCTTGGTGGATGTCGCGGCTGTCGCGGAAGCGCACTTCGGTTTTGGTGGGGTGGACGTTGACATCGACGCGGGTCGGGTCGAGGTCGATGAACAGCGCGTACACGGGCTGCTTCTGGCCGTGCAGCACGTCGTCGTAGGCGCTGCGCACGGCGTGCGCCACCACCTTGTCGCGTACGCAGCGGCCATTGACGTAGAGGTACTGGCGGTCGGTGCGGCTGCGCGCGGTGCTGGGCAGGCCGACGCGGCCCCAGACGTGGACGCTGGGGTTTTCCAGCCGCACGGGCAGGCTGTCGGTCACGAAGTCCTGGCCCAGCACGTCGGCCACACGTTGCGCCAGTGCGCTGTCTTCGTCGTCGGCGGTGCAGGCGCGCCACTGTTCCAACAGTTTGTGGTCGTGCCACACGGCAAAGCCCACGTCGGGCCGCGCCAGCGCGTGGCGGCGCACGGCTTCAAGGCAATGCGCCAGTTCGGTGGCCTCGGTTTTGAGGAATTTGCGCCGCGCCGGGGTGCTGTAAAACAACTCGCGCACTTCCAGCGTGGTGCCAGTGCCGCGTGCGGCGGGTTGCAGCTCGCCCGTGCGGGCTTGCAGCAGCCAGCCGTGGGGTTCTTCGGCATCGTCGGCGCGCGACAGCACGCTGACCTCCGCAATGGAGGCGACGGCCGCCAGCGCCTCACCGCGAAAACCCATCGTGCCCACCGATTCCAGCTCGGCCAAGTTGCGGATCTTGCTGGTGGCGTGGCGCTTGAGCGCGGTGGGCAGTTCGGCGCGCGGGATGCCTGCGCCGTTGTCCTCCAGTGCGATCAGGCGCACGCCACCCGCTTGCAGGCGCAGGGTGATCTGGGTGGCCCCGGCGTCCAGCGCGTTGTCCAGCAGCTCGCGCACCACCGAGGCCGGGCGCTCCACCACCTCGCCCGCGGCAATCTGGCTCACCAGCTCGTCGGGCAGTTCCAGGATGGGGCGGCGGGCGGGGTGGGGCTGGGCGTGGGTGGTCATAGCGCGGGCATTGTAGGAGTTGGGCGGCCATAATTGCGCCCCATGGAACTGATAGCCTTCTTGATCGACTTCATCCTGCACGTGGACCAACATTTGCAGGCCTTTGTACAGAACTATGGCGCGTGGGTGTACGCGCTGCTGTTCCTGATTGTGTTTGTGGAAACCGGCGTGGTGGTGATGCCCTTCTTGCCCGGCGATTCGCTGCTGTTCATTGTGGGCGCGCTGTGCGGCGCGGGCCTGATGAACCTGCCGCTGGCCATGGGCCTGCTGGTGGTGGCGGCGGTGCTGGGTGACCAGTTGAACTACACCATCGGGCGCTATTTTGGCCCCAAGGTGTTCCAGTGGGAGGATTCGCGCTGGTTCAACAAGAACGCCTTCAACCAGGCACACGCGTTCTATGAGCGTTACGGTGGCATCACCATTGTGCTGGCGCGCTTCATGCCGTTCATCCGCACCTTTGCGCCGTTCGTGGCGGGGGTGGCGGCCATGACGCGCAGCAAGTTCACCGCCTTCAACATTGGCGGCGGCCTGCTGTGGGTGGTGGGTTTGACCGGCGCAGGCTACCTGTTTGGCAACCTGCCCTGGGTGCAGGCCAACCTGAGCAAGATCATCTGGGCGCTGATCCTGGTGCCGGGCGCGATTGCGCTGCTGGGCGCCTGGCGCGCCTCGCGCCAGCCAGCGGCCACGCCCTGATGGCACTTGGGCCGGGCCCGGCCGCCGCTGGGGTGCGGCGTTGCCATCGTGTCAATGGCGAAGCGCACGCTCCCGCAAAGCAAGACGCGGCGCACAGTTGCAAGGGGCGCCAGTCGCAAGTTTCCAGCCCCGAATTGACCGAACGGACTGCCCTCCTGAGTGGGGGCTTCAATCAAACCCCTTGCCAGCCTGCTGCGGTGTCGCGGTGGGGGCGTTGTAACCCGGCAGGGGGCTTGATTGAAGGCTTTGAGACTTCGGTATCATGCTAATGTCAAAGATTCTTTTGACGTTTTTGAAAGTTGAACTATGAAATCAAAGTCAGTATTTGCAGCAGTTGTTGCGCTTTGCTGTGGCGCTGCCATCGCGCAAAGTGGCTACAGCTACAGCACCGACAACAGTGGCAACAGCTACCAGACACACAGGTCTGGAAACTCCAGCCACACCTACGGCAGCAACGCTAACACCGGCTCCAACTGGAGCAGCAGCACCTACCGCAACGGCAACGCCACCAACACGTACGGAACGGACTCCAGTGGTAGGGGGTGGAGTAGCAGCACCTACAACCACGGTAACGGCAACTCCACTACGTACAGCACCGATTCCAACGGCAACACCAGCTCAAGGAGTTGCTACGGTGGTTCCTGCCACTAACAGGCTATCTTCACCCGCCTGCTCGACCGCCTGACCCTGAGTCACGTGCTGGCCCACCGCTACTTCAGCGAAGTCGGGCGCCTGCAAATGCTGGCCAACACGCTGGAGGAAATGGCCGCCACCTGCGCCAACAACATCCGCCAGCGCATGGGCACCATCTACGCCTAAGAATAACCAGTCCACGGCCCGCAAGGGCTGTGGCAGGTGGCTGTCACAACATCACACACTGCCTTTAAGCGCACACAGGAGCCTAGCCCGGATATTTCACCGTAGATCGCCCCGTTGCCTCTTTTATCACTTTGATGCCTGAAGACGGGTCGCTGCGGGTCGTTGCCGTGAGCCAAAGGCACGCACCCGCCCGCATTGTCTCTGTCAGGAC
>NZ_NWBQ01000009.1 GCF_002837135.1 Macromonas bipunctata | reverse complement strand
CGGGCCGGGTCGGCCCGTAGTCGGTCGTGCCATTGTGCTCTATGATAAACGCCGTGAACACCACCACCAAAACCCTCCAGCTGCGCATCAAGGACAAGCACGCGCGCGTGCTGCGTCAGATGGCGCGCGAGGTCAATCAGGTGTGGAACCACATCAACGAAGTGTCGGCCAAAGCGGCGCGCCCGTACTTTGGCCCGCCCAAGTACTTGTCGGGCTACGACCTGCAAAAGCTCACCGCTGGGTACAGCAAGTGCGAAGGGGTGGCAGTCGGCAGCGGCACTGTGCAACTGGTGTGCGTCGAGTACGCCACCCGGCGCAGACAGTTCAAGAAGATGCGGCTCAACTGGCGTGTGTCCAACCCCAAGTCGGCCAAGTATTCGCTCGGCTGGATCCCGTTCAAGATCGGGCACGCCAAGTACAAGGCGGGGCAGATCCACTTTGCGGGGCACCACTTCAGCCTGTGGGACAGCTACGGCTTGTCCAAATACGAACTGCGTTCTGGTTCATTCAGCGAGGACAGCCGGGGCCGTTGGTACTTCAACGTTGCGGTGGAAGTGCAATGCCAGCCGACACAAGGTACAGCAGCCGTCGGCATCGACTTGGGCCTGAAAGAGTGCGCCACCCCCAGCGCAGGCAAAAAGCTGGAAGGCCGCTGGTACCGCCAGCACGAGCAGGAACTGGCCAAAGCGCAGCGGGCACGCAAAAAGAAGCGCGTCAAGGCGATTAACGCCAAAATCAAAAACCAGCGCAAGAACGACTTGCACAAATTTAGCACCACGATGGTGCAAAACAACGCCGCCATCTTCGTGGGCGACGTGGCCAGCGCCAAGCTGGTCAAGACCAATATGGCCAAGTCCACGCTGGATGCGGGCTGGGCCATGCTGAAAACCATGTTGGGCAACAAGAGCCGTCAGGCCGGTGTGGTGTTCGAGGTCGTGAACGAAGCGTATTCAACCCAGACTTGCTCGTGCTGCGGGGCTATCCCCGCCAGCAGTCCGAAAGGTAGGGCGGGTTTGCGAATAAGGGAATGGACGTGCAGCGAGTGCGGAACGACACATGATCGGGACGTGAACGCGGCACGGAACATTCTCGCGGCGGGGCATCGCCGTCTGGCAGCAGGAATCCCCGTCCTTTAGGGCGGGGAGGATGTCAATCTGGTAATACGCGGGCAGCTTGTCCGCTTGCCATTGTTCGTACGAACGTCGCCACGTGTGGCCTGTGCCAACGGGCAACTGCGTGTTGCGTGCGTAGGCTGCACCCCCAAGCTTGATTTGGTTCTCGAATTGCGCGTAACAATCAAATTAAAAATGATTCAAACCGTGTG
The DNA here is from genome assembly GCF_002837135.1 of Macromonas bipunctata. GTDB lineage: Bacteria > Pseudomonadota > Gammaproteobacteria > Burkholderiales > Burkholderiaceae_C > Macromonas_A > Macromonas_A bipunctata. The sequence continues at coordinate 18,225 of NZ_NWBQ01000009.1, read as the reverse complement.
CCACGCAAAATGTTGCACACCTCTTCGAAGTTGATCACATCCTGCTCCAGCGAACTGCCCGCCGTCCGGCGTAATTTAGGGCTGGCAAAGTCGCTACTCGCACACCCTAAGAATTTCGCCAGCTGAACCGATACCGCCGGATGCAATCCATTGCCCCCTTCGGCCAGCAGCGACTCGTATTGCAACTCCAGTTGCTGGCCAAACCCCTGTAGCCAGCGCCGCACGGTGGTAATCTCCAACTCCCGCGTTTCCAGCTCTTTCAATAGGTTTCTGGTATCCACATGCACCGCCCCAATGCGTGTATTGTGGTCATTGGCGTGCAAGTGCCACACGCCCGACTGCCGTGCTCGCAGCTCCGACACCAGCGTACGCAGCACGTTGGCGCGTACCAAGTGAATTACCGACGTGTCTGCTGTGTTGGCCGCCTTAAAAAACGTGGGTGGGTCGTACAGGTTGCGCCAGCAGCTGTCCAACGAATGCAGACTGTTGTAATTCACCGTTGCCAAGTAGCGCGTGGCCCCTGCTTGTTGGGCTTGGGCCTGCTGTGCCAGAAAGTTGCAATACCCGTTCCACAACTCCACCATGTGCGTGTGCTTCTTCCAGGCCAGTTCTGGCTGCTCTGCCAGTCGGCGCGCGTAATAGGGCCAGTACAGGTAGTCGCCTTGGGTGGGGTCGTTGTGGAAGATCTCGCCAAAACACCACAAGCCCGGTACCTGGCCCAGCAGTTCGCGCAACAGGTGGGTGCCCGAGCGCGGGCGTGCAACAAGAATGATGCGCTTCATCGTTTTGGAAATGTGGTTTCAGTTGAGTGGCGGATGGCCGTCTTCCACCCAGCGCCGAAACGCTGACTTGTAATCCGGTGCAGGCACTACCCCTGGAGGCACCGGCTCATGGTGTGCATGGTACACGCCCGGCTTGGAGCAACGGTAAAACACCGTAGGCTCTGGTAAATGTGCGCGCACCACGCCCGACTGGCGCACCGCGTGGTAAACAATCCGGTCGCCAATCACATGGCCATAGTCCGGCATCAGCACCCACTGCGCCAGCAGCCTAAACGCTGGCCGCAGAAACATCATGCAGTTCGTGTCCACAAACCGCTCCGGGTCGGTGTTGCGGCACTGTGCCATCACCGAACCATCCAGTCGGCACAACCAGCGCCCCGACGACACAAATCCAGCCCCGCTGCGCTGGGCCAGCGCCACCAGCCGCTCCACGTGTTCGGGGGCGTACCAGTTGTCCGCGTCCAGAAACGCCACCGCGTCGTAACCCAGCCCTATGGCGTGGTAACTGCCGATCAGGCGCGGGGTCGATCCAATGTCGCCATGCGAGCAGGGCAGCACCACATGGTCGGCATCCCAGCCATTCACCTCGGCTTTGGCAAAGCCATCGGCCACCAGCACATGCCTGCACGCTAGCGTCTGGCCCAGCACGCTGTGGTGATTGTGTTGCAAGGTGTCCAGGCTCTCCTGGTAATAAGGGGTGATGACCGCAACGCGCATGCCCGTTACTCCCATTCCCAGAAGTGCAGCTTCGTTGGGTGGCTCAGGTCAAACACCTGGTCGCCAGGCTGTGCCAGTTCACGCATCGCGCTCCCAGGTCTGACCACCAGCCGTTCAGCCTGAATACGGCGCCGATTGCCATGCCAACCCTTGCGTATGTCTTCCTCGGCAAAACAGCGGCTGCCGTACTTTTGCTGCGCGTGGGCTTCACTCAGCACAATGTAATGGCGAAGGAAAAAATCCATCGAAAACAACTTGGCTCCACCGCCCGCCAGCGAATGGCCACCCGAGTGCGTGTTGTCCAAGTGAGCCGTGCGCTTCCATGCCCGTTGCAGACGCGGGTAGCTGGGTTGGAAGAAGTAATAATGCCGCATCCGCGCCGCGTAATCCTCGGCGTAAAAATCCTCGCCCAGCAGCGGCACAAACACCAGTTCGTGAAAGTTGATGACGGTGTACCCCGCTCGGTCTGCCGCACCCACACCTTCGCGCAGCGTGGCAAACTCCGGGGCCGGACGCAGCCATTCGTCGGCATCGGCATGCACAATCCAGTCGTGCGTGGCCTGGCGCACCACCGTCTGCTTGGCTTGCAACTGCTCCGAGAGCGAGAACACCCCCCGCCACGGCAGGTGGTCAATGTGCAGCAGGCCCTGACCCAGAAACTCCTGCGCTATCTCCACTGTGCCGTCGGTCGAGCCGTGGTCGATCAGGTGAACATCTAGGCCTTGCGCCAGCAAGTCCGTCAGGCAGCGGCGCAGGTGTACCCGCTCGTTGCGCACGCACACCACGGCCAGTACGCTGGGTAGCGACAGTGAATTTCGAATACCTTCCTTAACCGTTTTCAATTTCTTCCCCCATGTTGCAAAGTAGAGTTCGAAATTGTTCATCACGGGTCAAGATACCGTCGAAATACGGACTTTCGCTTAGTCGTTTCAGAATGTAGTAGTACGCGATGTAAAGAGGAGTATGAGCCCTCAACAGTCGTTGACAGCGGCGGAGGTAGTTGCGGTAAGTATCTCCATTTTCGAAATTAAAATAAATGACATGATTCCAAATTTCCTTGCGACGCAACTGCCTTATAGCGTTGAGCTTGCTGATGCTGTCCTTAGACTGTCCATAAAGTTGGGGATCGGCGAGATTCACATGAGCAGTCGTAAACCCGAGTCGAATCCCTAGAACGAAGTTCGTCAACAACGAGGCAGCAGTTGCTAAGGGTTGCGGGGCATAGTCTGCTAAAGTGTCCATGATGGAGAGTGTCCACCTTGTGCTCAAACTAGAAAAAACTTTCAATGGACATTGGTAAATTGCTGCGGAAATAAACAAAGTATTCTCATAGCATTCGACACCCCGTCTGGCCAGTATAATTCGACGGGCAACCTCAACGCAAAGCTGATTGGTTCCTCGGAATTCTGGTAGAAGGCAGGCTATTTTTTCGTCGATCGGGAGGTGTGAGTCAAAATTATTGATCCACTCCGGCGTTCCTGAGATCTCTTTGTCAGCGAGGGAATGAATTTCTGCCGATTGTCTATGGGTATGCGAGCAACTTAAAAAAAGCTCCCAAGATCCACAAATGGTTTGTGCGTCTGGTAAAAGTGGTTGCATAGCTTCACACAAAACGCTTTGTGAAGAATTTTTCGCTGACAAATTAAACAACCTTCGCCAGCGAACCAGGCAATTCTGCCCGCAATGCAAATGCCCGGCATGCAGCCAGCGCAGCGTAATCGTTGGCGTACCACACCTGCAAATTGCGTACCGCCTGCGGCTCTAGGCGCTTGTCCACTTGGGCCGGATTTTTGTGCGCTTGCACGGGGTCTGTGGGCAAGTCTGGCAGGGGCAAGTCCAGCACGCGTGCCAGCACCCGCACATCATGTTCCAAATGTTCTTGTTGTCCGATCAGCACAATGTCGGCTTGGCGTTGGTACAAATAATCTTCAGACTCCAGCCAAAACCAGTACGAATCCTTAACATGCTGAATGCTGCACATGGCCGCCTGTGCTGCCTCACGTTGCTCGTCGTCGCAGGACGACAGCGCCAACGCCAACGCATTGGCGGTCGTGAACCGCTCAAACGCTGCGGCCTCAGCCTCACTCCAGCGCGAGTTGTAGCGGGGTTGCCCCTTACGTTGTCGGCTGTAGAAACCACTGACAAAACGTTCAACAGGATCGCGCACAAAGAAACACACCAGCTCCCCCTCTGGCACGTCGCACAAACGTGTGGGGTGGTGATGCAGGTGCAGCCAAGGCGCACGCGGCACCACCGACGAAAGCACATGCTTGAGTGCGGTACCTCCCGTTTTGCCTATGTGCAGAAAATGCACCGCCCTCGGGCTCACCTCGTTTTCAGGAGCCATGTGCAACCGTTTTCCTCTTCAAAAAATTAAGCAAAAAACACATTCTCCTGTATATTATTACCGACAGACTGGCGCAGTGCATCTGTGCCAGACGATTCACCACCCAAGTTCATCAAGGCGGCAGCATGGCAAACATCAAAAAAACTCTCGATCCCAACACCTCGTGCATCACGCTGGACGCGTCAGCCCTCTCTACCTTCCCTACGTTGTTGGACGAGAACAACACCATCAACGGGCAAACTTGGGTGGCCAACGCCACCCAGCCCGGTGGTGGGTCGTGGGTGGACAATGGCACCGACGACTTTTTGTCGGGTGGTGGCGGCAACGACACGGTCGCGGGCAACAAGGGCAACGACTACTTGGACGGTGGCATTGGCAACGACTACCTGCACGGTGGCCAAGGTACCGACACCCTGTTTGGCGGGGAGGGGAATGACACCTTGATAGGTGGTCGTGGCAATGACCAACTCAACGGTGGCGAAGGTAGCGACGTATTGGATGAAAGTGCCGACGTGGCTGCCGTCAGCCCGGCCAACGGCTCTGCATTGACAGAGTCGCCGTTGCCCGGTAACAACACCCTGGCCGGCAACCAAGGCGATGACCGCCTGTACGGCGGCTCTGGCAACGATTACATGCACGGCGGTCAAGACAACGACCTGTTGATTGGCAACGCTGGCAACGACACCTTGGTGGGCGGCAAAGGCAGCGACAGCCTTTTTGGCGGCTTGGGCGATGATGTGATCGACCTCAACGATGCTGGCATTCCACCAGCTGCCGACTACGTTTACCTCAACATTGCCACTGGTGTGGACGGTGGCGACGACACCATCAAGAGCTTTGCCCAAGGCAGCGACAAAATCCGTCTGGTCAACATTGACAGTCTCAGTAACCAAGGCGCGTCCGTTGCGTCCCTGACCGCTGTACCCTTCAACGCCACCGGCATCACCATCAACGGCAACGTCGTTACGTTTGCCAATGGCAGCACCGCCACGTTTGAAGGCGTGTCCAAAATCTACTGGAGCGACTTTGAAGGTGGCCCCAGCAGCTTGACCCTCATCCTGACGCTGGCTGACGTGTTGGATGGCAACGGCAACTTTAAGCCCGCCTTCCTGGACAGCATCAACGGCTACCGCGCCGCCAATGTGGATGTGACCATTACCGAAGACGTGCCGCGTGCGTTGGCCGACAAACTGGCACAAGCTGGCCTGACGCAAGACAACTTTACTTACAACATTGCCACCGCTGCCCTCAATCTGGAGGCCAGTGACGTGTTTGACCTTGTGGCCGACGGTGGTGGCTCATTGGGTATTGCAGATTTCCAAGACAGCTTCCTCGAAACCATTGGGAATTTGCTGGCACAAGGCTACGACCTCGGTCAAGATATCACCTTGAGCATCAATGGCGGTATCAAACCTATTCAAGCTTTTGCGCTGACCATGCTGGGCTTCAGTCTTGGGCCGCTGGGTATGGAAATGGACGGCGATGTGCCCGTCAACGTCAAAGGCTTGTCGCTCCAAAACATCCAAGCCACCTTTGCCGACACCACTGTGCCGGTGGAATTGCTGTTCTATGCCGCATCCATCACCAGCGACCTGACGGGTTTGAACATCTTCATGGGCGACGCGCCCCCAGAAGTGCAGGCTGCGTTCAAGGCCATGTTCCAGCCCAAGCTGCTCGACTTCTTTGCCCAGTTGAACCCCGGTGAAGCCACGCTGACACTGGATCGCCCCTTGACCGTGGCCGAAGCCCAGTTCCTGCTGGCCGGTGGCATTGACCTCATCCACGACTTCAGCTTTACCATTGAAGACGCTTACACCAGCGTGCAAGCCGCCAAGGCCGACCTGCAACTGGCCACCATGCTCAACGCCGCCACCAAAGTGGTGGCCACCGGCAACGAGCTGGACAACCGCATGGACTTCAAGGCGTTTGACGGCCAGTCCAACCTCGACATCCAAGCAGGCAACGGCAACGACACCGTGTTGGCTGGCACCGGCGACGACACCATCACTGGCGGCCAAGGTGCCGATTTCATCAACCTGACCACCGCCGACACCTCCTCCGACGTGGTGGTGTACACCGACTCGGGCGACGGCGCTTCGTACAACTTGGCCCGTGCTTATTTTGGTGGCAGCCAAAAAGACGACTCCAATTACGGTGAAGGCCGTTACCGCGACGGTGCCGAACTCACGCTCACGGTGGACGTGTCTGAAACCGAGTTTGGCCAAGCCACCGGTATGCAAAAAGTGGTGTACCACTACACCGTGGGTGCCACCAAGGGCACCACCCCCGCCGATCATGCTAAGGGCAGCACGTGGCACGAATACTTCTTCCCCGGCCAGGCTTTGGAGGGCGACCCACCGGCTATTCCGCAAGCCTACGACCGCGACGGCCTGCTGACCGACTTTGCCCGCTTGCTTAACCGCGAACTCAAGCCATACAACGGCATTGATGCCGCCGCTTTTGCCGAAGACGGTGCCATTGTCATTCGCAGTGGCGCAGAGGCTCCCGGTACCTTTGGCACCAGTGCCATTGGCCTGCCCAAGGTCGAATCGGCCAGCATCAACGTACACCCGGCGGTGGCCTCCACCTACGCCGCCATCTACGACAACACCTTGGACTACCAAGAAGGTGCCCAAATTGGCATCACCTTCGTCAACGGCGACACCACCTACGCCTACACGAAAAACGTCACGTTCAACGATGTTGAGTTCAATACCGATGATGACGACAGTGGCAATTTGGATTTGATTGCCATAAATAAAAATGCCATCTTTAAAGATGGCGAAGATGATATAAACACAATATCATTTGACTTTGCGGGGCCGTTTGAGGCTGGGCAAACCATCACGCTGACGATGATGGCACCCCAGCCGTTCGCTGGCACTGAGCTGCGCTTGGGTGCAAGTGGTCGGCAGCGGTGAAGCCAAGCTCTATTGGAGCACCAGTGCTACACCCAATGAGCCTTTGACCACCTTTACAGGTAGCAACACTGGAACTACCACTACCGATGTGATAGCGGTGTTTGGCGATTTGATTGGTGCGTTCAACACAGAACAAAAAGATTTGTTGAATGCCAACTTGACTACTGGGTTTGAGACAGGCCGTGAATTGGTATTGATGGGCTTTCTTGGCGTAGTAACAGTGCTTCTTAACACTGTTACAGAACCTGAACCAGGCATTAAGATCGATAATTACACCGGCAGCAGTTCTACGGACGTTCAGTTGGCCTCCGTCAAGGCACCCGTGGCCGACCTGCAAGCGGCTGTCGCAGCCCTCAAGGCCGATTTTGACCTGCAACACGGCACCGACTTCAACGCCGTGATTGAGCGTTTGGATGAATTTGGCAATGTCATTGCGGATGGCGACACCACCCCCCCGGTAGAAGACTACCGCCTGAGCATCACCAAAAAAGTGGCCAGCACCGACCTGGAAGCCCAGCCGGAAACCTACCGCTTGGAAGACTACAACTACATTGTGGGCGGCGAATTTGCCAGCGACGACCGCGACGACGACTACGGTGATGCCACCGACAAGTTGCTCGATTCTTGGGAGAACGAAGGTTCCAGCCAAACACAAGAAAAAATCGATGCCACCTCGACCGTGACCACGGTCAAGTTCAGCAACAACTTGGCCGACTACGCGGTCAACTCTGTGCTGACACTCAAGCTCAGGGACGGTGACGATGCTGGCACCGATGCCGACGTGGTGACCTACACCATCACCGCGCAGGACGTGGCCGACGCACTGGCCGCCAGCGAAGGCGAAGACGGCACCCCGCCGCAAGAGTTCTTCTTGCAAAAGCTGGTGGACACCATCAACATTGCCAAGCCGTTGGACGTGGCTTCCGATCTGGGCTTGCAAGTGTTTGTGGTGACAACGCCGCCCGTACCTGCGCACGATACGCTGACCATTTTGGGCAGCTACACCTTGAGTGGTGCTGCAACGACACCCAAAGAGACCACGTACAGCTCGCTGGACTTTGCAGTGGGGCACGTGTTCAATTTTGAGGTGGACGCTGGCGACGCGGCAGCCAACATGAATGTCAGCTACACGGTGCAAGAGGGCGACACGTTTGAAGGGGCGATACAGGCGTTGTTGGCCCTTGTGAATACTCAGCAAACGGATACCACGGCTGATGATGACTACGAATTGGGGTCACTGACCCCAGTGGCTGAAGTGCCTGGAGTGCCGGAAGTGCTGGACATCGTTCCAATGAACCTTGCTGCCGCAGGTGGTTACGCCGCAGGTACCGTGCTCAAGCTGGTGGATCCCAACAACTCGCTCAATGTGGGTTACTACACCGTTACAGCGGACGATGTGACCAACTCAAGCACCACCACCACCAGCCTGGGTGCCGTGGCCGCCGACGACTACTACATGCTCAAGTTGCTCAACGCCAGCAACATCGACGCGCTGGCCGCCACCGCCGAACTGGCCGACCGTGAAGTGTTGGAAGAAGCCGTGCCAGCGCACTACGAGAGCTACAAGATTGAGGGAAGCTATCTCTGGAAGGATAGTGTTATAGGCTACGTTCCTAAGTCGGTATCTGAAATCTACAATTGGAGCGACTTCAAGGTTGGGCACACCTTCACTTTCAAGGTGAATCCAGATCCTTTGGCTGATGGTAACGCTCTTGATGTTAGTTATACCGTCAAGGAAGGCGACACCTTTGCAATTGCCATGTTTGAACTGCAAGAGTTGGTGGATGCGGCAGCAGATGTTACCTTCAACAACGATGAATATAAATTGACCGCGGTGGGGACTCAAGTGCCAGAGGTTCCAGCAGTGCTGGCCGACCTGAGCAGCACCATCACCCTGACCGCTGCCGAGAAGGGTGAGCATACGCTGGCTGTGGACGGTACCCAATCCGGTATCTTCTTCGAAGGCGTGGCCTACAAGTACGACTTGGTGTTCTCCACCGACCCGGTGGTGTATTTGGCCGGTAACACCGTCAAAATCAATTTGGGCGACGACTACTCGGGCATCAACACCACTGGCAACATGGTGGGCGATGCCAAGATCGAAAACGGCGTGTTCAGCTACAAGTTTGTGGCCGATGGCCCGGTGTTGAATGCAAGCAACAAGCCCGCTGCGCTGGTTGAATTGGTCAAAAACCTGTTGGATTACATGCTTATTGGTAAGACCGGTGGCGTGGGTCAGCCGCCCAATTTGTATGTGTCCCAAGTCGATGCCGCAGGCAATCCCGATCCTTTGGGCCGCACCCTGAGCTTGACCTTGGACAACGCTGCTACGCCCAACGAAGCCGAACAAGCGGGCAACGCCCTGACAGGTTTGGCGGGCACCATCGAGAAACCGGCGTTCCAAAACGTGGTTTCAAGTACCGTCAGCGGCGACAACAAGGGTATCACGCTCAACTTTGGCACCCAAACCTACGACGCGGGTGATGTGCTGACGGTGTCGCTGCCGGTCACGGACAGCACCGCCGCTCAGAATCCACTGTCGCACACATTCAAACTCCGCTATGTGGTGGGCTCCTCCACCATCGAGCTGCTGGATGCGGCCAATGGCGACGCTGTGGTGTCGTCCTACGCTTCCACTGCATCGACAGTGGGTGTCACAACGCCTCCCATCTCTGCCAATGGCATTGCTAAGGTGTTTGCACGTTTGCTGTCGCGCACAGTCGATACCCTCAGCACCGACGATGGCCCAATTTCCGAATTGACCAACGTTTTCAAAAACATTACCGATGCTCAGATCCTTGGTAACAGCAGTGTTGGAACACCCCCAACCCCAGACCCAGCCAACTGGACTGCCGGTGCCACCAGTTTCACGTTGCAAGTGCAAGCTACTGGCAATGACACCATCAGCAGTGCCGCCAGCTTGAGCGTGGTCAACGGCCCCTCGTTGTTTGAAGGCGCTATTGGTTTGGTGATGCAGCAAATTGGCCAAGCCGCTGTGGATGCGCCGGTCAGCTACGAAACCACGCCGGCCCCGAATACGTTGGTGTCCAACATCAACGAAAACCTGGGCTTGGATTCTGAATCCGCCGACAGCGTAGACCCGATGGACATTGAGTTTGACTTTGACGAGGTCAACCTCTTCGACAGTCAGCGCGTGCGCGTGTCGGTGGAAGAGGCGGTGGATGGTCAGACCGTTGTTCACAAATACGAAGCCACGCTGGAAACCGGCAACTTTCTGGGCCTCAAGGCTGCGCTGCAAAAGTTGGCCGACGACATCAACGCCGATGCCGCCGCCTACGACGCAGACAGCACCGTGACCGCCAAGGTCAGCCAAGACGGTTACAGCCTGATTCTGACGGGTGACGCTTTGCCCGCCACCGACCCGGACGATACCGGCGCAAAGGATGGTGCCGATGTCAAGGCCACCAAGGTGGACTTTGCGGCCAGCGCCCAAGTGGAACTGCGCCATGTGGCATACAACATTGCTGGCAACGGTGTGGACGAAGATGGGCGGTCTCTGCGCACGGTGGAAGCCACAGACGCGCGTGTGGTGCAACTCACCGACGAGAATGGTTTGGTCAAGAACCAAAACTTCTACGACTTCGAGTGGGGCACCACGGGCAGCGACTGGGACGTGGTGACGGGCTTCCAGATTGGTTCTGGCAATCCGCCCACCGCATTGGACCGCGTGCAACTGTTGGACGGCTTGGCCCGCACCACTGGCCGTGGCGAGGTGGATCATGTGTCTGCACCTGACACGGGCACCAGTGCTTATTTTGAGTTGGGCCGCGACGAGTTTGGTTTGGTGTCGAGCAAGTCCAACAGCTTGGCCACCAACTTGGTGGCCACCGCTGTGCTGATGACCGAAGCCGATGTAGTGGCCAGCTTGTTGAACGAACGCTTCTCCTTCAGCGCCAATGGCGACGGCATCAACAACACCTCGGTGTTTGCCATCACCGCCAGCGACAACGTGAAGCAGACCGCGTTGTGGGTACACACCCAGTCGTACGCGGGCGACAACACGGTGTCGGCAGACGAGCTGCAACTGCTCTCTATCCTCAACACCAACGCCACCAGCACCAACCTGCTGGATCAGCACAACCTGACGGTGGGCGACCGCTACACCATCAGCGATGCCAACAACGATGATGGCAACGCTTACTACGACCTCAGCGGTGTGACGGCCAAGACGCTGTTCATTGACCTGAACAACGCCTACGAGAACGATCTGTGGGTGGAGGGGCTGTCGGCAGAGATGGCCAAAGACATCGTCATCTACTACCGTGATGGCGAGGACGACAACATGGTGGATGAGTTGGACTTGCGTTTGGCCGACAGTTCGGGCACCGAAGACGAGATGCACATCACGCTCATCCACACCGGCTACAACGAGGATGACGGCAACGAGTACGCTGATGACAATGTGACCATTGTCGGTGTGGAAAATTTGACCATCCATTCCACCGGCGATGTAGCGTACGCTGGTATCCTCAACGATTTGACGGACAACGACACCAACCTGTCAGGGACAAAGCGGTTGACCGTTACCGGCGATGTGTCGTTTGCAACGGATGATTTGTACTTTGGCGGTATTGATTGGGATAACAACAACAACCCTGTGTTCAACACAGCGTATGACGTGACCATCGATGCTACCGATTTCACCGGTGCTGAGTTGGATTTGAATGGTATTTCTGTGGGTGGTGATCTGACCATCAACAGTGCCGCGTCGGACGACAATTTCAACGACATCAACATTGGCGGTGATTTGACCGTCAACAGTGGCCGTGGCGACGACGATATCGATGTGGAATACGTGGGCGGTAATGCCACCATCGACACCGGCACGGGTGATGACAATGTCAACATCAATGGCGCAGGCACCACCAATGCGTCGTTGTCCACCGACTTTGTTGAAATTTCCATCAACACCGGCGTGGGCGATGACGATGTCAACATCCAAAGCGACGCGCTGTGGGCCAATGTGACCATCAACACCGCCGAAGGCGACGACGATGTCAACATTGACAGCGCAGTGGCGGGCAACCTGACCATCAATACCGGCATGGGCGATGACGACATCAACATCAACAGCGCCTTGGGTGGCGATTTGAACATCAACACCGGCTCTGGCAACGATGTGGTTTGGATTGATTCCGACGACAACGCCAACACCAACACCACCGACACCGTGTGGGACGAAGCCACCAACAAGTCCATCCCGCTCAACAACACTTTTGAGCTGGACGATGTGCAGGTCAATTTGGGCACGGGCGCTGACTGGTTGTGGTTGGACATGAGCGACGCAGTCACCACTTCGCGCACGGTCACGGCTTACTTGGGCGGTGTTGCCGATGGTGCCGACTTGGTGGAGCTGGACAATGTGTTCAATGTGGAAGAGGGCACCGATCCGGCACCCGATATTTACACGTTGGCCACCACGTTCAAGGCCGATTTGCACGAGTTCGACGTGCTCGAAGACACGCTGGGCTTGGCCAACTTGTCGGGCTTGGCCGATCCGCTGACCGAAAAGGCCGGCGATGGTTCGTACGCCTTGACCGGCAACGGGCAGTTGTTCCACTTCAACTTTGCGTCGCCCATGTCGCTGGGCGCGGCCACCAGCGCCGATTTGTTGGGTGCGTTGGGCGATGGTGCTACCCCTGCAACGCTGACGGTGAATGCGGCCAACAACACCGGCTACTTGGTGGCCTACGGTGACAATGGTGTGGGTGGCAGCAACGCCTACGTGTACGCCTTTGCCGATGCCGACAGTGACAGCACTTTGGCCGCTGGTGAAATCAGCCTGGTCGGTGTGCTCCACGGTGTGGCGGATGGCAGCCTGTCGGCACAAAACTTTGCTACCATTATCAACTACGGTTGATGATGTGGCCATCCTGCCGCCGGGTGCGGCAGCGGTGGCTTAGCAATGTGTCTGTGTTCTGAACGCCCTGTGCCTTGGTGGCACGGGGCGTTTTTTTGTGTTTTGCAAGGTGTTGGAGTTATCGATGATCGATCCTCAAACTTGGGTGGTTGCCATTCCGGCTCCCCCCGCTGAAGTGCCGTTGTTGCCCGCTGCTGGGCTGATTCCGCTGTTGGCCGAGCCGCAGGAGTTGCCCGCGTGTGTGCAGCGTTTGCGCATCCACGACCCGGTGGTGCGCACCGCCGCGTTGTCGCGCTTGCTGGAGCCGGGTGCGTCCAGCCAAACGCTGGAGGTGGTGAACATGGCCATGCACGTGGCCCCGCGCAGTGCCCATGTGCGCAAGCGGTTGTTGCCGTGGCTCATCAAGGGTTTCCGTTTTGATTTGTTGGCGCAGTTGCTGGAGATTGAAAAAAAGTGTGCCCCCGCCGAGGCGTTGTTGCAGGCGCGCCTCATCAAGGCCACGTTCGACAACGATTACGAGCAGCAGGTGCAGTTGCACGAGCGGTTGTTTTTGCAAAATGGCGATGTGCAGCACGTTTGGCAAGCGTGGGAGGTGAGCAGTTCGCGTTTGGGCTGGCGTGCGGCTTATCCGTGTTTTTTGCGCAATGTGTTTGCCCAAACGCGCCCGGTGCAGGTGCTGTGCATGTCGTTGTTGCAGTTGCTGGAGCGCGAGAACGCGCAAGAGGAATTCCGCGCGGTGGCGGGGTTGGTCAAAAAGCTGGAATCCGCCAAGTTGTGTACGGCCTACGCGATGGCGCAACAGTGGTACTGGAAAGGCGATTACGCCAAGTGCCTGGACTTTTTGCACAAGAGCAACGCGCTCAAGGCCACCGATGGCAAAACATCGTCTTTTGCCCACTTGGCCGCCACTGCGGCTGAAAAATTGGGCCATTACGCCGAGGCCGCCGATTATTACCAGCGCCAAAACGATGTGCTCAAGCGCAACGCCCCCCCGCCCACCAAGTACATTGAGGAGTTGCAACGCCGCGCCCAATGGAACATTGGCCCGTTGCCCGCCGACAAGCACGCCCACCACTTCATCATGACGGGGTTTCCGCGTTCAGGCACCACGTTGCTGGAGAATGTGCTGGCATCGCACCCCGACATTGCCACGTGCGAGGAAACGTCTTCGTTGATTGGTTCGTTGAGTTCGGCGTACAAATTGCCGCTCAAAAACGACCCCAAGGGCGAGAACTTGACCCTGCGTGCCGAGCGCCACCGCATGCTGTATTACCGCAACATGGCGCGCCACGTCCACAAGCCCGAGGCCAAGGTGGTGATAGACAAAACGCCGATCATTGGCTCCAACATCAAGTATTTGGAAAAGTTGTTTCCGGCCAAGCGGTACATTTTTTCAATCCGCCACCCTTACGACGTGGTGTTGTCCAATTTCAAGCAGGACTATTCGCAAAATGTGGCCATGGCGGCATTCAACGACATGTACACCGCCTGCGTGTTGTACCACCACGTCATGAGCGATTGGTTTGAGGTGTTCCCCGGCGACACGCCGCGCGTGCATTACATCAAGTACGACGATTTGGTGAACAACTTTGAGCCGGTGGTGCGCGGTGCATTGGACTTTTTGGGGGTGCCTTGGACGGATGAGGTGAACCGTTTTGCGGAGCATGCGGCCAAGCGTGCGGTGCGCACGCCCAGTTACACCAATGTGCGCAAGGGGCTGACGATTGGGGTGCAGTCGTCGTGGCAGCATTTCGACTTTTTGTTTGACGACCGCTGCCGCGAGTTGCTCGACCCTTGGGTGCAGCGGTTTGGTTATTGAGCCACCGCCACCGAGATGGCCTGTGCCAGTGCTGGGGTGGGCGTGGCCTGCCGCATGGCCGTCCAGCAGGATGTGTGTGGCACTGGCCAGTCCGGTGCCCGCGCCGTGCTGTTGCAATGGCTGGTAGATGGCGGTGGCTGTGTCGCTGTGTTGCCCCAGCACGGCAATGTGTGGTATCCGGCCACGTTGTGGCACCAGTTGTTGCAGCATGTAGATGTAGGCGGGCAGTTGCGTAAATTGGGGGCGTGAGTTCACCTCGCAAATGCTGGCCCAAGAGTCGCGCCACGATACCCGGATGTCGGGGATGAGCATATCGACACCCGCCAGATCCAGCCGCAACAGGCGCACCCGTTGCCCAGCAGCGGGCACACTGCTGGGGGGAGAGCTCAATGCAATGAGAGGATTTGGTGTATATTGGCCAACATTGCCTGCTTTTATTCATTTTTTTTTGATTGGAGCTAAATGTGAATGATTTTTTGAAAATCAAAAACAACAGTATTATCACAGCAGATGGCGACTACCAAGCGTTTGCGTCTGGCTTACAGTCGGTGGTGCTGCACGGTGGCGCGGGCCGCAATGTGACGCTGCGCAACTTGGACCGTGTGCATGGTTCCCGTCAAGACGATACCGTCACCCTGTTGACCGTGGCCGATGCGGTGCATGGTGCTGTGTCGCTCGATATGGGCAACGACACCTTGGTGTTGGGCGGTGGCAGCGTGACGCACACCCTCAACTTGGTGGGGGTGGAAACGGTCAAGGCCACGCAAGATTCGGTGGGGCAGGTCAAGCTCAACATTCGAGGTGACACCAAATTCGACACCGATGGTTCGGTCAGCTTTGGCAGTGCCAGCATCCGCGCCAACGACGACAGCCGACAGACCATCACTTACATCCAGTTGCTGGCCGACACCACGCTCAACCTGGCCGCTGGGAAAGACAAGGTGGTTTTTGGGGCCAACGTTGTCTTTGGTATCGACGACGACGGGCGGCTGGTGGCTTCTGATGGCACGGGGTCGGTGACGTTTGAGGGGTACGCCAGCAACGCCACCCATCTGCAAATTCAGGTGGGCAAGACGACTTATGCGTACAAAAAGTGGTTTGCCTTGGCTGGCGGCAACGTGCCCAAGGTCACTTCGGTCGGTTTGTCCGATGTCCTGATCAACGATGCCGACGATGGCAACACGGTGCAAACCACGGTGGTGTTCTCCACAGACATGGACACGGCGGTGGCCCCGACCGTGACCACCAACGCCGGTACGACGCTGACCAGCCCCAATGGCACTTGGCTCAATGCCACCACTTACCGCATCACTTACACGGTGGCCGATGTGGATACCGAGCTGTCCAGCGTGACGTTCAGTGTCTCAGGGGCGCAAAACACAGCAGGCGAGGTGCAAATACCCGCCACCAGCGTGCCGTCGGGGGCAAAGGTGGACACTTTGCGTCCGACGGCTCCAGTGCTGGATGTGTTGGCCGCTTCGGACAGTGGTGCGTCCAGCACCGACAACATCAGCAACGACGCTACGCCGAGTGTGGAAGTTGGTTTGACCGGCACAGGCGCAGTGGTTGGCGATGTGGTCAAGCTGCTGTCCGGCGCTACGCAGGTGGGTACGGCCACTTTGTCGGCACAAAACATTGCGGACGGTAAAGTCGGTATCACCGCGTCCAACTTGGGCACAAACGGCACCAAATCGCTGACGGCTACCATCACCGATGCGGCTGGCAACACCAGTGCGGCTTCTAGCGCCATTGCTTATGTGCTGGACACGGTTGCGCCCGTCCTCAAGGCCGTAGCCACCAGCAGCGACGGCAGCAAAATTGTTTTGACCTACGACGGTACGTTGGACGACACCAGCACACCGACTGCAACCGATTTTGCCGTTACCGTGGCAGGTGACGCAAACGTTGTGACCGCTGTGGCCGTTTCTGGCAGCACGGTGGAATTGACGCTGACCACCACCGTGCAACAAGGTCAGAAAACGACGCTGGCTTATGCCGCCAGCACCTCTCCGCTCCAAGACGCGGCTGGCAATGGCGCTTCCAACCTGACCGCGCTGGCCGTGAGCAACAAGGCCGCTGGCAAGCTGGGCCAACCAGGTTACGCCGTGCTCAAGAACCCCAGCGATGCTTACGACAACGGCGATACCAGTGGTGCGCTCAAGCTAGGCATCAACATACCACCGGACGAGGACAATTATGGCGGCGATACCGTCACGTTGAACGTTGGACAGATAGCCACTGGCGTGGCGGTGCGCATCCACGGCGTGACGTTGGGCAATGAACCGAACAAGGCCGACACGCTGCGGCTGGGCGGGGTGGCGGATGCAAACGCTTTGGCAACGTTGCTCAGCAGTGTCGAAGTGGCCCACAGTCAAACCAATTACGGCAGTATTTTCACCAGCAAGCGTTTTTTGTCGGTCAAGCTCAATTTTGCCGGTGCAGGTTCTGTTGAGTTGCTGGATTTGATTGCGCTGGATCTTCAAACCCCATTGCCAGGCAACCCCACGGTGGCTCAGGTGGTAGGAGGGCAGGCGGGCATCAGTGGTGGTGTGACGGCCACGTACCAGTCCATTACAGATGCCACGGCCAAGGTGAATCTGATCACCTTGCTGGGTGCCAATTTGCAGTTGCAGGCCACCGACTACGCCAATCCCACCGATGTGGATGTGCCGATTGTGCTGGGTGAGGTGTACAAGTTGCCCATTTACGGTACGGCCAACGGCGATACCTTGACGGGCACTGCTGAGGCAGACGCTATGTACGGTTTTGCCGGCAATGATGCGATCGGCGGTGGTACGGGTGCCGATACCTTGGTGGGCGGTGCCGGTGCCGATAGCCTAACGGGCGGCGCGGGTGCCGACACTTTTGTGCTGGAGGACAACGACACGGTGGTGGACTTCAGCAGCACGGACTCCGACACGGTGACGACCACCGCCTTGGCCGATGGCGATGCTGTGACGTTCACCACAGTGACGGGCACGCTGAACTTGTCAGGTTCGACGACAACGGCGGCTTTTACAGCAACGGCGGCGACGGCGGGCGCGACCATTACCGGTGGTGCAGGCGCTGACAGTCTGGTGGGGGCTGCGGGCGCTGACAGTCTGGTGGGTGCTGCGGGCAACGATACGTTGAGCGGTGGCGCGGGCAACGACACACTCAACGGTGGTGCGGGTGACGACAGCTTGGTGGGTGGTGCGGGTGCCGATAGCCTAACGGGCGGTGCGGGTGATGACCTCTTCTCATTCGATGATTACACCAACCAGCTTGGAGCGGATGCCACCGTGGTTGGTGGTGATGGCAGCGACACTCTCGATGTTTGGAATGGTGCCGGTGTTGCCGCTGTTGTGGATGCCAACTTTGCGAAAGTCGCGGGTGTGGAGGTGTTGAAGCTTAGCAGCGCAGGCAGTGGTTTGACCAGCCAAGCCACACTGGGTATCAACGCATCTGCGGCATTCGCCAACGGTATCACCGTACAGATAGAACTTGAAGATCGGCTGAATTTGAACGCCTCTGCCGCCACGGTTGCCATCAACGCGACTGGCGGAAGCGGCGCTGATACCCTTTGGGGGGGTACTTTGGGTGACACCCTCACGGGTGGTGCGGGCAACGACGTGCTCAGCGGTGGTGCGGGTGCCGATGCTTTTGTGCTGGAGGACAACGACACGGTGGCGGACTTCAGCAGCACGGACTCCGACACGGTGACGACCACCGCCTTGGCCGATGGCGATGCTGTGACGTTCACCACAGTGACGGGCACA
>NZ_NWBQ01000089.1 GCF_002837135.1 Macromonas bipunctata | reverse complement strand
AGCCCAGCCTGCGGTCCACTTCGGCCAGCAGCATCACCCCGGCGTCGCTGGTCATGCTGCCGCCATCGAAGCGGCCCTCGATCTTGCGGCGGCCCAGTCGGCCAAAATCAATCACGCCAACCTCATCGGCAGTTGTTTGCAGTGTACAGTTTGGTTTCGGCATTGCCCGTCCTCTCATCCAGATTCGATACCTCGATGTTCGGGCATTTCAAGGGCAATGCCGTCCTCGTTTCTACGGACTACGGTGAAATATCCGGGCTAGGGTGCGCGGCTGCTGGTCGATCACGCACACCGTGCCCACGGCCAGACCGTGCTCGTCGCGGATGGGTGCGCCGGCGTAGAAGCGGATGTGCGGCGGGCCGTACACCAGCGGGTTGCCGTCGCAGCGCGCGTCCAGGTGGGTGTCGGGGATTTCGAGGATGCCGTCCTCGAGAATGGCGTGTCCGCACAGCGACACGTCGCGCCCGGTCTGGCACACCTCCAACCCATGGCGGGCCTTGAACCACTGGCGTTCGGCGTCCACCAGGCTGACCAGGCAGATCGGCACTTCGCACATGCGGGCCACGAAATCGACCAGCCGGTTGTAGTCGTCCTCGGCGTCGGTGTCCAGGATCTGCAGGCTGCGCAACGCCTCCAGGCGGGCGCTTTCGTTGCGGGGGGTGGCGGGGGGGATCATGGCGAGGACGGCCCGTTGGGGCAGAAAAAAAGGGGCGTGTGATGATAGCCGTTGCGGTGTCGCCAGCGGTTTCAGGCCGGCAGCGCGGCGGCCCATCCGCTCAAGTCCGCCGCGTGTACCCGGCCCGACTTGGTGGCCACCAGCGCCCCGGCGGCGTTGAACACGGCGGTGAAGGGCAAGCCACCGCTGGCGTTACCGAGTTGGCGGCTGAGTTCGGTGCCACCCAGGCCCGCCAGGGCGACCGCAAAGTCCAGTGGCCGCTGTTGCAGGAAGCGCTGCACCGCGCCGGGCTGGTCCACCGCCAGCGCCAGCACTTGCCAGCCTTGGGCGCGGCGCTCGCGGTAGAAGGCATTGAGCAACGGCAGCTCCTGCACGCACGGAGGGCACCAGGTGGCCCAGAAGTTGACCAGCAGCGGGCGGCCCAGAAAGTGCTGCGCCGCCACGCGCTCGCCCTGCGGGCCGGGCCAGGCCAGACTCCACCAGTCCACGGACTGGGCCTGCGCCTGTGTGGGCAACAGTGCGGGCAGCGCACCCAGCAGCCAGCCCGCGCCCATGGCGCCACCGGCGCGCAGGCAGTGGCGGCGGTTCAGGTTTAGATTCGGGTGCGGGCTCATGCGTCGGCCCCGGCGTGCAGGCGCTGGCGCAGCTCTTGCGCGTTGCCGCGGGGCTTGCGGCCCAGCTCGTCGGGCAACAGGGCGCCGCGGAAGTCGTCGGCGTCGTTGACCAGCAGGTGGATGCCAACCCAAGTCTGCAGCGCGTCGCAGCGGCTGCGCAGGCTCAGGGCTTCCACCTCGTGGCCGTGCAGGCCGTTGACGCTGGTGGCGTCGTAGTCCACGTTTTGGTTGATGAGGGCGATTTCCAGCGCCTTGGGGTCGTCGCAGAACAGTTGCAGGTAGATGTCGCTCAACGCGGTGGCGGTGCCGTGCCAGACCGCGCCACCCAGATGGGGCCGGAACTCGGCCAGCCGCTCCATCCACACCAGCGCCAGCGCGCGCAAGGCGTGCAGCTCGGCGGGCTGGGTGTCGGCGCAAAAAATGGCGATGTGCTCGCGCACCGCCGCTTCCACTTCGTTGTTGTTGGGCAAGGGCGTGCGCGGCGGCAAACCCAGCACCTTGAGCGCGCGGCGCTTGGCCGGGCCGTACTCCAGCCCCTCGTCCACCACCAGCGCGGCGGCGGTGGCGGCAATTTCCTGTGTCAGTGTGTCGTTCATGCTGGCATGGTAGCGCGGCTACCCCGCCCGCGCCGGGGGCCGATAATCACGCCATGCACATTCACATCCTAGGCATTTGCGGCACATTCATGGGCGGGCTGGCGGCGCTGGCGCGCGAGGCGGGGCACCGGGTCACGGGTTGCGACGCGGGCGTGTACCCCCCCATGAGCGACCAATTGCGCGCGCTGGGCATCGATCTGATCGAAGGCTTTGGCGCCGACCAACTGGCGCTGCAACCCGACGTGTTCGTGGTCGGCAACGTGGTGTCGCGCGCACGCCTGCCCGACGGCTCGCCCAAGTTCCCGCTGATGGAGGCGATTCTGGACAGCGGCGCGCGCTACACCAGTGGCCCGCAGTGGTTGAGCGAACACATTCTGCACGGGCGGCACGTGTTGGCGGTGGCGGGCACGCATGGCAAGACCACCACCACCTCCATGCTGGCGTGGATCCTGGAACACGCCGGTCTGCAACCCGGTTTTCTGGTGGGTGGCGTACCGCTGAATTTCGGCATTTCAGCGCGACTGGGGGGGGATAGCGGCGGGGCCGCGTGCTCTGCTCCGTGTCCCCCGCCCGCTATGCGGGCTCCTCCTTTACCTGCGCAGAGCACGCAACCCCACCGCCTGCCTTTTGTGATTGAAGCCGACGAGTACGACACCGCCTTCTTCGACAAACGCAGCAAGTTTGTACACTACCGGCCCCGTACCGCCGTGCTCAACAACCTGGAATTCGACCACGCCGACATCTTCGACGACCTGGCCGCCATCGAACGCCAGTTCCACCACCTGCTGCGCACCGTACCGGCCAGCGGGCGCGTGGTTGTCAATGGGCTGGAAGAAAGCCTGACCCGCGTGCTGCACCAAGGCTGCTGGAGCGAACAGCGCAGCTTTGGCGCCGCCGTGAGCGACTACACCGCCGACGGCGAGGCCGACGACTTTGCCGTGCTGTACCAAGGCCGCCCCGTGGCGCGCGTGCGCTGGGGCCTGAGCGGGCAGCACAACCAGCTCAACGCGCTGGCCGCCATCGCGGCGGCGGATCATCTGGGCGTGCCCGCCGCGCAAGCCGCTGAAGCCTTGAGCGCATTCCAGAACGTCAAGCGCCGCATGGAAGTGCGTGGCCAGGTGGCGCTGGCGTGCGGCACCGTCACCGTGTACGACGACTTTGCGCACCACCCCACCGCCATCCGCACCACGGTGGACGGCCTGCGCCGCCAACTGCAACAACGCGGCGATGGCGGACGCATCCTGGCCATCTTCGAGCCCCGCAGCAACACCATGAAGCTGGGCACCATGAAAGCGCAACTGCCGTGGAGCCTGGAAAGCGCCGACCTGGCCTTTTGCCACAGCGGCGGGCTGGGCTGGGACGCGCGCACCGCACTGGCCCCCATGCACGAACGTGCCCAAGTGGCAGACAGCATCGATGCGCTGGTGCAGCAAGTGCTGGCCCACGTGCGCCCCGGCGACCACCTGCTGTGCATGAGCAACGGCGGCTTTGGCGGCATCCACCTCAAACTGCTGGAGGCACTCACCTCCAGCGTTTGATGGGCTGGCTACATCAACCGCGACGCACTTTGACCGCCTGGCTCAGGGTCTGCAGCACAGCAGCAGAGTCGTCCCAGTTGATGCAGGCGTCGGTGATGCTCTGGCCGTATGCCAGCGCGGTCACGTCGTCCTTGCCGGGGGTGAACTTCTGTGCGCCCGCGTGCAGGTGGCTTTCCACCATCACGCCAAACACTTGGCGCGAACCGCCCGACACTTGCGCGGCAATGTCGTTGGCCACGTCGATCTGCTTCTGGTGCTGCTTGCTGCTGTTGGCGTGGCTGCAATCCACCATCAGGGTGGCGGGCAGTTTGGCGGCTTGCAGCTCGGTGCAGGCGGCGGCCACGCTGGCGGCGTCGTAGTTGGGGGCCTTGCCACCGCGCAAAATCACGTGGCAGTCCGGGTTGCCCTTGGTCTGCACAATCGCCACCTGACCGCTCTTGTGGACGGACAGGAAATGGTGGCCCCGGCCTGCGGCCTGGATCGCATCGGTGGCAATCTTGATATTGCCATCGGTGCCGTTCTTGAACCCAATCGGTGCCGACAAGCCCGAGGCCAGCTCACGGTGAACCTGGCTCTCGGTGGTGCGCGCGCCAATCGCGCCCCAGCTGATGAGGTCGCCAATGTACTGCGGGCTGATGGTGTCCAGAAACTCGCTGCCAGCGGGCAAGCCCAGGCGGTTGATGTCAATCAGCAACTGGCGCGCCATGCGCAGGCCTTCGTCGATTTTGTAGCTTTCGTCCAGGTAGGGGTCGTTGATCAGGCCCTTCCAGCCCACGGTGGTGCGGGGCTTCTCAAAGTACACCCGCATCACAATTTCCAGCGTGTCGGCGTACTCGTCGCGCAGCACCTTGAGGCGGCGGGCGTAGTCCAGCGCAGCGGCCGGATCGTGGATGGAACACGGCCCAATCACCACCAGCAAACGGTCGTCCTTGCCCTGGATGATGTTGTGGATGGTGTGGCGCGTATCGGCGATCAGCTTTTCGGTGGCGGTGCCGGTGATGGGGAAGAAACGGATCAGGTGCTCGGGCGGCGGCAGCACGGTGACGTCCTGGATGCGCTGGTCGTCGGTGCGGCTGGTGCGGTCGGCGGGGTGTGCGGCCCAAATGTCGCTGGCGGGGGTGTGGTGTTTGGTCATCAACAGGTTCCTAAAAAGATAAAAAAAAACCGCCGGGGCTTCCGACGGTTGCTGAGGCTGGCTGGGCGCTGGGCCGTGCTTATCGCTCTCGGTCGTCGGAGACGGGCAAGATCGGAAAATAAGCAAAGACGAAGGCAAAGCACAAGACTGGCATGGGTTTCAATGTATCACAAAGCGTGTGACGTTTTGCTGACACCGGCGTGAAGCCCCCCCTGCCGCACGCGCTGTCAGGCGGTGCCGCCCACGGTCAAGCCCTCAATGCGCAAGGTGGGCTGCCCCACGCCCACTGGCACGCTCTGGCCGTCCTTACCGCAGGTGCCCACGCCGCTGTCGAGCTTGAGGTCGTTGCCGACCATGGTGATTTTTTTGAGCGACTCCGGCCCGCTGCCAATGATGGTGGCACCCTTGACCGGGTACTGCAACTGGCCGTTCTCGACCCACCACGCCTGGCTGGCACTGAACACGAACTTGCCACTGGTGATGTCCACCTGCCCGCCGCCAAAATTGGTGGCGTACAGCCCTTTTTTGATGCTGGCGATGATTTCCTGCGGGTCCTTGTCGCCGCCCAGCATGTAGGTGTTGGTCATACGCGGCATGGGCAGGTGGGCGTAGCTTTCGCGGCGGCCATTGCCCGTCGGGGCCACGCCCATCAGGCGCGCGTTGAGGCTGTCCTGGATGTAGCCGCGCAAGATGCCGTCCTCGATCAGCACATTTTTCTGGCTGGCGCAGCCCTCGTCGTCCACGTTGAGCGAACCGCGTCGGTCGGCGATGGTGCCGTCGTCGAGCACCGTCACACCCTTGGCGGCCACACGCTTGCCGATCATGCCGCTGAAGGCGCTGCTGCCTTTGCGGTTGAAGTCGCCCTCCAGGCCGTGGCCCACCGCCTCGTGCAACAACACGCCGGGCCAGCCGGGGCCCAACACCACCGTCATCGGGCCAGCGGGCGCGGGGCGGGAATCGAGGTTGGTCAGGGCTGCTTGCACGGCCTCGTCCACGTACTGCGTCAGCAAGGCTTCGTCAAAATGGTCCAACCCAAAACGGCCACCGCCGCCCGAGGAACCCACCTCGCGGCGGCCCGCCTGTTCGGCAATCACCGTGACCGACAAGCGCACCAGCGGGCGCACATCGGCGGCCAGCGTGCCATCGGCGCGTGCCACCAGCACCACGTCGTATTCACTGGCCAAGCCGGCCATGACCTGCACCACGCGCGGGTCTTTGGCCTTGGCCAGACGCTCCACCCGCTCCAGCAGCGCCACCTTGGCGGTGCTGTCCAGCGTCGAAATCGGGTCGTGCGCCGGGTACAGAGAGCGGGACTTGGCCACCTTGCGCGTACCGACCTTGGCCTGTGCGCTTTGGCCCTGCGCGCCAATGGTGCGCACGCTGTGCGCCGCGTCCTTCAACGCCGCCCACGACAGGTCGTCGGAATAGGCAAAGGCGGTTTTTTCGCCGCTGACGGCGCGCACACCCACCCCTTGGTCGATGCTGAAACTGCCAGTCTTGACGATACCTTCCTCCAAGCTCCAGCCCTCGGCACGGGTGTACTGAAAGTACAGGTCGGCATCGTCCACGCCAGGCACCAATATCTCGCCCAACGCGCGGCGCAGATGCGCTGTGGTCAAGCCGTACGGGGTCAGCAGCAGTTCTTGGGCGGTGGCCAGACGGGCCAGGGTGGGTTCGCGTGCAATCATGGTGCCCATTGTAGGAAAACCGCGCCGCACGCGCTCACCTTCAGGGCTGGGCCGGTGGCTCTGACGATGCTGGCGCCACGGCGGGGGCGGCCTGCGCCGTCTGCACCGGCGCGGGCGGCGTCAGCCAGGTGTTGATGCTGGCGATGGTCTGGGCCTTGTCGCCGCCCGAGAGCGCCTGCAAGCGCATGTGCGAGATGACGTACAGGTAGCGTGCCTGCGCCAGGTCGCGCCGCGCCGTCTGCAGCTGCTGCTCGGCGTTCATGATGTCAACCAGCGTGCGGCTGCCGGCCTCGAACGATCGGCGGCTGGAATGCACCAGCTGCTGCGCCGACTTGACCGCCTGCTCCAGCGCCTTGACCTTGAGCACACCTTCGGTCACGCCCCGGAATTCGCGGTGCAGGCGCACCGACAAATCGCGCCGCGTGGCTTCGAGCTGTTCCTCGGCGCGGGTCTGCTCGGCCAGCGCCTGGCGCACGGTGGAATTGACGTAGCCACCGGCAAACAGCGGCACGCTCAGCTGCAGGCCCAGCATGCGGTTGGTGTAGCTGGAGCTGGGGGTGGTAACGTTTTCGCTGCCGCTGCGGCTGATCTGTGCCACCGCGTCCAGCGTGGGGTGGTGGCCGCCCTGGGCCTTCTGCACTTCCAGCCGCGCCGCTTGCAGCCGGGCTTTCAGGCCCAGGATCTCGGGGCTGCGTTCCTCAGCCAACGTCAGCCAGGCGTCCAGGTTCACGGGCTCGGGCGGCTGCAGCGGCAGTCGGGCGGGGTCGATGCGGGCCAGCGCGTCGGGCGGCTGGTTGGTCAGCACCTCCAGCTGGCGGCGGGTGTAGTCCAGGTGCTGGCGCGCTTCGAGCTCCTGCGCCTGGTTCAGGTCGAGCCGGGCGCGGGCTTCGTCGATGTCGGTGCGGATGCCCGAACCGGCTGCAAAGGCCTTGGTGGCGGCGTCGAGCTGCGTGGTCAGGGTGGCTTTTTGTTGCAGCACCAAGTCCAGCTGGTCTTGCGCCAGCAGGGCTTCCAGGTAAGCGCCCGTGACGCGCACGCCCAGATTCTGCAGCTCGCGCTCCAGCGTGGCCTCAGCGTCCTGCACCACGTAGCCGGCCTGCTCCAACCCGGCCCACAGCGGACGGCGGTACAGCGGCTGGCGCAGCTGCAGCGTCTGGTTGTAGCTGTAGTACTGCTCGTCGGTGGTCACGGGCTGGCCGGCAAAGTTGTTCTGGGTGCGCGTGAGGTCGTTGTAGTTGCGCCCGATGTTGGCGCTCACGTTGGGCATCAGCTGCGCGCGCGCCTGTGGCAGGCGTTCGCGCTGCGCGTCGGCGGCGGCGCGGGCGGCGCGCACGGTGGCGTCCTTCTCCAGCGCACTCTGATAGGCCTGCTGCAAGTCCAGCGCCAGCGCGGGCACGGCAGCGCCCAGCAAGGCGGCGGCCAGCGCCACCGCACGCGGGGCCTGGGTGCGCCATGCACGGGCGCGCGGTGCGGTGGGGTCAAACGGGTGTGGCATAGCTCATTCTTCCTTCAGCGATGCGGCCACGCGCTTGGTCAGCGGCTTGAGCAGGTAGGTCAACAGCGAACGCTCGCCGGTCTTGATAATGACTTCCACCGGCATGCCCGGTTGCATCTGGCGCTTGCCCAAAGCTTGCATGCCTTCAGGCGTGATTTTGACGCGCGCCAGATAGTAGGACACCATCATGCCCCCCTGCTGTTCGGTCAACAGATCGGTGGAAATGGACTGCACCTCGCCCGGCACCACCAACTGTGGGGTGTGGGCAAAGGTGCTGAAACGCACATCGGTGGGCAAACCGGTGCGCACCTTGTCGATCAGGTGTGGCTCAATGCGGGCTTCCAGCAGCAGCGGCTCGTTTTCAGGTACCACGTCCATCAATTTTTGGCCCGGTTGCACCACCCCCCCCACCGTCTGGATGGCCAGCCCGACCACTTGGCCCGAAGCGGGCGATTTGATCTCGATTCGGCCCAAATCGGCCTTGACCGCCACCAGTTTCTGCTCGTCGGACTGCACCTCGCGGGTCACGTCGGACAACTGGGTTTCCACCTCTTTGCGGTATTCCTGCTGGCGCGACATGGCGCGCTGGCGCAGCTCGCCAATGGTGCGCTGGGCGCGGGTGGTGTTGCCCATCAGATCGGCGAGCTGGGCCTGCGCGTCGGCCACGTTGCGCTCCAGCTCCAGCTGGCGGTTGCGCGGCGCGTAGCCCTCGGCCACCAGGCCACGGGTGTGCTTGAGCTCATCCTGCAGCAGCGCAAGCTGCTGGCGGCGGTGTTCCAGCATCCCGGCGTAGGCCTGCAGCAGCCCCTCCTGGCCGCGGATGCTTTCCTCGATGCCCTGCAAGTCGGCCTGCAACGCGGCGCGGCGCGAACGGAACAGCTGCTCCTGGGTCGTGATCTGGGACTGGATCAGCGGGTCGCTGGCCTCGGCCTTCAGGTCGGGGTGCCAGGCAATGCTGGCGGCGCCGGTCTGCTCGGCCAGCAGGCGGCCCTGCATGGCGCGGAATCCCAGGTAGCGCTGGCGCACGGCCTCGTGGTTGGCGCGCGCCATGGCTTCGTCGAGCTGGATCAGCGTCTGGCCTTCCTTGACCACATCGCCCTCGCGCACCAGCACCGCCTTGACGATGCCGCCGCTCAGGTGCTGCACCGCCTTGCGCTTGGTGTCGATGGCGACCATGCCCTGGCTGGGCACGCCTTCGTCCAGCGGCGCCAGGCCGGCCCACAACAAAAAGCCGCCAAAGCCCAGCCCCAGCGCCCACAGGCCCACGCGGGCGGCGCGCCCGGTGTCGGCCTGTGCATCGGGGGCCGACGGCTGCGGCGCAGCGGCGGAAGAAAGAGAAGACAAATCGGGCGTGGCCATGGTCAATACTGCTTTACAAATTCGGTTCGACAAATACGGAACGGGCGGCCACCGCACACGCGGCGGCCTGCCGGGTCAGGCGGGTTGCGGCAAGCCTCCAGCCGCGCCAGCCGGGGCCGGGCCGCCAGCGGGCGCCACGGCAGCAGGGGCAGCGGCACTGGCCGCCGCGTGTGCGGCCTTGAGCTGGGCCAGCACCACATCGCGCGGGCCCAGGTGCTGCACCTGGCCGTCGCGCAACACCAGCAACTGGTCGGCCAGCGCCACGGCGCCGGGGCGGTGGGTGATCAAAAACACGGTCTTGCCTTGCGCCTTGAGCTGACGCACCGCCTGTTGCAGCGCGGCTTCGCCCACGTCGTCCAAATTGGCGTTGGGCTCATCCAACACAATCAACGCAGGCTGGCCGTAAATGGCACGCGCCAAACCAATGCGCTGGCGTTGGCCGCCAGAAAGCATACCGCCCGCCTCGCCAATCGGGGTGTCGTAACCCTTGGGAAAACGCAAAATCATCTCGTGCAGGCCCGCGCTTTGTGCTGCAGCAATCACCTGGTTGGAATCGATTTCGGTAAAACGGGCGATGTTCTCAGCAATGGTGCCGTCAAACAGCTCAATGTCTTGCGGCAGGTAGCCCACGTGCGCTCCCAGCTCCATGCGGTTCCAACTGTCCAGCGGACGCTCGTCCAGCAACACTTCGCCCTTCACATCCGGCCAAATGCCCATCAGCACCCGCGCCAGCGTCGATTTGCCCGACCCCGACGGCCCCAACACCACGGTCACGGTACCCGGCGTGGCGCTCAAGCTCACGTCCTTCAAAATCGGGCTGCTGCGCCCCGGTGCGCTGGCCACCACATGGCGCAGCGTCACGGCCCCGGTAGGCGGCACACGGGTCAGGGCCGGGTCGCGCTCGGGGTGGGCTTGCAGCAACTGCTCCAAACGCTCAAACGCGCTGCGCGCGCTCAAAAAACCGCGCCAAGTGCCCACCAGCATGTCGATGGGGGTCAACGCGCGCGTCATCAACACATTGGCGGCAATCATGGCCCCAGGAGTCAATTGGCCGTCAATCACCAACAATGCACCAGCCCCCAGCGCCAGCGACTGCTGCAAATACCGCACAAACTTGCTGATGGCGGTAATGCGGTGCGTCAACCCCTGCGTGCTTTCGTGCTGCGCCATGTACGCGTCGTGGCGCTGCTGCCAACGGCGCTTGAGGCCCGCCAACATGCCCATGGATTCCACCACCTCAGCGTTGCGCAACTTGTGCTGCAAATACAGGTTGATGTCCGTCTGAGCCTTGTACAACCCGTTCATCGGTGCCACAGCACGGCGGTGGCCAAACCACGCCAACGCCGCCTGCACCAACGCAAAGGCTACCGCTACCCACCCCAGAAATGGGTGCAAAAAGAACAACACCGCCAAATATACCGGAGTCCACGGTGCATCAAAGAACGCAAAAATCCCGTTGCCCGTCAGAAACTGGCGCAGTTCGGTCAAATCGGTAAACGCCCGCTGCGCGGATGCGCCCGACTGGTTCAAATTGGCCTCAAAGCTGGCGTTGAACACACGCGTGCTCAAAATCTCGTCAAAGCGCACCCCAGCACGCACCAACAACCGCGAGCGAAACGCCTCAGAAAACGCCATCACCGCAAACAAAAACAACGTGATCAACGACACCGTGATCAGCGTGAACGAGCTGCGGCTGATCATCACCCGGTCGTACACCTGAAGCATGTACAGCGTCGGGCTCAACATCAGCAGGTTGGCCACCATGCTGAAAATACCCACCACCAAAAACTCGCGCCGAAACGCCCACAACGTGGCCGTCAACTCGCTGCGCGCAAAAAAACCCTTGTCTGTCATGTGTGTCATCTCGTGCTTAGAAAGGGCTACATCAAGCGCGCGGTGCCGCCACCGCAACGCCTGCGGGCAAACGGGCCACGGCACCAGCAGCCTGAGCTTGGGCTTGGCGTGCCTGCTGCGCCGCTTGCTGCTGGGCTTGGTTCAAGGCAGCCAGCACCTCGTCGCGCGGACCAAACGCCTGCTGCGCACCATCGCGCAACACCAACATCTTGTCGGCCACCGCCAGCACGCTGGTGCGGTGCGTCATCACCACAAACGTGGTGCCCCGCGATTTGTACAACCGAATAGCACTGGCCAGCGCGGCTTCACCCGCCTCGTCCAAACTGGAATTGGGTTCATCGAGCACCACCAACACCGGATCACCGTACAGCGCCCTGGCCAAAGCCACACGCTGGCGCTGCCCGCCCGACAGTATGGCCCCCTCACGCCCCACAGGACTGTCGTACCCTTGAGGCAACGACTGGATAAATTCGTGCAAGCCCACCGCACGCGCAGCCGCTTCCACCTTGGCCATGCTGATTTCACCAAAGCGGGCAATGTTTTCGGCCAGCGTGCCCTCCAACAACTCCACCCCCTGCGGCAAGTAACCCACGTGCGGCCCCAACTCCAACTTGTTCCAGTTGAAGATGTCCACACCGTCCAAGCGCACCTTACCACTGCCTGCGGGCCACAAGCCCACCAGCAAACGCGCCAGTGTGGTCTTGCCCGATGCCGACGGCCCCACCACCACCAACACCTCCCCCGGAGGCAAACCAAAAGCCACCCCCTTCAAAATGGGATTGGGGTTGCCCGGCGCACCAGCCACCACGTTTTCCACCACCACTTGCCCCTTGGGAGCGGGCAACGGCATGGCCTCCGGTTTGGCCGGAAACTGCGTCAGCACCTGATCTAAACGCCGCCACGCATCGCGCATATTCACCACCGCACGCCACTGGCTCACCATCTGCACCAGCGGAGCCAGCACACGCCCGCCCAGCACTGAACCCACAATCATCATGGAACCACCTGCGGGCAACAACCCTTCCAACGTCAACCACGCTCCCAACCCCAACAGGGCCGACCCCAGCGTGGTTTGCACAAACTTGGTGGCGGCTTGGAATGTACCGGCTTTGTCCGATGCCTCAGCCTGCAAACCCAAAAACTCGCGCTGCTTTTTGACCCAACGCTGGTGGATGCGCCCCAGCATCCCCATGGCTTCGATCACCTCGGCGTTGCGCAACGAGCCATCGGCGTACTGCTGCGCCCCAATGGCGGCGCGGTTGGCCGCCATCAGCGGCGGCTGCGTACTGCGCTCGTTCATCCAGGTCAAGCCTACCTGCAAAATGGCCCCCACCAACGACGACCACCCCATCAACGGGTGCATCATGAACAACAGCACCAAAAACACCAGCGATACAGGCGACTCCATCATGGCACCTAACACTGGATTGTGCAAAAAATCGCGCACGGTGCGGAAATCGTTCATCGGCTGCACGCTGGTCGTGCCCATGCGTTGCAAGTTGGATTCGTAAATCGCCTGAAACACCCGCTGCGCCATGCGCTTGTCGAGCACTTGCCCCGCTGCACGCATGGTTTCAGCCCGTGCCCAGTCCAACACCTCCATCACCACGTACAACAATGCCACCAACAGCGTCAACATCCACAGCGTCATGTGGTTACGGCTGTTGACCACACGGTCGTACACCTCCATCATGTACACGGTAGGAGCCAACAACAGCAAACCCGCTACCAGTGCAAACAGCCATGCACGGCGGTAATACGGCTTGAGCGCCAGCAGTGCCTCGGCCAACTCAGAGGGCTTTTGGTTCGGATTCATACGGCTTCTTCGGTTTTTTCTACCATCAGGTATTCGGGGATAGGTTCACTGCCGGGTGCTTGGCTAGCGGCTGCGTCTGGTGGCTGCGCCACGCCCGGCAACGGCTCGGCCAGCCAGAACGACAGCTCAAACTCGCCATCGGCACGGCGGGCCAGCACAATTTCGCGCAATTTCTTTTTGTGAAACATGGTTTCATCCTGCGGGCGCAACGTCAGGTTGAAACGCATGCGGCCATCCAGCGTGTACATCGACAACAAGCCATCTTTCAAGCTCAACGTATGGCGGTCAAAATACACGGGGCAGGTGTCGGCAAACCGCAACAATGGCAACGGCTTGTTCGGTCCCAACTTGTCCAGCGCAAACGGACTGTTGGGATGCTGGTACACCAAACGGCTGGCCCGGCACACCGAGTAAATGGCATTGCACACCATTTGCGACCCCAAGGCCGGAAATTGCTCGCGCAGCGTGCGGTACGTCATGTGGTGCAGCGCCACACGGTTCCAACAGCGTGTATCGCGCACCGTCGGGGCCAACGCATTGCACACCTGCGCAAAAGCCGCTTGCAAGGCCAACAAGCGGCTTTGTTGTTCAAGCGTAGCTTGAAGCGGTATGCGCAACCAAAAATTCATATAGGAAGTGATTGTACGCCGTCCGTCACTCGTGCTTGGCGTTGCGCTTCCAACACGGGCTGCTGTGCCAGCAGTTGGCGGTACCACGCCTCACGTGCCGTTACCTGCTGGCTGTGCATGCGTTGGCGCTTCACATAATCCAACCCCAACGCACGCCGTCGCGCCAACTCTTGTGGCTGGCGGCACAGATCCAGCAACGCTTGCTGCCACTGCTGCGGCGTGCGGGCCAGCACAGCTATCTCAGCATGTGCCGGCACATCACCATATACCACCGGGGAACACACAGGCACCACCCCAGCGGCACAACACTCCACCAACTTCAAATCGGACTTGAGGCGGTTAAACGGCGTATCGTTGAGTGGCAACAGCGCCACATCGCAACTGGCCAACACCTGCATGTAACGGTCATGCGCCAGTGTCGGGTAAAACTCCTTGCTCACTTCGGTGGGCAAAGCATCAAATACCGCGCGCTCATGCACCACCACCCATTGCACCTGCTGCCCCAACTCGACCACTGCGGCCAACACCCCATCGCGCACCGCGTCCCAATCTGGCCCCCGGTTCAACGCACCAAAAAATACCCGCAATGGTTGGGCTTGGTTCAATGGCCGTTCAGGTCGCACCGGCAGCGCCAGCATGGCATTGCCAAACACTTGCACGTTGGGGTTCCATTGCCGCACCATCTCGGCCAACGGCTCCGTGCTCACCGACACTGCGTGTACACCACGGTAAGCGTAAAAACCACTGTCCACAAATTCACGCCAGTGGTGCGGATCATCGTCCATGTCCGATACAACCACCCAGCCACGTTGTGCCAGCGCATCCACATGGCGGCACATGTCAGGGTGATTCAAAAATTGACGGTGCAAAACCACTACCCCCGGTTGGCCACCAGGAGGCAAGGCCAACGCATTTTCGCGCCACAACGTGCGCACACCAGGCCGCGTGGCCAGTGCGGTCAGTGGGTAATCGATGCGCGCCTCGCTGACCCCAGCGGTCTTCTTCATGCTCAATGCCGTGACACGCAACGGGGCCGGAGCTGGGCCATTCACCGCACGCACCACCCACTGAAACGCCGACAAATCGCGCTGCATCAACTTGGGGTCGCGCCCCAACGCCTGCGCCAACGGCAAAAAACGCTTCAATGCCGCTTGCGTTTGTTCGGGCCACAACACACGCGGGGCTGCATCCACCACTGTCCAGCCCGCGTGCCGAAACAAGTCCAGCAACGTCTCCAGCGTAAAAAACCGCAAATGTGTGCGGTCCAGCAATCCTTGCTCTGCATAGTCCCACCGACCACACAACTGCTGTTGCAACAACGACCAATGCGCCACGTTGGGCACACAGGCCACTGCTGTTCCCCCAAGCACCGTGCGTTCACGCAATTGGGCCAACACCTGCCACGGATCACGCAAATGTTCCAGCACATCGCCCAACACCAGAGCATCAAAACCACCGCTTTGACCATCACAAATTTGATCCAGCGTCTTCAATGTGGCCGACTGCTCCACATCGCCCACCACCACGTGGGACAACACCCCTTGGGCCTCTTGCGCCGCTTGGGCAAACAACTCTACGCCCACGTAAGCAGCCTGCGGCTGGCGCGCCAGCACCGCGCGCGCAAAATTGCCATTGCCACAACCCACCTCCAAAATATGGCGGGCATCCAACGGTACACGGGCCAGCAGGTCAGGGTTGACGTTTTGATAGTACGAGGCGGTGGTGGACATGAACACAAAAACCGAAACAAGAAAGCAACGATGGTACGGTGCTCCCAACAGATAGCAAACACAAAAAAACCCACCTCCTTGCGAGAGGCGGGTGCAACCCAGATTAAACAGTGCAGCTTTACTGCATCATGACAAAGTTGGCAGCATCGAAACCACCAGAAGCAACACTATCGAACGTCCCCACTAAAACAATGTCACCTGCCTGTACCCACCTGTCACCGGTGGCCAAATACACATAGCCCTTGTTGTTGTCGTAGGCCACCAAATAAATGTTTGCATCACTGTCAAACTGAAGCGATGCAATATTGGTCCCGCCATTGTTGTTTCGGTAAAACATCTTGAGTAACTCAGTGCCGTTGGTCGCTTGGGACAAGTCACCTCTGTTTTGATCCAACCCGGTAAATTCCAGAACATCCCAATTTGGAGCAGAACCTGGCACTGTGACTGCGTAATCACCAGCGTAATTACCTGTACTCGAAGCATTAAAGTTATACCCGGTAAAAGCTGCTGTACTGCCAGCCGATGTAGATGCAGAAGTGAAGTCGATGTCCAAACCCACCCGATCCGCATAGCTGAAATCCATCACAGTATCGCGGTCTGCTGCGGCGTTAATACCTGTCAAATTGAACAAGTCAATCCCTGTGCCGCCGGTCAGAATATCGTTGCCCAAACCGCCGCTCAACGTATCGTTGCCC
>NZ_NWBQ01000088.1 GCF_002837135.1 Macromonas bipunctata | reverse complement strand
CAGTTGCAGGGTTTTGGTGGTGGTGTTCACAGCATTCATCATAGAGGACAATTGCACGACCGACTACGGGCCGACCTAGTCTGATCGCTCGAACCTCGGGCCGAACCCTGAGGCTTGCCACTCAGTTCTGATCACCACGCTGTGGTACACATCACCACCTATTCCACCCACAACAGGAGAGACACCTTGAGCCATACCCCAGAATTCATCCAAGTCCGCACCGAAGGCCGCGTCGGCATCGTCACCATCCACCGTCCCAAGCAACTCAACGCGCTCAACGACCAGCTCATCGACGAACTGGTGGCGACCCTGCAAGCGTTTGATGCCGACGACAACATCGGCTGCACCATCGTGACCGGCAACGAAAAAGCCTTTGCCGCTGGGGCCGACATCGGTGCCATGGCCAGCTACACCTTTGCCGATGTGTACAAAACCGAATACATCACCCGCAACTGGGATGCCATCCGTGGCATCCGCAAACCCATCATCGCCGCCGTGAGCGGCTTTGCGCTGGGCGGTGGCTGTGAACTGGCCATGCTGTGCGACTTCATCATCGCCGCCGACAACGCCAAATTTGGCCAACCCGAAATCAAGCTCGGCATCATCCCCGGTGCTGGCGGCACCCAGCGTCTGCCGCGCGCGGTGGGCAAGGCCAAGGCGATGGACATGGTGCTCACTGGCCGCATGATGAACGCCGAAGAGGCCGAACGCGCCGGGCTGGTCAGCCGCGTGGTGCCGCTGGACAAGCTGATGGACGAAGCCCTGGGTGCGGCACTGACCATCTGCAACTACTCGCTGCCCAGCGTGATGGCGGCCAAGGAGACCGTCAACCGCGCCTTTGAGGGTGGTTTGAGCGATGGCGTGATGTTCGAGCGCCGCCTGTTCCACGCCCTGTTTGCCACCGCCGACCAGAAGGAAGGCATGGCCGCGTTCGTCGAAAAACGTGCGCCCAACTTCCAGCACCTGTAAAGACCGGCAAAGTTTTGATATACAATTTGGGCTTCAGGCTCTTTAGCTCAGCCGGTTAGAGCGACGGAATCATAATCCGCAGGTCCCCTGTTCGAATCAGGGAAGAGCCACCAAAACATCGAAAGCACTTGGTCACAAGCCAAGTGCTTTTTTGTTGTTCACCTCAATCGTCGTCCCCATCGGGAATGACCGCATCGGCCACCGCACCCACTGCCTTGGCCGTCACGGACACACCGGTGGCCACCACCGTCACCGCCGCATCGGCCACCGCCACCACGGCACAGCCTTGCAAACCCAACACCGCTGCGCATACGCACGCACGCCACACCACAGACCATTGCATCGCGATTCCCTTTTCTTTCTTTCAAGCAGTGGAAGTGGCCACGGAACGCCATGCCTGCACGGTGATGTCCAGCGAACGCCAACGCGCCGCCGAATCGAAAATATCGCACACGACCATGAACTCATCGGCCTCGGTAGCGGCGTGCAAATCCTGCAAACCGGTGGCGACCCGCTGCGGGCCACCAACAACAGCCACGGCCAGAAAATCGTCCACCGCCTCGCGCGCATGGGGTGGCAGCTGGCGCATGAAATCTGGCACGGGTGGGGCCAACTCCATGCGGTTGCCGGTCAAAATACCCAGCACGCGCTGCTGGGCACTGCTGGCCAGGTACTCGGCCTCTTCATCGGTGGAGGCGGCCATCACCGGCACGCCCACAATCGCGTAAGGGGCCTCCAACACCGCGCTGGGGCGGAAAGCGTCGCGGTACACCTCCAACGCTTGCAACAGCAAACGCGGCGCAAAGTGGGAGGCAAAGGCGTACGGCAGCCCCTTTTGCCCCGCCAGCCGCGCCGAATACAGGCTGGAACCCAACAGGTACAACGGCACCCGGGTGTTGGCACCGGGCCGGGCGACCACACGCTGCCCCGGTTGCACGGGGCCCAACAGCCGCTCCAATTCCGCCACGTCGTGCGGGAAGTCGTCCTCGGCCTCCACACGCTGACGGCGCAACGCGCGCATGGTGGTGGGGTCGGTGCCGGGTGCGCGGCCCAATCCCAAATCGATGCGGCCAGGGTACAACTCGGCCAAGGTACCAAACGCCTCGGCCACCACCAGGGGTGCGTGGTTGGGCAGCATGATGCCGCCCGACCCGACCCGGATGCGCTGCGTGCCACCGGCAATGTGCCCCACCAGCACCGCCGTGGCCGAACAGGCCAACCCGTTGATGTTGTGGTGTTCTGCCAACCAGTAGCGTGTAAAACCCAAGGCCTCGGCGTGTTGGGCGGTGCGCAGCGCCAGCGCCAAGGCATCGGCCACGGTGCCGCCTGCACGCACCGCGACCAAGTCCAGCATGGACAAACAAACGTCAGAGAGAGCTTTCATACCCCCCGATTCTGACATCTACAGCGATATCAGACATCCGTGTGGCTCGGTGCCACCGGCGTGATGGCGGCACGCTCCGCCGCGCGCACGGTTTCCGCCGTCAGGGCGGTGCCACGGGCCACGTTCAATGCCTCCTGCAACACGGTCAAGTCCCCAATATGGTTGGCCAGCAGCAGCACCAGACGCGCGTTCAGAGCGTGGCTCTGTTCGGTGCTCAGCCCCTGATGGGTGGCAATCAAGGCCTCGTAAAAATCGTCGTAGGCAAAGTCACGGGCCTGGGTGTTCAAGGTGTTCGACATGATGGTGTTCTCCACAAGGTTGGCTTCAGGCGGCCACGGTCTGGGCGGTGGCGGTGGCCAAGGCAGCGCGCACGGCGGCCTCGGTGGGGGTACGCCAACGGGCGGCTACGTGCTGGTCGGGGCGGATCAGGTACGCCGTGCCCGGCGTGGCATCCAGGCGCTGCTGCGCCAGGCCCCGCACATCCAGCAAGTCGTGGCCCACCGACACCGGGGTGACGTGCGGCAAGCCGCGCGCCCAGTCCGGCACATCGCCAAACACCAGCAGGGTGAAGTCGGGCGCGGTTTCACGCAGCAGCCAACTGGCGCTGCCATCGGCGCGTTGCACCGGCGCATCGGTCAGCGGTGCGCCCGGCACCATCTTGCCCGCAAAACTGTCCACATCCGGCGTGTTCAGGGTGGAATGGAACAACGTGGCCGGCACCGACAAACGCCCACTGTTGACAATGCGGCGGGCAAACGGCTGTTCACGCGCCAAATCCAACACCGCGTCGCGGAACAAACGGCTGATCTCGCTCTTGGGTGTGATGAAGTCGGTGGCGCGGGTGGAGTTGAGGATGTTCTCGTCGGCAGCGTATTCGCGCTCCGGGCCGTAAGTGGCCAGCAGTTCGGGGCCTGCCCAGCCCTTGAGCAACCAGTCCAGCTTCCAGGCCAGGTTGTCGGTGTCCTGCACACCGCTGTTGGCACCACGCGCCCCAAACGGCGACACCCCGTGCGCACAGTCGCCCGCAAACACCACACGGCCATGCACAAACTGGTCCATGCGCAAACAGGCAAAGGTGTAGACGCTGGCCCATTCCAGCGTAAAGTCCACGTCCTTGCCCAGCAGGGCCTTCACGCGCGGCATGATGTTTTCGGGTTTCTTTTCCTCTTCCGGATCGGCATCCCAGCCGAGCTGGAAGTCGATGCGCCACACATTGTCGGGCTCACGGTGCAGCAACACACTCTGGTTGGGGTGGAACGGCGGGTCGAACCAGAACCAGCGTTCGGTCGGAAAGTCCGCCGTCATCTTCACATCGGCAATCAAGAAGCGGTCGTGGAAAATCCGGCCCTTGCTCTCCAACCCCATCAGGTTGCGCATGGTGGAGCGTGAACCATCGCACGCCAACACCCACTGCGCGTCCAACTGGTACGGGCCTTCGGGCGTTTCAACCGTCAGCAAGGCACCATCGTCGCGGGTCTGGATGCCGGTGATCTTGTTGCCCCAACGGATCTCGATGTTGTCCAGTTGCAAACAACGCTCGACCAAATACGCCTCACAGTAGTACTGCTGCAAGTTGATGAAAGCCGGGCGCTCATGGCCGTCCTCGGGCAACAGGTCAAACTGGTACACCTGCTGGTCTTTGAAGAACACCTTGCCCACGTTCCACGACACACCCTTGTCCACCATCGGCTGGCCCACGCCCAGGCGGTCCCAGACCTCCAGCGTGCGCTTGGCAAAGCACAGCGCGCGCGAGCCGATCGAGAGGTGGTAATCGTTGTCCAGCACCAGCACGCGCTGGCCGCGCTGCGCCAGGTCGATTGCCAGACTCAGGCCCGCCGGGCCAGCGCCCACGACCACAATCGGGTGCTGCACCGGCTGCGCGGCGTCCTGATCAGACGAGCGGATGTACGGGAATTCAATCGCTTGCACCTCGGCACCACTGCCGTGGAACGGATAGGAAGAAGCGTCAATGGGGGTGGTCATGCTACGGGTCTCCGGATGTTGTTATTCAACAATAACAAACTTATTTGTTGATGCGGAACCGCAATGGTACACAAAAATTCAGCACATTGACATCCTCCCCGCCCTAAAGGACGGGGATTCCTGCTGCCAGACGGCGATGCCCCGCCGCGAGAATGTTCCGTGCCGCGTTCACGTCCCGATCATGTGTCGTTCCGCACTCGCTGCACGTCCATTCCCTTATTCGCAAACCCGCCCTACCTTTCGGACTGCTGGCGGGTATCACCCCGCAGCACGAGCAAGTCTGGGTTGAATACGCTTCGTTCACGACCTCGAACACCACACCGGCCTGATGGCTCTTTTGTTCCAACATGGTTTTCAGCATGGCCCAGCCCGCGTCC
>NZ_NWBQ01000087.1 GCF_002837135.1 Macromonas bipunctata | reverse complement strand
GCGCTCCGGCGCGCCCATTTGCCCGGCCCCCCGCTGCTGCCCCGGCCCGGCCCCGTACGCCAGGTGCTGCCTCTGCCCCCGACGGCGCCCTGCGCCTGAACAAGCGCATGGCCGAGCTGGGCCTGTGCTCGCGCCGCGAGGCCGACGACTGGATCGCCCACGGCTGGGTGCTGGTCAACGGCCAGCCCGCCCAGATGGGCCAGCCCGTGACCGCCGCCGACCGCATCGAGGTGTTGCCCGCCGCCCACGCCCAGCAAGGCGAGCGCGTCACCATCCTGCTGCACAAGCCCGTGGGCTACGTCAGCGGCCTGCCCGAGGACGGCCACGAAAGCGCCGCCGTGCTGGTGCAGGCGCGCCACCGCTGGCCCGAGGACCGCAGCCCGCGCCGCTTCAGCTCCGCGCAGCACCAGGGCCTGGCCCCGGCGGGGCGGCTCGATATCGACTCCACCGGCCTGCTGGTGCTCACGCAAGACGGGCGCGTGGCCAAGGCCCTCATCGGCGAGCAGTCCGACATCGAAAAAGAATATTTGGTGCGGGTGCATTACGCCCCCAACGGCCCCAAGGGCGCGGGCGTGGTGGCGCAGGACGTGCAGTCCGTGTTCCCGGCACACCTGCTGCAGCGCCTGCGCCACGGCCTGAGCCTGGACGGCCAGGCGCTCAAGCCCGCCAAGGTGGACTGGCAAAACCCCGAGCAGCTGCGCTTCGTGCTCAAGGAGGGCAAGAAGCGCCAGATCCGGCGCATGTGCGAGCTGGTGGGCCTGCACGTGGTGGGCCTCAAGCGCATCCGCATCGGGCGCGTGGTGCTGGGCAACCTGCCGGTGGGGCAGTGGCGCTACCTGGGCGAACACGAGCGGTTCTGAGCATGTACGACGACTTCTCCCAACTCGACGACCTGCCCGACGACGCGCCACCGCGCACGCAACGCTTCTACCGCGTGCTGCGCGAGCTCCAGCTCATCCTGGACCACGCCAGCGTGGGCATTGCCCACATCCGCGACCGCGTCATCCAGCGCTGCAACCAGCGCTTTGCCGACATCTACGGCTTTGACAGCCCGCAGCAGCTGCAGGGCCAGTCCAGCGTGGGGCTCTACATCAGCACCAGCTCCCACAGCGGCCTGGGCCAGGACGCCTACCCCATGCTGCGCCACGGCCAGCCCTACAAGACCGAGCTGCAGATGCGTCGGCGCAACGGCGACTGGTTCTGGTGCAGCCTGACCGGCAAGCAGATCGACCCCGACCACCCCGAGCTGGGCTCCATCTGGATCATCGACGACATCGACGCCCACAAGAAAGCCCAGGCCGAACGCGACCGCCTGCTGCTGGAGCAGCAGCTCATCGTGGATCACGCGCTGGTGGGCATCGTGTTCCTGCAGAACCGCCGCGTGACGCACTGCAACCGCCGCTTCGAGGAACTCTTCGGCTACGGCCCGGGCGAGCTGCTGCATTCCTCGTCGCGGCAGTGGTACCTGTCCGACGCCGACTGGCAAGAGGCCGCGCAGCGCTGCTACGAGCCCTTCTCGCGCGGCCAGACCTTCGAAGGCGAGATGCTGCTGTGCAGAAAGGACGGCACCCCGTTCTGGTGCCACGTCATGAGCAAGGCCATCCAGGGCACCAACGTCGCGCTGGGCTCGGTCTGGATCGTGCAGGACATCGACGAGCGCCGCCGCATGCAAGACGAGCTCATCCGCGTGCACCAGGAGCTGGAGCAGCAAGTGGCCCAGCGCACCCACGAGCTCAAGCAGACCGTGGAGCAGCTGCGCGCCGAAATGGCGCACCGCCAGCAAATGGAAGACCAGCTGCGCCGCCTGGCCTTCGTCGATACCCTGACCGGCCTGCTCAACCGCCTGTCGCTGAATGACCACGGTGGCCGCGCCGTGGCCCACGCCGCCGTGTGCGCGCAGCCGCTGGCCGTGATGTGCGTGGACATCGACCACTTCAAGAACATCAACGACTCGCTGGGCCACGAGGTGGGCGACCAGCTGCTGGTCGCCTTTGCCGCCAAGGTGCGCGGCCACCTGCCCGCCGACGCCCTGTTTGGCCGCATGAGCGGCGACCGCTTCATCCTGCTGTTTCCGCGCGCCGACGCCGCCACCGCCACCGACTGGGCCCAGCGCCTGCTGCTGCTGCTGGGCGAAGGCCTGCACGTGGGCGAGCGTGAACTCATGGCCACCTCCTCCATCGGCATTGCGCTCTACCCCGAGCACGGCGACAACTTCGAGCACCTCACCTCCAAGGCCGACACCGCGCTCAACCAGGCCAAGGCCGCCGGGCGGCGCACCTGGCGCCTGTTCAGCAGCAAGATGCAAGCCCAGTCCGACCGCACGCTGCTGCTGCACAACGCCCTGCGCCAGGCGCTGGCGCGCGAGCAGTTCGAGCTGCACTACCAGCCCCAGCTGGACGTGCAGACCGGCGAGCTCACCGGCGCCGAGGCCCTGCTGCGCTGGCACCACCCTGAGCTGGGTTCCATATCGCCCGCCGAATTCATTCCCGTGGCCGAAGACACCGGCCTGATCCTGCCCATAGGCGACTGGGTGCTGCGCACCGCCACCCGCCAGCTCAGCCAATGGCGCGCGCAGGGCGTGCCGTGCCCGCGCGTGTCGGTCAACCTGTCGCTGGCGCAGTTCCGCCACGCCGACCTGGTGCAGTGGGTCAAGACCGCCTTGGACGAGGCCAGCCTGCCGCCGCACTGCCTGGAGCTGGAGCTGACCGAGCGCGTGACCATGAACGACGCGAACGAGGCGCTGGCCGTCATCCGCAACATCCACGCGCTGGGCGTGGTGCTGGCCATCGACGACTTTGGCACCGGCTACTCCTCGCTGAGCTACCTCAAGCGCTTTGCGGTGCAGCGCGTCAAGATCGACCAGTCGTTTGTGCGCGACCTGCACGACGACCCCGACGACAAGGCGATCGTGGACGCCATCATCGACATCTCGCAGCGCCTGCGGCTCGACAACATCGCCGAAGGCGTGGAAACCCTGCTGCAGGCCCGCTATCTGGCGCGCCAGGGCTGCCGCGAGATCCAAGGCTACTGGTTCAGCCGCCCGCTGCCAGTGGCCGCGTTCGAGACCTTTGCCCGCGCCCACACCCCAGGCTACATGGTGTCGCACCTGCACGACACCACATTTGCGCTGCCGTAGCGCAGTACCCGCTGGTTTATCCCACGGTGGCGGCTGGGCGAGCTGCGCTCAGGTGCAGCCCCCCAGCGCCTTGTACAGCCCCTCGCGCGCCAGGCCCGTGTCCTTGGCCAGCTGCGTCATGCTGCGCGCGCGGGCGATGGTGCCCAGCGCCTGACGGATCAGGCTGCCGTCGCCGGGGTCTTCCTCCACGCAGATGGCAAAGTAGTCGGCAAAGTCCTGCTCGGTCTTGAGGTAGTCGGCACTGTCCCAGCGGGAAAATCTCTCGGTCATGGCTCACTCCTACAAGGGCGCCGCCTACGACTACCCCGACCAGTTACCGGTGAAGATGGGCGAGTTGGTAGTGGTTGACCGCAAACCCAC
Source organism: Macromonas bipunctata (assembly GCF_002837135.1). Classification (GTDB taxonomy): domain Bacteria; phylum Pseudomonadota; class Gammaproteobacteria; order Burkholderiales; family Burkholderiaceae_C; genus Macromonas_A; species Macromonas_A bipunctata. Next base: position 402 of record NZ_NWBQ01000087.1, on the reverse strand, counting down.
CGCCCAGCAGGTGGTGCAAGCTGGCAACGCGTCTGGCCAGCAGCAGCGTTGATTTTGGATCAAATTGGCAGGGCAGCGTAGCTCACGCTGCCATGTGCCAATTTAAGGATTTGTCCGTAAATTGAGGTATGGTTCAGGCTTGATCTGAAATCAAGACAGGAGCGAGAGATGAGCAAGGCCCATGCCCACTCATGGGAAGTGACGGACGAATTCTGGGCACGTGTCGAACCGTTGGTACCGGTGGTACAGCGAGACCCGGGCAAGGTTTACCAGCGCCGCGCTGGTGCGGGCCGTCCGCCCAAGCCGGCCCGGCTGGTGTTCGAGGCGATCGTGTACGTGCTGCGCACGGGGTGCCAATGGAAGGCGCTGCCAGCTGAGCGCTTTGGCAGCGCCAGTGCGGTG
>NZ_NWBQ01000086.1 GCF_002837135.1 Macromonas bipunctata | reverse complement strand
GCCAACCTCATCGGCAGTTGTTTGCGGTGTACAGTTTGGTTTCGGCATTGCCCGTCCTCTCATCCAGATTCGATACCTCGATGTTCGGGCATTTCAAGGGCAATGTCGTCCTCATTTCTACGGGCTATGGTGAAATATCCGGGTTAGCACCAGGTCGAACGGGGGCGCCGGGGTGTCGGTATCGGCCGCGGGTGGGCACAGCAGCGCCACGGCCTCGGCGCCGTTGCCCGCCACCGTGACGTGGTGGCCCTGTTTTTGCAGCAGCGCGCTGGCCAGGCGCTGGTTGATGAGGTTGTCCTCCACCAGCAGCAGGCGCAGCGCGGGCAGGGTGGGCGCAGCGGGGGGCGGGGCCTCGGTGCTGGCCGCCGTGGCACTGGCGGAGCTGGCCAGGCAGGCCAGCAGTTCCTCGGGCAGCACGGGCTTGAGCAGCTCGTGCTGCGCCACCGCGCCGCTGGCGATGGCGGCTTGTTCCAGGTGCGGCGTCAGGCTGCGCAGCAGCACCAGCTGGCTGCCCGCGTGCAGGCCGCCCTGGGCCAGGGCGGTGTTCCAGTCGTCGGCTGCCAAGGGTGCGGCCCAGCTGGCCTCCAGCACCACGGCGTGCCATGGCTGGCCGCTGGCAGCGGCCTCAGCCCAGGCGCGGCGCAGCAGGATGGTGGCGGCGTGGGTGGCGTCGGGGAGGGCGGTTGTGCCGGGGGGGAGGCTGGTTTCGGTTTCGGTTTCGGTTTCGGTTTGGGCTTCGGGTGCCAGCGCCTGCACCTGGGCGCCGGCGGCCTGCAGCCGCTGTTGCAGCAGCGCGCGCAGCAGCGGGTGGCGCACCAGCAGCAGCACCCGGCACGGCAGGGCCAGCGCAGCGGTGGACGGGGCGGGCGGGGCGTCGGGCGCCGCCGCATCGCCGGGGGCGGCATCCTGCAGCGGCAGCGGGGCCGTAAAGCAGAAGGTGCTGCCCTGGCCGGGCTGGCTGCGCACGCCGATCTCGCCGCCCATCATGCGCACCAGCTGGCGGCAGATGGTCAGGCCCAGTCCGGTGCCGCCAAAGCGGCGCGTGATGGACGCATCGGCTTGCGAGAAGGCCTGGAAGATGCCCTGCAGCTGCTCGGGCGCAATGCCAATGCCGCTGTCCTGCACCTCGAAGCACAGCAGTGGCGCCGCACCGGGGCTGGCGCCGTCCGGGTTGGGCTGGCAGCGCACGCGCACCACCACCTCGCCATGCGGGGTGAACTTGATGGCGTTGCCCACCAGGTTGATGAGCACCTGGCGCAGCCGCGTGGCGTCGCCTTGCACGTGTTCGGGCACATCGGGGGCAATGTCGATAACGAGCTCCAGCCCTTTTTCGGCGGCGCGGGTGGCCACGCTGCGGCAGGCGGCGGCCACGGTGGCGCGCAGGGCCAGCGGCAGCCGCTCCAGCGTCAGCTTGCCCGCCTCGATCTTGGAGAAGTCCAGGATGTCGTTGAGGATGGCCAGCAGCGACTCCGCCGATTGCTGCACCATGTGCAGGTACTGGCGTTGCACCGGCTGCAGCGGCGTGCCTAGCACCAGCTGCGTCAGGCCGATGATGCCGTTCATGGGCGTGCGCACCTCGTGGCTCATGTTGGCCACGAACTCGCTCTTGGCGCGGTTGGCCTGCTCGGCGGCCTCGGTGGCCTGGCGCTGCGCGGCCTCGGTGGCCTTGCGCGCGGTGATGTCGCGAAACGCCGTCACCGAACCCGTGACCTGCGCGCCCTGGCGCAGCGGGTTACTGGCCACCTCCACCGATACCGTGGAGCCATCGGCGCGCATGAATTCTTCTTCGCCCCGGAACTCGCCGCCGTGGTGCACCACCTTGAACACCGGGCACTCGTGCAGCGGCAGGTGGTCGTTGCGCGCATGGGAGTGGAAGATGTCGTGCCCCACGCGGCCCAGCACGTCCTCGGGGCGCAGCTGCAGCATCTCCAGCGCGGCCGGGTTCATCAGCGTGACGTGGCCCTGGTTGTCCAGCACGTACAGGCCTTCGGGCATGGTGTCGGTGATGGCCTTGAGGTTGTGGCGCTCCTGCGCCAGCCGCGCGTTGGACGCCGTCAGCCGCCCAAACAGCGTCAGCATCAGCAGCAGCCCCAGCGTGGCCAGCGCGGCCGAGACCGCAAATTCGCGCTGCAGCAGGCGCGCAAACGGCGCCCGGCTGTAGGCCAGCACGTAGCCCGCGAGCCGCTGCTCCACGTCACGCACCGGCAGCAGCGACACCGCCCACACCTTGCCCCCGTGGCTGGCGGTCACGGTGGCGGCACCGCCCTCGCGCATGAGTTGCTGCACGTCGGCGCGCTGGCGCAGCCGGGTGTTGAGCGCCTGCGCGCTGCCCGATGGCGCCGGGGGCGAGTCGGGCAGCAGCACCTCGGGGTCTTCCACCACAAAGTCGGGGTGGATGGCGGCGTCGCCGTAGAGCCACTGCTCATCGCCCACCAACTTGGGCAGCACCGCCGCGCGCTGCAGGATGAAGTGGTACTCGCGCGTGTCGTCAAGTTCGCCCAGCGCCTGCTGGATGCCGCGGAAGGTGACGCTCATCTCCACGCTGCCCAGGTGCCGGCCCTGGCGCTGCAGCGGGTACACGTAGCGAAAGCCGGACTTGAGCTTGCCGGTCTCGAACCCCGCCACCGCCACCCGCTGCTGGTTGGCGATGCGCACCGACGGGCGGGCGTCGAACAGCAGGTCGCCAAACTGGGCGGGCTCGTGAAAGCGCAGCAGGCTCTCGCCATTGGGCAGGTGCAGGTGGAACTGGCGCACGTTGGCCGCCTTGAGCTTGGCGTAGGTGGGCAGCAGCAGCTGGTACAGGTGGCCGCGCAGCGGGGCGCGCCCAGCTTCGTCCAACGCTGGCATGCGTGCCATGTGGTCCAGCACCTCGGGGCGGTTGACGGCCTCGTTGACGATGGTTTGCGTCATCAGCCGGTACATGTTGGTGCTGGAGCGGTACGTGACTTGCAGGCTGGCGCTGTACTGGTCCAGAAAGCGCGTCTCCTTGTCCTGCCAGTTGTAGTACAGCCGCCCCACGGCCGCGCTTTCTATCAGCACAAAGGCGGCCAGAAAATTCCAGCGGCGGCGGTTCCAGCTCATGACGCGGTCGACGCTCAGAAGTTGCCGTTTTCCGGAATGCGGGCGCGGCGGCGCAGCGCGCGCACCGGCTCGTAGTCGGCGTCGCTGGCGTTCACGGCGCCGTGGCGGATGTTGTTGCCCCAGCCTTGCGTCACGGCCTTGTCGGCAGCGTCTTGCAGCGGGCGCAGGCGGGTCAGGGCCTGGCGCAGTTGCTGCTGGCGCTGCGGGCTGATTTTCTGGCCATTGGCAATCAGCGCAAACGAGGGCAGTGGCGCGGTTTCGGCCACCACCTGCAGGCCCAGGTGGGCGTACTGCCGGGCAATGGCGGTCTTGATGCCGCCGAGCTCGAACTCGCCGCCCGCCACCGCCAGTGCCACGGCGTCGTGCTGGTTGAGGTAGCGGTACTGCTGTGCCATCAGCGAGCTGCCCGCCTGCTGCAGCAGGCCGTCGGTGGCCAGGTAGCCGCAGGTGGACAGCGGCTGCGTCAGCGCCACCGTGGCGCCCTTGAGCGACTTGAGCCGCGTCTTGCCGCTGGCGCTGACGATGGCGCAGGTGTAGCTGGGCTGGCCCGATTTTTCCAGGAAATGCACCAGCGGCGTGGCGGCGCCAAACTGCGACTTGAGCGCCACGTAGGGCAGCGGGCCCAGGTAGGCCACATCCACCTGGCCTTGGCGCAGCTTGTCCAGCACCTCCTGGTAGTCGCTGGAGTAGTCGATGCGGAACTCCAGCCCGGGCAGACGCTGCTCCAGGTAGTTCAGCATGGGCCTGAACTGCTTGACCACGGTCTCGGGCGCCTCCATGGGCAAGGGGGCAAACACCAGGGTTTCAGACTGGGCGGCGCTGGCGGGCAGCCAGGCGCTGCAGGCCAGCAGCCAGCCCAGCGGTTGAGTGAGGGATCGCATGTGTTGTTGTGCAGAGGGGAAAAAAAGCGGGCAGGCTGTGTCTGGGCGCCAAGACGAGCAACTATACCGCCGCCACGCCCTTGCATGGCCCCACATGGCCCCAGGCGGCAGCGCACGGCGCACCGATTGGCTACCATCCGGGGCATGCCTGCCCCCGTTGCCCCTTCCGTTGCCGCTCCCACGTCTGCGCCCGCCCCAGCGCCGCAGACCTTTGCCCAGCCCGCCACACCCGACGAGCTGTGGCAGCTGCTGCAGCGCCCCCAGCCCCAGCTGCGCCGCGTGCGCCACCTGGGCGAGGCCCTGCTGCAAAGCGGCGTCGTCACGCCCGACCAGTTGCAGGCCGCGCTGCAGCAGCAGGCACAGGACCGCGTGCTGGGGGTGGAGCGCCAGCTGGGCCAGCAGCTGGTGGAGCAGGGCGTCATCAGCGAGGCCCAGCTGCGCCACGTGATTGCGCACTGGCTGGGCAACCGCGTGCTCGACCCCAGCCGCTACCAGTGCGACCCCGAGGCGCTGGCCCGCATCCCGCACCACCTGGCCGAGCGCGAGGCGGTGCTGCCGCTGCTGCAGCACGACGACCTGCTGGTGGTGCTGATGGCCGACCCGCTGGACCAGCGCCTGCTCGACGAGTTGCGCTTCCTGACCCAGCGCCGCATCGTGTCGGTGATGGCCGCGCCCGGCACCCTCATGCCCGCCATTGCCCGCGCCTACGACCGCGAGCTGCGCCCCATACCCACCCCGGCCCCGTCCGGCCACCCCGCCACGCCGCGCCTGGCCGCCAAGACGCTGGCGCTGGACCTGCAAAGCAGCGCCGCCAGCGAGCTGGCGCGCGAGTCCGAGGCCGACATCGTCAGCGAGTCCGACAACACGCTGGTGCGCCTGATCAACTCGCTGATTGAGGAGGCGATCGCGCAAAAGGCGTCCGACATCCACATCGAGACCGAAGCCCCGCCCAAGCGCGTCAAGATCCGCTTCCGCATCGACGGCGAGCTGGTGCGCTACCTGGAGCTGGAGGCGCGCTTCCGCTACGCGCTGGTGGCGCGCATCAAGATCATGGCGGGCATGGACATCTCGGAGCACCGCAAGCCGCAGGATGGCAAGATCGACTTTGCGCGCTTTGGCGGCACCAAGACCGAGCTGCGCGTCGTCACCGTGCCCACCACCAACGGGCTCGAAGACGTGGTGCTGCGCCTGCTGGCGGGCACCAAGCCCATGCCCATCGACGGCATTGGCCTGAGCGCGCACGACCTGGACGCGCTGCGGCGCATGGCGCACAAGCCCTACGGCCTGATTCTGGTGTGCGGCCCCACCGGCAGCGGCAAGACCACCACCCTGCACTCGCTCATCAGCGATATCAACACCGAGGCGCGCAAGATCTGGACCGCCGAGGATCCGATCGAAATCACCCAGTCCGGGCTGCGCCAGGTGCAGATGAACCCGCGCATCGGCTGGACCTTTGCCGCCGCCATGCGCACCTTCCTGCGCGCCGACCCCGACGTCGTCATGATTGGCGAGATGCGCGACGAAGAAACCGCCCGGATTGCGGTCGAAGCTTCGCTGACTGGGCACTTGGTGCTGTCCACGCTGCACACCAACTCGGCCCCGGAGAGCATTGCGCGTCTGCTGGAAATTGGCATCGACCCGTTCAACTTCTCCGACTCGCTGCTGGCCATCCTGGCGCAGCGCCTGGTGCGCCGCCTGTGCCCCAGGTGCGCGCAGGCCCGCCCGGCCCAGCCCGAGGAGCTGCAGACCCTGGCCGCGCAGTACCTGGACGGTGCCCAGCCCTACAACGCGCAGGACGTGGCGGCCCAGGTGGCGCGCTGGACGGCCCAGCACGGCCAGCCCGACGGCCAGGGCGGGCGCTGTGTGCGCCTGTTCAGCAAAAAAGGCTGCGACGCCTGCGACCAGCGCGGCTACAAGGGCCGCCTGGGCATCTACGAGCTGATGCTGAGCAACGACGAGCTGCGCCGCCAGATCCGCCACCGCGCCTCGGCGGGCGAGATCCGCGCCCAAGCCTTGTTGGCGGGCATGAAAACCTTGCGCCAAGATGGCATCGACAAAGTGGTGGCAGGCCTGACCGACCTGTCCGAAGTGGTGGCCGCCAGCAACCTGTGAGCGTGCCTTCTACAATGCTGGGCATGTTGCAATACCTGACCATCCCCGTCACCCCGTTTCAGCAAAACTGTTCGCTGGTGTGGTGCGACCAGACTTTGGATGCCGCTGTCATCGACCCCGGTGGCGACCTGGGCCGCGTGCTGGCCGAAGTGCAGCGTTTGGGCTTGAACCTGACGCAAATCTGGCTCACCCACGCCCACATCGACCACGCGGGTGGCACCGCCGAGCTGGCGGCGCAGCTGGATTTGCCCATCATCGGCCCGCACCCCGGCGACCAGTTCTGGATCGACGGTCTGCCGATGCAAAGCGCCCAGTTCGGGTTTCCGCCCGCCGGGCACTTCACGCCCACACGCTGGCTGCAAGACGGCGATACCGTGCAAGTGGGCCACAGCACCGTGCAGGTGCGCCACTGCCCCGGCCACACGCCCGGCCACGTGGTGTTCTACTCGCCCGAAGCGCAGCGTGCCTTTGTGGGCGATGTGCTGTTTGCGGGCAGCATAGGCCGCACCGACTTCCCGCAGGGCGACCACGACCAGTTGATTGACAGCATCACCCAGCGCCTGTGGCCCATGGGCGATGACACCGTGTTCATCCCCGGCCACGGCCCCGAAAGCACCTTTGGCCGCGAGCGCCAGAGCAACCCCTACGTGCGCGGCACCTGAACCCACAACGAGGAGACAAACCATGACCACCCAACGCCAGCCCATCATCCCGCCGGGCATGGAAGACGTGTACCACAAGATCGGTTATGCCCCGGCCGTGCGCGCAGGCAACACGCTCTACATCTCGGGCCAGATTGGCCGCAACGACAAGATGGAGCTGGTGACCGACAAGGAAGCCCAGTTCGTGCAGACCTTCGAGAACCTGAAGAAGGTGCTCGACGCCGCAGGCGCCACCTTTGCCGACATCGTGGACGTGACGAGCTTTCACACCGACATGCGCGACCTGCCGCTGTACATGCAGGTGCGCGACCGCTACTTCACCAGCGACTTTCCGGCTTGGACGGCCATTGGCGCGGCCCAGCTGTGCGGCGCGCCGGGCTACTTTCTGGAAGTGAAAGCCGTGGCGGTGCTGCGCGACTGACGCACACGTCGGGCGGTGGCGCCGTGGTGCGTCAGCCGCCTTGGCGGGCCTGCTGGTACAGCGTCTGCACCTTGGGCACGTTGGCTTGCAGCTCTTTGATGCGGTCTGGCCCACTGGGATGGGTGGACAAAAACGCCAGCTGCCCGCCGCTGTTGGCCGCCGTCATCTTCTGCCACAGGCTCACGCTGGCCTGCGGCGCAAAGGCGCTGCGCGCGGCCAGCTCCAGCCCCACCAAGTCGGCCTCGGTTTCGTCGTCGCGGCTGAACTTCAGGCTCAGCAGTTTGGTGCCCAGGTTGGCGGCCATGTTGCCCAAATCGCCCAGGCCCAGCAGCTGTGCCCCCAGCGACAGGCCCAAACTGGTCGCTTGTGTTTTGGCCAGCCGCTCGCGGGCGTGCTCGCGCAGGGCGTGCGCCATCTCGTGGCCCATGATCATGGCCGCTTCGTCGTCGTTGAGTTGCAACTGGTCTAGGATGCCGGTGTAGAACGCGATCTTGCCCCCCGGCATGCAAAAGGCGTTGATCTGCTTGCTGCCGATCAGGTTGACCTCCCACTGCCAACTGCGCGCGCGGCTGTTCCACGGCGTGGTGTGCGGAATCAGCCGTTTGGCGATGGCGCGCAGGCGACGCAGCTGCGGGTGGTTGTCGGGCGCCAGCGCGTTTTGCTGGCGCGCCTGCTGCAGCATCTGCTGGTACTGGGTGCCGGCGGCGCTTTCGAGCTGCTCGGCGGGCACCAGCGTGCGCAACGCCGACGCGCGGCCCACATCCACCTGTGCGTGCGCGTTGCCCGGCAGCAACCCCAGCCCCGCCGAAGTGGCCGCCACCCCGGCCCCACCGGCGGCACTGGCCAGCAAGAAACCGCGCCGCGACGACCAGCGGTGCGAACCCCGCCCGTCGTCGGCAGCGGCATCGCCACCCACGGTGGAGGAGGAAGAAAGGGTGGTTTTTGCGTCACAGAGCCAGCACATGGGCCAATAATAGCCAAAAGCCCGCCGCCACGGGGGGCAGATTGGTATCCAGCTGTTTCATGTCCGCTCCGCCCGCACCGCCTGCTTCCTCCACGCCCGACGTCACGCCCGCACCGTCCGCCGCTCCAGCCCCGCCGTGGTGGCGCGTGTGGCGGGTGTACCTGGAACCGGCCAGCTTGCGCATGCTCGCACTGGGCTTTGCCGCTGGCTTGCCGCTGCTGCTGGTGCTGGGTACGTTGAGTTTTCGCTTGCGCGAGGCCGGGCTCGACCGCGCCACCATTGGCTACTTGAGCTGGGTTGGGTTGGCGTATGGCTTCAAATGGTGCTGGGCTCCGTTGGTCGATCGCTTGCCCTTGCCGCTGCTGGGCCGCTTGGGGCAGCGGCGCGCGTGGTTGTTGCTGTCGCAACTGGCCATTGTGGCGGGGCTGGTGGGCATGGCGCTGGCCGATCCGCGCACGGCGCTGCACACGGTGGTGGGCTGCGCGCTGCTGGTGGCGCTGGCTTCTGCCACACAGGACATTGCGTTGGATGCCTTCCGCATCGAATCCGCCAACGCCCAACACCAGGGCGCACTGGCCGCCACCTACCAAACCGGCTACCGGCTGGCCATGATCTGGGCTGGGGCTGGGGTGTTGTGGCTGGCCGCGCGCGCCGAACTGGCCCCCGCTGTGCCTGCGGTGGCGGCAGTGGCCAGTGCCTTGCCCGGCGCAACCTACCAGCAAGGCGCGTGGCAAAGCGCGTACTTGTGGATGGCCGCCTCCATGAGCGTGGGCGTGCTGACGGTGTTGTGCTCGGCGGAACCCGCACCGCGCCCGCCCAGCCAGGCCCGCACGCTGGGGGCGTGGCTGCGCGAGGCCATGCTCGAACCCTTTGCCGACTTTCTGCACCGCTACGGCAAACAGGCGCTGCTGGTGCTGGCGCTCATCGGCACCTACCGCATCAGCGACGTGGTGATGGGCATCATGGCCAACCCGTTCTACGTGGACATGGGCTACACCAAGGACGAAGTGGCCGCCGTCACCAAGGTCTATGGCGTGGTCATGACGCTGGCCGGGGCCTTTGTGGGCGGCGCGCTGGCCATGCGCTGGGGCGTGATGCGTGTGCTGATGCTGGGGGCCGTGGCCAGCGCCTGCAGCAACCTGCTGTTTGCCTGGCTGGCCGGGCACGGGCACGACGTGACGGCGCTGATCGCCGTGGTGTCGGCGGACAACCTCAGCGCCGGGGTGGCGTCGGCCGGGTTTGTGGCCTACCTCTCCAGCTTGACCAACGTGCGCTATTCCGCCACGCAGTACGCGCTGTTCAGCTCCATGATGCTGCTGGCCCCCAAGTGGCTGGCGGGGTTTTCGGGGGTGTTTGTGGATGCGCACGGTTACAGCACGTTCTTTACCGGTACCGCCTTGCTGGGGCTGCCGGTGTTGGTGCTGGTGGCCTGGGCTGCGCGGGCCAGCGTTACCCCACCCCGTGCCTGGTAGACTGTTGCAACGACCAAGCTCTATGCCGATTTCATCAATCTGCGCGGGAAATCCCGGCATTCATGCCGGGGAGGGATAGCGCAGCTTGCATTGCAAGCCCCTGAACCCGCTCCATTTTTGTTGGGCTATCTTCTGGATGGATGAGGTGATTTTCGTGTAGATTGTGCGCATGGACATCAAGCGCGCCTACCGCTTCCGGTTTTACCCAACGCCTGAGCAAGAAATCCTCTTGGCCCAGACGTTTGGTTGCGTGCGCGTGGTCTACAACCACATGCTGCGGCTGCGCAGTGAGGCATGGGAGCAGCGGCAGGAACGGATGGGCTACCACGACACTTCCGCAGCGTTGACGTTGCTCAAAAAGCAACCGGAGTACGCTTGGCTCAACGACGTGTCCAGCGTGCCGTTGCAGCAGGCGCTGCGGCATTTGCAAACAGCATTCGGCAACTTCTTTGCCAAACGTGGGCGTTACCCACAGTTCAAGCGCAAGGGCGGCCACCAGTCG
>NZ_NWBQ01000085.1 GCF_002837135.1 Macromonas bipunctata | reverse complement strand
ACCGATCTTCGCGCACGCCATGAGCCAGCTGCGCTCGCCCTGAACGCCGCGACAGCGCCTGGCCGGCGCGATGACACAAAACTGGCCCGCAACCCAAGCCGGGGTGGGGGTCGCTGCGTCCTGACAGGGCCGATGCGCGCGGGTGCGTGCCTTTGGCTCACGGCAATGACCCGTAGCGACCCCTCTTCAGGCATCAAAGTGATAAAAGAGGCAACGGGGCGATCTACGGTGAAATATCCGGGCTAATGGACGTGCAGATGCCGGTGATGGACGGGCTACAGGCCACGCAACAGATCCGCCAGCACGAGCAGACGCACCAGCGCCCGCGCCTGCCCATCGTGGCCATGACGGCCAACGCCATGGTCGGCGACAAGGAGGAATGCCTGGCCGCCGGCATGGACGGCTACACCTCCAAGCCCATACGCTGGCCCGAGCTGCAGGCCGAAATCGCGCGCGTGTACCAGCGCTACCAGCGCGCGCGCACGGTGTAGGTCAGCACCGCCTGGCCGCCGGCGGGCACGGCCACGTCCCACTGCGCCAGCTGGGCCGACACCTTGCGCCCGGGCTGGCTGTGCTGCACCAGCTCCCAGTCGCCGGGGATGGGTTCCTGCACGCGCACCGTCACGGCCTCGTCCTTGGCGTTGCGCAGTTCGATGCGCCAGGCGCTTTCGGCGCTGGTGTCACCGAGCTTCTTGTAGCTGGTCTGCACGCGGTCGGCGCTGATGTCAAACGCCTGGCCCAGGCGCAGGCGCACGGTCTCGTTCCTGGCGGTGTGGCCGATGCGGTCCTCGCCCACGAACTGGGCCGCGCCCTGGCTGTCGCGGGCGTACACGCGCACCACCCCGGCGGGCAGCGGCTTGCCCAGCTGCGCGCCCTGGTTGTCGTATTCCATGAACACGGCGGGCTTGAGCTTGTGCCCCACCACGCCGCTGTGGCGGTCGCGGTAGTAGTGGTCCGACCCGGCCAGCAGGTACTCGCGGCGCACCGCCACGCCGCTGGCCGAGAGCAGCGCCAGCTGCTTGGTCTGCTGGTCGGCAATGGAGGTCGGGCGCTCCACGCGGTAGAGGTGGTAGTCCAGCAGCGCCTCCTGCGCCATGGGTGGCGGGGCCGCCAGCGCCACGGCGTCGAACGCCATCGCGCGCGCCAGGCGCTTGGGTGCGGCCACGGTGTTGACGCTGCCCGCCACCAGTTGCAACTGCGCGTCGTGGTAGGCCACCCCGCTGCGGTTGGTGAGCGTGACCCAGCCCGACAAGTCCATCTGGCGCCCATCCGCCGACAAGTTGGCCACATAGTCGGCCTGCCACGACAGCCCGCCGGTCAGGTACGACAGCTCCAGCGTCTGCGTCCCGGCGCTGGCGGCGTCCAGCAGCACCGACAGCGTGGGCTGGTCGCGCAGGTGCGGCGGCACGCTGTCGAACACGATGCGCCCGGGCACGCCGGTCTCGATGCGGTCGGCAAAGCGCAGCACCGGGCCGCCTTCGGTGGAGAGCACGGTGGCGGTCTCGGCGCGCTCCAAGCCGGTGGTGGGGTGGGTGCGCAGCACGGTGACAGTGCGGCCCACCGATTTGTCCAGCAGCTTCTGTGGCGTGAGCAGGTCGAAGTCGAAGTTCTGCTCCAGCAGCGTGACGGGTGCGCCGCCCACACTGCGCAGCAAGGCGGTCTCGGGCCGCATCTGCCCCGAGACTTCGCGCCAGCTCAGGCGCGCCACGCCGCGCGGCAAGGTGATGCGGCGGCGCTCCTTGACCAGCCCCAGGTCGGTGTTGTAGACGGTGAGCGCCGTGGCCTCGCGCTGCGCGGCGTCGGAGGTGACTTCGGCGGGCGCGGCCACACCCGGCGCCGCCAGCGCAGGGCCCGCCAGCGCCATGGACGACACCGCCACCAATGCAGCGGCAGCCAATCGGGTTGGTGTGGGCCGCCAGGACAAGGCCAGCGAGCGCGGCGGCAGCAGTGAGGGCAAGGGGGGGTGCGTGGTCATGGTGGCTCTTTCAAACACTGGGGGTGGCGACTGTGTACACACGGCGCGGGCCATGGGTCGGGTCTTGTCTGGCACCGTGCGGCGGGCTGGTTCTGGCCAGCAAATGCCAAGCTCATCCATTCTGGGCCGGGGTGGACAGGCCGCGCTGCAGCAACTGCGCCGCCTCGTCGAAGTCGTATGCGGCCAGCGCCGCCCGCAAGCTGGCCAGCTGCGGCCCCAGCAGCGGGGCCAGCGCGTGCTGCGACTGCTCCCACAGCATCAGCGCCTGGGCGTCGCTGTCGTGCAGCAGCGCCAGCAGGTAGTGCGCGGTGTCGAGCTGCTCCTGGGTTGGCGGGGCGGGGGCGGCGTCGGGGCCCGCTGCGGTATCTGCGCTCTCTGTGCCCGCTGCAGCGGCGGTGCCGTCGGTGGAGCCGTCACCCGCGTCAGCGGCGGCTGGGGTGCCGCTGGCGCTGGCCAGCGGGGCCAGCGGCAGGCGCAACGTCAGGCCAAAGGTGCTGCCAGCGCCGGGGGTACTGTCCAGCTCGATGCGGCTGGCCATCAGCGCAGCCAGCCGCTGGCTCAGTGCCAGCCCCAGCCCCATGCCGCCGTGGTGGCGCGTCATGCTGTCGTCGGTCTGGTGGAACTGCTGGAACAGGCGCGCCTGCGCCTCGGGCGTAACGCCGATGCCCTGGTCTTGCACCTGCAGCCGCAGCGTCACGGCGTCGTGGTGGCGCTCCAGCAGGCGCGCTTGCAGCGCCACCTCGCCGCGCTGCGAGAACTTGACCGCGTTGTCGAGCAAGCAGGCCAGGATCTGCCCCAGCCGCACCGGGTCACCGCGCAGCTGGGCGGGCAAGTCGGGGTCGATGTCGCAGCGCAGCTGCAGGCCCTTGATGTGGGCGCGCGGCTGCACGCGCTGCAGCTCGTAGCGCAACAGCGCGGGCAGGTCAAAGGCAATCACCTCGATGGCGATGTGGTTGGCCTCGCTGCGCGCCAGGTCCAGGATGTCGTTGATGAGTTGCAGCAGGTGCTCGGCGGCGTGGTGGATGGTGTCCAAAAAGCCGCGCGCCTCCTCGTCCTTCAGGCTGTCTTCAAGCAGCGGGATGAAGCCCAGGATGTGGTTCATGGGCGTGCGCAGCTCGTGGCTCATGTTGGCCAGGAAGGCGCTCTTGGCGCGGTTGGCGCTCTCGGCGGCGTCGCGCGCGGCGGCCAGCTCGCAGGTGCGCGCCTGCACCAGCTCTTGCAGGTGCTCGCGGTGCAGCTGCAGCTCGCGCGCCTGGCGTTGCAGCTGCAGCTGCAGCCGCACGCGCGCGCGCACCACCTGGTGGTTGAAGGGCTTGTGGATGAAATCGACCGCCCCGGCGTACAGCGCCTGCGACTCGCTCTCGGGGTCGGTCTTGGCGGTGATGAAGATGACGGGCAACTCGCGCGTGGCGGGCCGCCCGCGCAGCTCGGCCAGCACCTGGTAGCCGTCCATGCCGGGCATCATCACGTCCAGCAGCACCAGGTCGGGCACGGGGCCGCTGGCCAGCAGCTCCAGCGCGTCGGGGCCGCAGGTGGCAAAACGCAGGTCGCAGTCGCCCTCCAGCACGCTGATGAGGAGCTGGATGTTGGTGATGGTGTCGTCCACCACCAGCACGGTGGNNGTCGGAAGGGGTCATGGCAGGCTCCAGTGCTGGGCATCGGCCAGATTGTGCAGGTGTTGGCGCGCGGTCTTGAAGTCGAGTTGCTCGATGGCCTGCGCCACCGGCGCGTAGGGCTGCTGCCAGTCGGTGCCAGCCACCAGCGACGCAATCTCGGCGCTGAGGCCGCAGGCCTTGACCTGGCCGCCCGCCAGCAGGGGCGCCAGCGCGCGCAGGCGCT
>NZ_NWBQ01000084.1 GCF_002837135.1 Macromonas bipunctata | reverse complement strand
TACAGTTTGGTTTCGGCATTGCCCGTCCTTTCATCTGGATTCGATACCTCGATGTTCGGGCATTTCAAGGGCAATGCCGTCCCCGTTTCTACGGATTGCGGTGAAATATCCGGGTTAGCTGGAGATCAACGCCAACGCGTAAAACGAGGCGCAGCGCTGCTCACCGCCAGGCGGATGGCATTGATGTGATCCGGCGTCGTACCACAACATCCGCCCACAATGTTCACCAAACCCTGCTCGGCAAACTCGTGCAGCAAGCGCGACGTGTCTTCAGGCGTTTCATCAAAGCCCGTGTCGCTCATCGGATTGGGCAAACCCGCATTCGGGTAGCAGCTGATGAACGTGCCTTGCGCCACCTTGGCCAGCTCCTGAATGTACGGCTTCATCAAGGCCGCCCCCAGCGCACAATTCAACCCGATCGCCAGTGGCTGGATGTGCCGCACACTGGCCCAGAACGCCGACACCGTCTGGCCACTCAAGAGGCGCCCGGAAGCGTCCGTCACCGTACCGCTGATGATCACCGGCAAGCATTCGCCCGATTCGTCAAAATACTCCTGAATCGCAAACAAGGCCGCCTTGGCGTTTAGCGTGTCAAAAATGGTCTCCACCAGCAGCACGTCCGATCCGCCGCGTACCAGGCAGTCCACCTGCTCCTTGTAAGCCACGCGCAATTCCTCGAAATTCACATTGCGCGCCCCCGGATCGTTCACGTCAGGGCTGATGCTGGCGGTTTTGGGTGTCGGGCCCAGAGCGCCCGCTACAAAGCGCGGCTTATCGGGAGTGCTGAACTTGTCACACGCTTCCCGTGCCAGACGTGCAGAAGCCAGGTTCATCTCCGGCACCAGGTTCGCCATGCCGTAATCGTCCTGCGCAATGCGGGTAGCGCCAAAGGTGTTGGTTTCGATCAGGTCGGCGCCCGCGCTCAGATACCCTTCGTGGATGTCTCGAATCACATCCGGTCGCGTCAGACTCAACAACTCATTGTTGCCCTTGACATCACGTGCAAAACTGGCAAAACGCTCGTAGCACGCACCCGGCCCCTGGTAACCCAGACCTCGGTATTGCTGCTCACCCAGGCGAAAGCGTTGGATCATGGTGCCCATGGCACCGTCCAAGATCGCAATCCGCTGCGCCAGAATGCCGGGCAACGCTTGGGCACGTGTGTAGACTGGTTTTTTCATCGCATATCTGATTTGGAAGCACCAAAGCAAAAACCCCGAACCCATTGATTACATCACTGGATTCGGGGTTTTGTATA
>NZ_NWBQ01000083.1 GCF_002837135.1 Macromonas bipunctata | reverse complement strand
ACTTATTGTGCCCAACTTAACATGCACCCCGGTCACCCGGATCGGTTGCACTTGCACAGCCTGATCAAGACCCGCATTGTGCGTAAGCACCTGACGGGCTTGCCGCCGGTTTTGCGCAACTCGGCGGTGTCGCCCGTGGTGTGGTGTTTTGCGGCTGGGCCAGCCTTGTTGGCAGTCACTTTTCACGACAACCTGCTGGCTCTGATATTGAGTTTCTTCGCCAGTGCATTCGCCTACGCTGTGTACTATCGAACTTTGGTGAAGTTTGGCTGGTTTCGGTAATTTCAGCCTCACGGGCAGCGTTGCAACGCCTTGCCCGCCAGCGCGGGGCCTAGGCCTTCGACCAGGGTTTTTTCTTCCTCGGTGATGGCCTTGAGGGTGAGGGTGTAGCTGCGGGTGGCGCTGCCGCCTTTTTCGGGCACTACGCGCAGGTTGCTGATGCCGTCATGCTGGGCGTTTTGCAGCGCGCGCTGGGCGCCGGCCTCTGACGAGTAGGTGCCCAGCACCAGACCCGGGCCGCTTTCGCCTGGCAGTTGCAGCGGGCGGTGGTCGATGTTGGCGAGCTTGAATTCGGCGCGCTGCTGTTTCAGGGCGTCGGCGCTGGCAAAGCCGCCCTGGTACACCAGCCAGCGCCCGCCGCTGCCGCTGGTGGTGGCCACGATCTGCCAGCGTTTGTCCAGTTCGGGCACGCGGTCCAGCGCGCCGTTGAGCACGATGGTCTGCACCGGGGTGTAGCCGCTGGCCTGCCAGCAGTTGGTCTTGCCGCGCCGCTTGGCGGCGGTCTTGACCGGTTCCGGGTCTTTGGCCTTGTCGGTCTTGTCTGTTTTTTCGGGTTTGGTAGGTTTTTCTGGCTTCGCGGATGGCTCGGCCGGAGGCGGTTTGCGGGCCGGTTCCTTGTCGGGTGTTTCTGTTTTGGCCGGTTTTTCGGCTTGGTCGTTCTTCTTGGGCTGGAGCTGTGCGGGGGCCGGTGTGGGGGCTTCTGCTGGCTTTGCCACAGTCGGCGTGGAGGGCGGAAATGGCGCGGTGGTGGGTGCTACTACGGGTGCGGCTAGCGCGGTGGGCGCAGCAGCAGGGGGCGCCACGGCGGCCACTGGTGGCACAGCGGGGCTGGGCACCACCGCTGGCGCTGCCGGTGTGGCGGTGGTGGGTTCGGGTGCGGGGGCTGCCGATGGGGCGACCTTCAGCAGTTGCAGCTGTTCCGGATGCAGTTGCTGTGCCAGCCGTTGCGGCTCGCGTTCGTCCAGCGCGCCCAGGCCCAGCCAGCGCAGGCCGCCCTGGGTGTAGAGCGCGGTGCCCAGGTTGGCCAGCAGCAGCGCCGCCACGGCTTGCTTCAGCATGGGCGCACGCTGACTTCGGCGCTGGTCACGGCCACGCGGCCCTGGGCGGTGTCGAGCCACAGCGCGCCGTCGGGGCCGATGCCGACCGCGGTGCCGCTCTGGCCGTCCGACAGTTGCACCGTCATGCCGCGCAGGGCGTCGCGGGGGGCAAAGCGGGGCAGGAAGGGGGTCAAACCGTCGCGCTCAAAGTGCAGCACGTCGCGCAGCAGGGTGGGGGCCAGCGCGGCCAGCCATTCGCCCGCGTCACGCTGGGCGCAGGTGGCGTCCAGCTCCTGCAGGCCAGCGGGGGGCACAGGGGCGGGCAGCTGGCCGTCGATGGCGGCAGCCGGGGGCAGGCTGGCGGGCGCCTGCACGTTCAGGCCCAGACCGATGACGGCGTAACGCTGCGGCCCGATACTGGCGGTTTCCACCAGAATGCCGCCCAGCTTGCGGCCGCACCACCACAGGTCGTTGGGCCACTTGAGCTGCACCTGCGGGTGCAGCGCCTCGGCCACGCTCACGCCCACCGCCAGCGACAGGCCCGACCAGTCCTGCGGCGCCAGCGGCAGCCCCAGCGACAGCGTCAGCGAAGCGCCCGGTGCACTCACCCACTGCCGCCCGCGTCGCCCCTTGCCGGCGGTCTGCTCCAGCGCCACCAGCAGCACCGGGTAGGGCTGGCCCGCGCGGGCGCGGCGCATCAGCTCGGTGTTGGTGGAATCGAGCGTGGGCACCACTTCCACCGAGATGCCCGGCAGCAGCGCGTCCAGCGCCTGCCACAGCCCCTCGGCCTGGCGGGTCAGGGCGCGCAGGGCCGCTTGGGGGGCGTCGTGGCGGTGTGCGTCGATCGGAGTGGGGGGTAAAAGCGGCACGGCAAAATTTGGTAAGGTTATTCCATGCACAGGCGCGCGCCTGAGTGCGCACGCTGGTGCGCGAGCGCGCGCATGGAACCGGATTGTAGATACAACACATGAAAACCCTCGTCATTGCCGAAAAACCTTCTGTCGCCCAAGACATCGTGCGCGCCCTGACCCCCATCGCGGGCAAGTTCGACAAGCACGACGACCACTACGAGAGCGAGCACTACGTGGTCACGTCGGCGGTGGGCCACCTGCTGGAGATTGCCGCGCCCGAGGCCTACGACGTCAAGCGCGGCAAATGGAGCTTTGCCAACCTGCCGGTCATTCCGCCGCATTTCGACCTCAAGCCCATCGACAAGACCAAGTCGCGCCTGGCGGCGGTGGTCAAGCAAGCCAAGCGCAAGGACGTGACGGCACTCGTCAACGCCTGTGACGCCGGGCGCGAGGGCGAGCTGATCTTCCGCCTGATTGAGCAGTACGCCGGGGGTGCCAAAGGTTTGCACAAGCCGGTACAGCGGTTGTGGTTGCAGTCGATGACACCGCAGGCCATCCGCGACGGCTTTGGCCAACTGCGCAGCGATGAGCAGATGCGTCCGCTGGCCGATGCCGCCCGCAGCCGCTCCGAGGCCGACTGGCTGGTCGGCATCAACGGCACCCGCGCCATGACGGCGTTCAACAGCCGCGACGGCGGCTTCTTCCTCACCACCGTGGGCCGGGTGCAGACTCCCACGCTGGCGGTGGTGGTGGAGCGCGAGGAAAAAATCCGCGCCTTCCGCAGCCGCGACTACTGGGAAATCCACGCCACCTTCGGCGCGCAAGCGGGCCAGTACCCGGCCAAATGGTTCGATCCCACTTTTAAAAAGCCCAAGGCGGGCGAGGACGGTGCCGACCCCGAACAGCGTGCCGACCGGCTGTGGGACGCGGCCAGTGCCCAGGCCATTGCCGACGCCGTGCGCGGCCAGCCTGCCAGCGTGACCGAAGAATCGAAAGCCGCCACCCAAGCCTGTGGCTTGCTGTACGACCTGACCAGCCTGCAGCGCGAGGCCAATGGCCGCTTTGGTTTCAGTGCCAAGACCACGCTGGCGCTGGCGCAAAGCCTGTACGAAAAGCACAAGGCCCTGACCTATCCCCGCACCGACAGCCGTGCCCTGCCCGAGGATTACCTGCCCACCGTGCAGCACACCGTGCAGACGCTGGCCGACAGCGGCCTGCCGCACCTGGCGCCGCACGCCGCCACCGCGCTGCAGCAGGGCTACCTGCGCCCCAGCAAGCGCGTGTTCGACAACAGCAAGGTCAGCGACCACTTTGCCATCATCCCCACGCCGCAGGTGCCCAGCGGCCTCAACGAGGCCGAACAAAAGCTCTACGATCTGGTGGTGCGCCGCTTTTTGGCGGTGTTCTTCCCGGTGGCCGAGTTTCAAGTCACCACCCGCATCAGCCAAGTGCAGGTGGCGGGGGCCACGCACCATTTCAAGACCGAAGGCAAGGTGCTGGTCAAGCCGGGCTGGCTGGCGGTGTATGGCAAGGAAGCCGCCGACGAAGTGGCCGATGCCAAAGAAGGCGACAAAGGCCAGCACTTGGTGCCTGTGCAACCGGGTGAAACCGTGCAGACCTTGCAAGCGGTGGCCAAGGCCCTCAAGACCCGCCCCCCCGCGCGTTACAGCGAAGCCACTTTGCTGGGGGCGATGGAGGGCGCGGGCAAGCTGATCGAGGACGACGAACTGCGCAGCGCCATGCAGGACAAAGGCTTGGGCACCCCCGCCACCCGCGCGGCCATCATTGAAGGCTTGCTCAACGAAAAATACATGCTGCGCGAAGGGCGCGAACTCATCCCCACCGCCAAAGCCTTTCAGTTGATGACGCTGCTGCGCGGCTTGGGCGTGCAGGAATTGTGTAAACCTGCGCTGACCGGCGAGTGGGAGCACAAGTTGTCGCTGATGGAACGCGGTCAACTCAGCCGCGAGGCCTTCATGCGCGACATTGCCGCCATGACGGAACATGTCGTCAAGAAAGCCAAGGAATACGACCGCGACACCGTACCGGGCAACTACGCCACACTGCAAAGCCCGTGCCCCATGTGTGGCGGTGTCGTCAAAGAAAACTACCGCCGCTACACCTGCACCGGGGCCGATGGCCAGTCGGACGGCTGTGGTTTCTCGTTTGGCAAATCGCCCGGCGGGCGCACGTTCGAGATGGACGAGGCCGAGGCCTTTTTGCGCGACAAACACATTGGGCCGTTGGAGGGCTTCCGTTCCAAAGCGGGTTGGCCTTTCACCGCCGAGTTGGTGCTCAAGTTCAGCACCGACGACAACAACTGGAAGCTCGAATTCGATTTCGGTGACGAGAAGGACGAGGCCACCGGCGAGCTGGTGGACTTTGCGGGCCACCAGACCCTGGGCAACTGCCCCAAATGTGGCGCGCCGGTGTACGAGCACAACAAGCACTACGTGTGCAGCCGCGCCGTGCCCACGTTGGCCCACCCCACGCCCGGCTGCGACTTCAAGACCGGCACCACCGTGTTGCAGCAGCCCATCAGCCACGAACAGGTGCAAAAACTGCTGACCGAGGGCAAGACCGACCTGCTGGACAAGTTCGTCTCGCTGCGCACCAAGCGCGCGTTCAAAGCGCGTTTGGCCTGGAGCCGCGACGAGGACAAGGTGGTATTCGAGTTCGAGCCCAGCAAGTACCCCGCGCGCAAGACCGCCGCCCAGGCCCCGGCCAGCAAGGCCAAGGCCACCAGCAAGACGGCAGCCAAAACCACCGCCAAGCCCAGGGCGCCCGCCAAACCGCGCGCCAAGAAAGAAGCGGCGGAGTAAGCCGCTGGCCGGGCAGTCTGTCTGGCTGTTGTGAAGGGCAGGGTGTCTTGTTCTGGTTTTTTCTGAAAGAAAATCAAGAAAGTCGTGGTTTTTTGGAAGCACTTAAACCCCGACCATAGCGCCCTGTTGCCGGTGTGGCAGCGTTGGCCCTTGGGGTCACCCCGCGTTGCCGCACCCGATAGCGCCCGCATTGGTGCCCACTTTTTTGCCGCTGTTCATGGAATTCCTGCTCGACCCTAACCTCTGGATCGCCTTTGCGATGCTCACCGCCCTCGAAATCGTGCTGGGCATCGACAACATCATCTTCATCTCGATTTTGGTGGGGCGCCTGCCGCCGCACCTGCGCGACAAGGCGCGCCGCCTGGGGTTGGGTTTTGCCATGCTGTCGCGTTTGATGTTGCTGTTCACGCTGAGTTGGGTCATGGGCCTGACCGCCGACCTGTTCCACGTGGGGGACATGGGCATCAGTGGCCGCGACCTGGTGCTGCTGGGCGGTGGCCTGTTCCTGCTCTACAAGGCCTCGCACGAGATTTTTGTGGAAGTGGAAGCCCGCGAACAGCACGCTCCTCCGGCCACCGACAACGCCGCCCTCAAGGCCGCTGGCACCAAGCTGTTCTGGGCCATCATTGCGCAGATTGCCGTGATTGACATCGTGTTCTCGCTCGACTCCGTCATCACCGCCGTGGGCATGGTGGACGAGATTGGCGTGATGATTGCCGCCGTCGTCACCTCGGTGGGCGTGATGCTGCTGGCCGCCAAGCCGATTGGCGAGTTTGTGGACCGCCACCCGTCGGTCAAGGTGCTGGCGCTGGCCTTCCTGGTGATGGTGGGCATGGCCCTGACCGCCGAAGCCTTTGACCAGGAAATGCCCAAGGGCTACCTGTACGCGGCCATGGCGTTCTCGCTGGTGGTGGAGGGTTTGAACATCCGCGCCCGCAGCAAGCGTCAGGCGCTGGAAGCTGCCAACTGATTCTTGCCAAAAACTGGGAGTTCCACTGTTGACAGCCGCAGTGGAACTTTCTACGATGGAATCGTGCAGTTCAGATATGTGTCTGGAAAAGCATAGAAAACCGTTTGTTCTAAGGCATAGGATCTTCGTCATGAAAAAGCTTTCCAAACTTGCTGTGGTTTCCGCTCTCCTGGCCGGTCTGTCGGCGCCGGTGCTGGCTCAGATCAACACCAACACCACCATTCAGGAGGGTGAGATCAACACCAACACCACCAAGCAAAAGGGCAAGGACAACGACAACGTGACCGTACAGCGTGGTGCCGACAACCTGAACCGCACCAAGCAGCGTGGCGACATCAACACCAACGCCACCGGCCAGACGGGCGGCGGCATCAACGAGAACACCACCGACCAGCGTGGGCGCCGTGAGCGTTGAGCGGTAGGCCGGTCATCTGGCTTTTGTCCTGAATCAGCAGTTGGGTCGTGCCGGGCCAGCTGCTGAAATTTTTTGAGGATCACGTGTCATGCAGTCCCAAATATTTGTGGTGGCGTTGTTGTCCGTCTTGTCGGTGTCGGGCGTGCATGCCCAGGTGGCGCGTGATAACAGCAACCGGCCCTGCATCGAGGCCAACGTGCAGGCCGACCAGAGCAACACCGCGCGCGTGAACCAGAATTGCCGCGAAAATTTAAGCCGCACCATTCAGGCGGGGCAGGTCAACACCGCAGAGACCCAGCAAAAAGGCCAGCGCAACGACAATGCGGTGGAGCAGATGGGCTACGAAGGGCCGAAACGCCGCGCCGTACCGCCGCACGGTCAGCAGCAACGCTAGGGCGCGGGGCGTTGCCGTGTGGCAAGCCCATCATGTTGTTTCAATCGGTCAGGATTTGTATGCCACTTTCTCGAACTTCGTACCGTCGGTCGATGGCGCTGTTGCTGGGTCTGCTGGCATTCGGTGTTACCGGCTGTGCCGAGACCGTCGTCCACCAGCAAGGCGGTTCCAGGAACACCGTCCGGCAAACCGACGGCAGTGCTCCCACACGCAGCACGGTGGTGCGCACGCCGTCGGGCCAGAAGATCACCACCCGCACCGGCAACAGCACCGACGTCACTATTCAGGAGACTGGCCCGTCTGGTGCTTCGTCAATAGAGGGCACGCGCGCCAGCCGTGCCGCCACTGCACCAGGCGCAACGCGGGGGGCGGATTGCCCGCCTGTGCTTCCCAACGGCAAATTGCCTGCTGGGGCGTCGGCGCGGGGTTGCGACTGGTCGCAGCTCGACTCGGTGGACGACATGGAGGCGGTGGCCAGAAAGCGGGTGCGTCCGGTGCCGTCGGTGGACGACCTGGAAGACCGTGCCAACAGCCGCATCCGGGCAGACCGTCTGGACGGTGATCCCGTGGTGCCACGGGCCCGTCGCCCGGTGTTGCCCGACTGAGTGCCCGGCATGAAGCAACCAGTGAAGGAACGTGTGGTGAGGGGATGGTTCAAAATCGGGGCCCGGTCTGCGGTGGCGGTGGCCGCGTTGTGTTGCGTCCAATCAACGTGGGCCGAGTCGGTGGTCAGTGTGGAGGGTGCGCCGTTTCAGGCGGCGGTGTTGCCGCTGACGGTGCGTCAGCTGGACGCCGGTGGGGCGCGGCACACAGCGGCCACGGTGGAGCGTGAAACCGTCGCCGACAGCTGGGTGGAGCAGGCGGGCTATTACAACCGCGCTGCCCTGATCCAGTTGGGCAGCGACAAGTACAGTTTTTTGCAACAGCAGGGCCGTTTCAACCGCGGGCTGGTGGTGCAGGTGGGCAGCGCCAGCACCGACATCCACGACAGCCAGGTGCGCCAAAGCGGTGATGGCGCGTTGAACACCGTGTTCGAATTCCAGACCTCCGCCGATCCCGCCGACTGGGACGCCGTGGACGCCGCCTGGGCCAGTCTGGACGTGGGGCAGGCCCAGACGGTGGCACACAACTTCATTTACGCGCCCGAGGTGGCGCGCGCCCAGGTGGGCATTGCGGAAGATGTGGCGTTGCACCTGGTGGGCACCCTGACGCAGCAGCAGGATCGGGATCGTTTTGCCGCGCACAACCCCGAGGTCTCGCCCGGTTTTGCCCTGCTGAGTTACGGCCAGTCGCGCCGGGACGATGCGTTGGGCGCCGTGGGGTACCGCCAGCACCTGCGTGCGCTGACGGTGGGCATGCGCCACCCATTGAGTGCCCAGACCCGGCTCGGCTGGGCGCTGAATGTGACCAACGCCGATGCGGGTTTGCGCCAGGGCATGGGGTCGGTCGACACCCAGGCTTACCAGCTGGCGGGGTTTGGCTCGCATGTCCAGGGGCTATACCACTGGGACTGGATGTTGAGCTGGGGCCGTTTCGACTTCAACACCCGCCGTTTTGCCGGGGCGATGCAGGTGAATGCCGACAACCGGGGGCAGGC
This sequence comes from Macromonas bipunctata, assembly GCF_002837135.1. Taxonomy (GTDB): domain Bacteria; phylum Pseudomonadota; class Gammaproteobacteria; order Burkholderiales; family Burkholderiaceae_C; genus Macromonas_A; species Macromonas_A bipunctata. The sequence continues at coordinate 11,753 of NZ_NWBQ01000083.1, read as the reverse complement.
CTATGCCGCCCGCGTGCAGGGGGCTTACCTTGTACAGGGCGAAAGCGGGCAGACCCGCTGGGGGCCGTTTGTGGCCGCCACCTACAGCCGCAGCATGAGCGACGCCTACCACGAGCGCGGCAACGTGCTGCTGGCGCAAGAGCTGGCGCAACAGGATCGCCGCCGCTTGCTGGGGTCGGTGGGCGCGGTGTGGCATTTTGATGGCCAGACCGCCGCTGGCCGCGCGCTGCGCTCCCACGTCAAGCTGGAGTGGGTACACGACACGGGTATCGACAGCCCCGACCGTGCGTATTCCCGCTTTGCCTTTGAGCCGGGCACGCCGGTGGTGACGCCGCTGGGCGACGCTGGGCGTGAGCGGTACGGGGTGGTGTCGGCTGGCCTGCAGTTGGCGCTGACGCCGCAGCTCAGCATGGTGTTGACGGGCCAGCAGTCGCTGGGTGGTCAGACTTGGAAGCGTGGCAGTGCCTACCTGGGGTTGTCGTGGGCGCTGTAGCGCCTGTAACCCGGCTTTTCGGTTGCCTTTGCGGGCCCCGTATCATGTAGGATTTTCCGTATCTGGAGGATGCTCATGAGCTTCAAACTGTATTACGCGCCCGGCGCGTGTTCGTTGGCGGTGCATGCCGCGCTGGAACTGGCCGGGGTGGCATTCGAGCCGGTGCTGGTCAAGCTGCACCAGGGCGAGCACAAGGCGCCCGAATACCTGGCGCTGAACCCGCGCGGCCAGGTGCCGCTGCTGGTGGATGGCGATGATGCCATTGGCCAGATCGTGGCCATGGTGCTGCACCTGGACGCGCGTCTGCCCCAGGCCCGCCTGCTGCCCGCCAGCGGCCTGGCCCGCACCCGCGTGCTGGAGACACTGTGCTGGCTCAACAACACGGTGCATCCGGCCTTCACGCGCGTGTTCCGCCCGGTCAACTTTGCCACCACGCCCGAAGGGCAGGCCGACGTCAAGGCGCATGGCGTGACCCGGTTCCGCGAGCTGCTGCAGGAGCTGGAAGCGCACGTGGCCCGCTGCCCCAGCGCGTGGCTCAACGGCGAGCAGCCCGGCATCCTCGACACCTACGCCCTGACGCTGCTGCGCTGGGGCGCGCTGATCGGCATCGACCCGGCCAGCCTGCCCGCCACCTGGGCGCTGGTGCAGCGCCTGGCGGCCCTGCCCGCCGTGGCGCGTGTGCTGGAGCGCGAGCAGCTGGTGCTCAACCCGTACCAACCTGCAGCCTGATGGTGGTGGTGGGCGCTGCTTCAACCGCCTGCGCTGCGCCCGTGCCCGGGGCAGGGCAGTTGCCGTCGCGGCGGATGTGGCTGGCGGCGGGCCTGCTGGCCGCGCTGTACCTGCAAGGCTGCGCCAGCCGCAGCGGCGGGCGCTCAGGCAGCCAGCCCGAGCTGCGCCGCCACATCGTGATGAACGCCATGGCCCACGTGGGCGGGCGCTACCGCTACGGCGGGCGCAGCCCGGCCACGGGCTTCGACTGCTCCGGGCTGGTGGCCTACGCCTACCAGCAGGCTGGGCTGCGCTTGGGCGGCAGCGCCGCCGACATGGCCGAGCGCACCCAGCCCGTGGGCCGCACGGAGCTGGCGGTGGCCGACCTGGTGTTCTTCAACACGCTGGGCGCCAAGTTCTCGCACGTGGGCATCTACCTGGGCGACAACCGCATGGTACATGCCTTCAACGAACGCACCGGGGTGCGGCTCGACTCCCTGCAGGCACCGTACTTTGCGCAGCGCATCACCGGCTACCGCACGGTGCTGGGGTGATGCAGGCTGCCCCGAAAGAAAGGTGCTGGCGATGATGGACGATTCGACCCTGTGGTGGCTGTTGGCGGGGGCCATGGTGGTGGCTGAGTTGCTGACCGGCACCGTTTACCTGCTGATGCTGGCGCTGGGTGCCGCTGCAGGCGCGCTGGTGGCCCATGCGGGCCTGGCCCAGCCGCTGCAGATGGTGCTGGCCGCCGTGGTGGGCGGTGCGGCGGTGGTGCTGTGCCACTGGCGGCGCCGGCGCCGTCCGGGCGACTTGCCAGCGCGCGCCGACCGCAGCGTCAACCTGGATGTGGGTGAGATTGTGCAGATTGCGGGCTGGAACCCCGATGGCACCGCTACTGTGCGCTACCGTGGCGCACAATGGACGGCCATTCACCGGCCCGGCACCACGCCACGCCCCGGCGCCCACCGCGTGGCCGAACTGGTGGGCAGCCGCCTGCTGGTCGATCCGGTGTGATGTGGGGGCTGTCGGCATTTTTTACCGCTTTACACAGAAAGGCCCATCATGGAAATCGCCATCCTCGTTGTTGTCATTGCCGTGATCTTCATTGCGCGCGCCGTCAAGGTGGTGCCGCAGCAGAACGCGTGGGTCAAGGAGCGGCTGGGCAAGTACGCCGGCACCCTCAGCCCCGGGCTGAACTTTCTGGTGCCGTTCATCGACCGGGTGGCCTACAAACACAGTCTGAAGGAAATTCCGCTGGACGTGCCCAGCCAGGTCTGCATCACGCGCGACAACACGCAGTTGCAGGTTGATGGCATCCTGTACTTCCAGGTGACCGATCCGATGCGCGCCAGCTACGGCTCGTCCAACTACATCATGGCGGTGACGCAGCTGGCACAGACCAGCCTGCGCAGCGTGATTGGCAAGCTGGAGCTGGACAAGACGTTCGAGGAGCGCGACATGATCAACGCCCAGGTGGTGCAGGCAATTGACGAAGCGGCGCTTAACTGGGGCGTGAAGGTACTGCGCTACGAGATCAAGGATCTGACGCCGCCCAAGGAGATCTTGCACGCCATGCAAGCGCAGATTACCGCCGAACGCGAAAAGCGCGCGCTGATTGCCGCTTCGGAAGGCCGTCGCCAAGAGCAGATCAACATTGCCACCGGCGAGCGCGAGGCCTTCATCGCCCGTTCCGAGGGCGAAAAGCAGGCCGCCATCAACAAGGCCCAGGGCGAGGCCACCGCCATCATGACGCTGGCGTCGGCCTCGGCGCAGGCGATTGAGCGCATGGCTGGTGCCATCCGCCAGCCCGGCGGCGAGCAGGCGGTGCAGCTCCAGGTGGCCGAAAAGGCCGTGGAAGCCTACGGCAAGCTGGCCCAGGACGCCACCACCACGCTGGTGGTGCCCGGCAACATGACGGAGGTGTCGGCGCTGATTGCCTCGGCCATGAAGATGGTGCAGGCGCAGCGCCCCCCGGCCTGAGCGCCCCCGTCGCCATTTTTGAGGAGAACGACCGTGTTCAAGACAACCTGCGCTGCGGCGCTGCTGGCCGTGGCCAGCGTGGGCGCCCACGCCGACACCGTGGGCTGCATCACCACCGCCTGGAAGCTGCTGGGCGCCAACCACAAGATCTGCGTCGATGCGTTTGCCGACCCCAAAATTGCGGGTGTGACGTGCCACGTCAGCCAAGCGCGCACCGGCGGTATCAAAGGCAGCTTGGGCTTGGCGGAAGACCCGTCGCGCTTCTCGCTGGCGTGCCGCCAGACTGGCCCCATCACGTTGCCCGCCAAGTTGCCCCAAGAGGAAGAGGTGTTCAGCGAGGACACCTCGCTGCTGTTCAAGGAAACGCGCGTGGTGCGCTTGTGGGATGCCAAGCACAACACGCTGGTGTACGTGGCCATCAGCCGCAAGCTGATTGAGGGCGCACCCGCCAACAGCATCTCCACCGTGCCGGTGATGCCCTGGCGCTGAACGGCGGGATAATCACGCCCACTATGGCACAGAAACAACGCGTGGTGGTGGGCTTGAGCGGCGGGGTGGACTCCGCGGTCAGCGCCTGGTTGCTCAAACAGCAGGGTTACGAGGTGATCGGCATCTTCATGAAAAACTGGGAAGATGACGACGACAGCGAGTATTGTTCCAGCCGACAGGATTTTTTGGATGCGGCCAGTGTGGCCGATGTCATTGGCATTGACATGGAGCACGTCAACTTTGCCGCCGAGTACAAAGACCGCGTGTTTGCCGAATTTTTGCGCGAGTACCAGGCGGGCCGCACGCCCAACCCCGACATCCTGTGCAATGCCGAGATCAAATTCAAGGCGTTCTTGGACCACGCCATGCGCTTGGGGGCCGACAAAATTGCCACCGGCCACTATTGCCGGGTGCGCCTGAATGGCACCACAGGCCAATACGAGCTGCTCAAAGGGCTGGATCCGCTCAAGGATCAGAGCTACTTTTTGCACCGCTTGAACCAGAACCAGTTGCGCAACACGCTGTTCCCGGTGGGCGAGTTGCCCAAGACCGAGGTGCGCCGCATTGCGGCCGAGATTGGCCTGCCCAACGCCAAGAAGAAGGATTCCACCGGCATTTGCTTCATTGGTGAGCGCCCATTCCGCGAGTTCCTCAACCGCTACATCCAGAAGGAACCCGGCCCCATCCGCGACGACCAGGGCCGGGTGGTGGGCCAGCACGTGGGGCTGAGTTTCTATACGCTGGGCCAGCGCCAAGGGTTGGGCATAGGCGGTGTCAAGACGCAAGGTGCCCAAAAAGGCGGCGGTGAACACGCGCCGTGGTTTGTGGCGCGCAAGGACGTGGCCCACAACACGCTGTGGGTGGTGCAAGGGCACGACCACCCGTGGTTGCAGTCGCCGCAGTTGCAGGCGCTGGACGCGAGTTGGGTGGCGGGCAGTGCTCCGGCACTGGGCCGCTACGGTGCCAAGACCCGCTACCGCCAGGCCGATGCCGCCTGCGTGTTGGCCCCCAACGGCGAAGGCGCGTTTGCCTTGGCCTTCAACGAGCCGCAATGGGCGGTGACACCGGGCCAGAGTGCGGTGCTGTACGACGGCGAGGTGTGCCTGGGCGGCGGCGTGATCCACGCGGCCACCGCCACCGAAGCCCCCTTGCCCGAGGTGCCCACGCTGGCACCCCGTGGCAAAAAGGTGCGCAGGCGTTAAACCGGCTTCAGCGGCATCAACCGCCCCAGTTGCGCACGCGCCCGGTGTCGAGGTGGACGAACTGCTCGCCGGGGTAGTAGCCCACGCCGCCGAGCTTGAGGTCGCGCGCGGCGTCGCGCACATCGGCCAGCGGTACGCCCGGCAAACGGATGTCCACCGCACGGCCTTCCATGTGCAGGCTGCGCTTGGCCACGCCGCCGCCTCGCGTGGTGCGCAGGCGCTCGTTGGTGCGCGGGCTGCGGTAGCCCGAGATGATGTGGAACGGCCGGTCGGTCTCCAGCTCGCGCCGCACCAGGTGCATGAGGTGGAACAGCTGCGGATCCATCTGGCCTACGTCGCCGCTGTAGTGGTCGCGCAGGAAGTGGTTGAGGTGCTGCAGCGCCTGGGGCACAAAATCCTGGCCAATGGCGTACACCAGCGCCACGCTCTCGCGCGTGTGGGTGTGGTTCATGGCCAGGTGGCGCGGCGCGTGCGGGGCCGTGGAGACGCTGGCCAGCGCGTGGCCGCCCTGCGTCAGTGCCGCGCCCGCCAGCAACCAGCGGCTGCTGCGGTGAAAGAAGTGGCGCCGCGCGGGCACCTCCAGTTCGTGTAAGGCCGATGACAGTGGTTTGAAACGCATCCCCGCATTATTCCGGCACCACCCCGGGCCGTAAAGCCTGGGCCGATGAAAGGCGTGTGCTGGCGTGCTGAGTCTGGCTGTGGCGTTGCAGGGCCTGGGCCAGCTGCGGGTCACGGCGGTAGATGTCGGGCAAAAAATGCACTTTGCCGTCCTGTACCACGGTGGTGTGGTACGCCAGCACCACCGGCACCGGCGTCTTGAGGCGCAGCGTGGACGACTTGCCGCGCTCCATGGCGCTGCGGATGCGCTCGGGCGTCCACTCCGGCTCGTCCTGCAGCACAAACTGGGCCAGCGCGTGCGGATCCTCGATGCGGATGCAGCCGTGGCTGAAGTCGCGCCGCGTGCGCTCGAACAGCTGGGTGCTGGGCGTGTGGTGCAGGTAGATGTTGTTGTGGTTCGGGAACACGAACTTGATGTCGCCCAGCGCGTTGTGCGGCCCCGGGCGCTGGCGGATGCGCATCTGGCCGCGCAGTACGGCGTCCAGGTGGGTGGCGTCAAAGCCCGGCACCACCTTGCCCTGGCGGTCCACCAGCTCCAGGCCCTGGCGCTGGAAGTAGCCGGGGTCGCGGCGCAGGCGTGGGATGGTTTCGCCGCGCGCGATGGAGGGCGGGATGTTCCAGTAGGGGCTGAATTCGATGAAGCGCATGTCCTCGTCGAACAGCGGGGTGCTGGTCTTGAGTGCCTTGCCGACGATCACTTTCATGCGCAGGGCCTGCTGCGGGCGGCCCTGGTCGAGGCTGTAGGCGCGCAGCACGAATTCGGGCAGGTTGACCACCACCATGCGCGGCCCGCGTGGCTCGGGCAGCCAGCGCAGGCGCTCCATGCCCAGCGCGATCTGTTCGGCGCGCTGCGCGGGCGTGACGTTGAGGGCGGCCAGGGTCTCGGCCCCGATGACGCCGTCGGGCGTGAGGCCGTGGCGGCTCTGGAAGGCTTCGACGCCAGCCCGCAGGGTGGCGTCGTACTGGGTGGGGGCGGGGGCGTTGGGGTCAACACTGGCGGGCAGGTCGCCCAAGGCTTGCAGGCGCTGCTGCAGCAGTGGCAGCCCGGCCCAGGCCGCACCGGGACTGAGCCTGCGCCCGGGCAGTGGTGGCAGGGGCTGTTGCCACGCCGGGTGCTGTGCCAGCTGGCGGTAGTGGGCCAGGGCGTCGCGCAGTTCGCGGTACTGGGGCATGGCCGGGGTGGTGCGGCGCACCAGGTCTTGCAGGTGCTCGCTGGCCAGGGCCTGTTCCAGCACCAGCTCGGTGGTGTCGGGCTGGCGGTAGTGTTCCTGCACCTGTTGCGGTGGCACGCGGCCCTGGCGCAGGTCGCGCAGGTAGTGTTGCAGCGCGGCGGTGAGTTGCGGTGCCCACATGTCCACCGGGGCGCCTTGCTGCAGCGCATGGGCCAGGGCGCTGGCCTGGTAGTCGCTGGGGTTGAGGCCTTCGGCGGCGGCGTTCTGCAGCAGTTGCACCGCCTGGCGCGCCTGGGCGCTGGGGTCGCCCAAGGCGTCGGTCCAGACCGGGCTGGCGCTGGCACTGGCACTGGCTGCGCACAGCCACAGCGCCACACCGTACAGCCAGGCGCGGGGTGCCCCGAAGCGTGGGGCCACCGGCGCGGCGGAGCGCGGCAGCACGGCGCAGGGGGCGGGGCGGGTGGAGCGGGGGGCGGGCATGGCATTTCTCCTCAACAGGCACCGCAGGTGCGGTGCTGTCAAGGTTAACCCAAATGCCCGCCCTGGGGGCGGCGGCGCGCGCCGTGGTGGTCAGAACGGGATGTCGTCGTCCAGATCGTTAAAGCCGCTGTCCACGGGCGCTGCCGGGGCCGGACGCGCCATGGGCTGGGCGGGTGGCGGGCTGGGCGGGCGGCTGGCGTAGGCGGGGGCGCTGTTGCCCATGCCAGCGCCCATGCCGGACGCGCGGCCACCGCTGGCCGGGGCGCCGCCGCTGCGCGGGGCGTAGCTGCGGCCTTCACCGCCGCCCATGCCTTCGCGTCCGCCCAGCAGCTGCATCTCGGTGGCCACGATGTCGGTGGTGTGGCGTTCCACGCCCGACTGGTCGGTGTACTTGCCGTACTTGAGGCGGCCTTCGACGTAGATCGGGCTGCCTTTCTTGACGTATTCGCCCACGATCTCGGCCAGGCGTTCGTAGAAGGTGACGCGGTGCCACTGGGTGTCTTCCACCATTTCGCCGGTGTTTTTGTCCTTGCGGCGGCTGCTGGTGGCAATGCTGACGCTGGCCACCGGCTGGCCTGAGGCCATGTAGCGCATTTCGGGGTCACGGCCACAGTTGCCCAGGAGAATAACTTTGTTGACGGATGCCATGAAACAGGGTTCCTTTGTGGTGGTGTATGAGGGCCGCATTGTGCAGCATGCTTCAGGCGCTGCCGGGGCCGCGCTTGTCCACCACCACCAGCATGTCGGCGTGGGTTTGCGACAGCACGCGCTGCGTCACGCTGCCCAAGAGCAGCTCTTCGGTGACGTGGGTGCCGTGCTTGCCCATGACGATGAGGTCGCAGTGGTGGTCGCGCTCGAGTTCCAGGATGTGGTGTACCGCATCGCCGTGCAGCACCACGCCGGTGTAGTCGGCATCGGCCAGCCCGGCCTGTGCGGCCAGTTGCTGCAGCTGCTGGGTGTGGCGCACATGGGCCTCGGCGCGGTAGCGCTGGATCTCGGCGCTGGAGACGCCCGCGTATTGCAGCATGCCTTCGAACGGCACTTCGAACACGTGCAGCAGCACCAGCCGGGCCTGGGGCGCGAGCTGGCGCGCCAACTGCAGCGAGCGCAGCGACCCGGCCGAGAAGTCCACCGGCACCAGCACGCGCTGGTAGGGCTTGCTGTGCGCGTGCCGCACCACCAGCACCGGGCACTGGCTCTTGCGCAGCAGCCGCGACGCGGTGGAGCCCACCAGCAGCCGGCGCAGGGTGCTGGCCCCGCGCACGCCCACCAGCACCAGGTCGGCGTCGGTGGTGGCGGCGTAGGCGGGCACCACGCTGGTGGCCAGGCCTTCTTCCAGCAGCACCCGGGCGTTGATGCCGTGGTGGTAGCGCGGGTCGCGCACGATGGCCTCGAGCTCCGCGCGCTTGTGGGCCAGCACGGCCTGGGCCACGTCGCTGGCCTTGTGGCCCAGCAGGTTGCGCAACGGCCCCAGCGCGTCCAGGCCCAGCGCGTGCATGACGGTGTAGTGGGCGCCGGTCTGCTGGGCCAGCCGAAAGCCACGCTCCACCACGCGCAGCGAGGCGGCGGTGAGGTCGGTGGCGGCAAAGATGTGTCGTATCGCTTGCATGGCGCGGGGTCCTCCTTGGTTGTTTGTTGTGTCAGATGCGCTGGATGTGGCGGCGGCGCAGCACGGCTTTCTCGGCCTCCACGGCCAGGAACACCAGCACGCCGCCGCCCAGGATCACGCCCCACGACAGGGCGTCCAGGCCCTCGCTGCGGAACAGCTGCTGCATGGGCGCCGCGTAGGTGAACAGCAGCTGCAGCAGCACCAGGATGGCGCCCACCGTCAGCGCGATGCGGTTGCCCGTCAGCGTCTCCCAGCGCAGCGCGTGCTGGGTAAAGTGGCGCACGTTGAACAGGTAGAACAGCTCGCACACCACAATCATGTTGACGGCGGCGGTGCGCGCGTAGTCCAGCCCCTGGCCGCGCGCGATCTCCCACTGGAACACGCCAAAGGTGGTGGCCACCATCAGCGCAATCACGAACAGCACCCGCAGCGCCAGCGCGCGCGTGATGATGGGCTCGGTGGTGGGGCGCGGCGCCAGCTGCATCACGCCGGGTTCGGCGCGCTCGAATGCCAGCGACAGCGCCAGCGTGACCGAGGTCACGGTGTTGACCCACAGAATTTGCCCCGCCGTGACGGGCAGCGGCAGCCCGGCCAGGATGGCCAGCAGGATCACGCCCGCCTCGCCGCCGTTGGTGGGCAGCATGTGCATGAGCGACTTCTTGATGTTGTCGAACACCACGCGGCCCTCGCGCACGGCGCGCGCGATGGTGGCAAAGTTGTCGTCGGTCAGCACCAGGTCGGACGATTCGCGCGCGGCGTCGGTGCCGTTCTTGCCCATGGCCACGCCAATGTCGGCGGTCTTGAGCGCGGGCGAGTCGTTGATGCCGTCGCCCGTCATGGCCACCAGGTGGCCCTGGCGTTGCAGCGCGGCAATCAGGCGCAGCTTGTGCTCGGGCGCGGCGCGGGCAAAGATGTCGGTGTCCTGCACGTGGCGCTCGAGCTCGGCGTCGCCGAGGCGCTCGATCTCGTCGCCGGTGAGGGTGCGCTCGGCGCGCAGGCCCAGCTGGCGCCCGATGGCGGCGGCGGTGATGGCGTGGTCGCCGGTGATCATCTTGACGCGTATGCCCGCGCCCTGGCACTCGGCCACGGCAGCAATGGCCTCGTCGCGCGGCGGGTCGATGATGCCGACCAGCCCCAGCAGCTCGAAGCGCGGCGTGATGTCGCCCAGGTTGATGTCGGTGCGCTGGGCGGGCCAGGGGCAGCGCGCCAGCGCCAGCACGCGCTGGCCTTGGCCTGCGGCGCTGGCCACCGCCGCCGTCCAGTACGCCAGCGCCAGCGGTTGCTGCTCGGGCTGGTGTGTGCACAGCGCCAGCACGCGCTCGGGCGCGCCCTTGATCAGCACAAAGTGTTGCCCGGCGTGGTCGTGGTGCAGCGTGACCATGAACTGGCGCTCAGACTCGAACGGGATCGCATCGACCCGCGGCCACTGCTGCTGCGCGGTGGTGGCGTCCAGCCCGGCCTTGTAGGCCAGCGCCAGCAGCGCGCCTTCGGTCGGGTCGCCGTGCAGCTGCCAGGTGCCGGTGTCGGGCTGGTGTTGCAGCCGGGCGTCGTTGCACAGCAGGGCGGCCTGGGCCAGCCGCTGCAGGCCGGGGTGGCTGGCGGCGGCCACGGCCTGTACGCCATCGCTGAAGCCACCTTCGGGCGCGTAGCCCGTGCCCGAGACGGTGAGCGTCTGCGCGGGCAGCACCACGCGCACGGCGGTCATCTCGTTGCGGGTCAGCGTGCCGGTCTTGTCGGAGCAGATCACGCTGACGGAGCCCAGCGTTTCCACCGCGGGCAGGCGCCGGATGATGGCCTGGTTGCTGGCCATGACGCGCGTGCCTATCGCCAGCACGATCGTCACCACGGCGGGCATGCCCTCGGGAATGGCGGCCACCGCCAGCCCCACAATGGCCAGGAACAGCTCCATCAGTGGCATGTCCATCACGAAACGGCCATACAGCAGCGTCAGCACCGACACGCCCAGGATGAACAGCGTGATCTGGCGCGCAAATTGGTCCAGGCGCCGGGTCAGCGGTGTGGCCAGGCTGTGTACCTCGCCCACCAGCTGGCCGATGCGCCCGATCTCGGTGCCCACGCCGGTGGCCACCACCACCGCCTGCGCCTGGCCGTAGGCCACGATGGTGCCGGAAAACGCCATGCAGGTGCGGTCGCCCATGGCCACATCGGCCGCCACCGGGTCGAGCTGCTTTTCCACCGGGGCCGATTCGCCCGTGAGCACCGCTTCCACCACGCGCAGGTTCTTGGCCCGGATCAGGCGCACATCGGCGGGCACCTTGTCGCCCGACTCCAGCAGCACCACGTCGCCGGGCACCAGCTCGCTGGCGTCGATGTGCTGGCGCTGGCCATTGCGCCAGACGTTGGCGCGCGCGGCCAGCATGCTGCGCACGGCGTCGAGCGCGCGCTCGGCCTTGCCCTCCTGGATGTGGCCGATGATGGCGTTGATGAGCACCACGCCCAGGATGACGCCCGCGTCCACGTAGCTGCCCAGCGCCAGCGTGGTCAGGCCGGCGGCCAGCAGCACGTAGATCAGCGGGTTGTGGAACTGCAGCGCAAAGCGCAGCCACACCGGGCGGCGCGCGGCCGCGGGCAGCTGGTTGGGCCCGTGTTGGGTCAGGCGCTGTTGCACTTGCTCGGGGCTTAGGATTTGTCCGTAAATTGAGGTATGGTTCAGGCTTGATCTGAAATCAAGACAGGAGCGAGATATGAGCAAGGCCCATGCCCACTCATGGGAAGTGACGGACGAATTCTGGGCACGTGTCGAGCCGTTGGTGCCGGTGGTGCAGCGAGACCCGGGCAAGGTTTACCAGCGCCGCGCTGGTGCGGGCCGTCCGCCCAAGCCGGCCCGGCTGGTGTTCGAGGCGATCGTGTACGTGCTGCGCACGGGGTGCCAATGGAAGGCGCTGCCAGCTGAGCGATTTGGCAGCGCCAGTGCGGTGCACCAAAAGTTCATGGACTGGTCCAAGGCGGGCTTCTTTGAGAACATCTGGAAGATGGGTCTG
>NZ_NWBQ01000082.1 GCF_002837135.1 Macromonas bipunctata | reverse complement strand
GTGTTGCACTCCAACCAACTGCGCATGCTGCTGTCGGCGCTGGGTTACGTGCTCATCGAGCGGCTGCGCGCCTTGGCCCTGCAGGGCACCGCACTGGCAACAGCTCAGGTCGATACCCTGCGCATCAGACTGCTCAAGGTGGCTGCAGTGGTCACGCGCAACACACGGCGCATCCGGCTGTACCTGGCCTCGCACTGGCCCAGCGCGCCCATCTTCGCGCACGCCATGAGCCAGCTGCGCTCGCCCTGAACGCCGCGACAGCGCCTGGCCGGCGCGATGACACAAAACTGGCCCGCAACCCAAGCCGGGGTGGGGGTCGCTGCGTCCTGACAGGGCCGATGCGCGCGGGTGCGTGCCTTTGGCTCACGGCAATGACCCGTAGCGACCCCTCTTCAGGCATCAAAGTGACAAAAGAGACGACGGGGTGGACTGCGGTGAAATATCCGGGCTAGGCGCAGTTGGGTACCTGCACCGTTGCGGGGCTGGGTGTTGCCGTTGGCGTTGCTGGTGCTGTGGTGGGGCGCGGTGGCTTCGGGCTGGGTCAACTCGCCGTTGTTGGTGTCGCCGTGGGCGGTGTGGCAGCGCGGGGTCGATCAGGTGTTGAGCGGTGAATTGTGGCTGGCGCTGTCGGCCAGCCTGTGGCGCATGGCGTGGGGCTTTGCCATCGGTTCTGGCATCGGGCTGTTGGTGGGGGCTGGGCTGGGGGGCTCGCGCTGGCTGGATCGCCTGATCGGGCCGTCGTTCCACACCGTCAAGCAAATCTCGCTGTTCGCTTGGATTCCGATGCTCTCGATGTGGTTCGGGTTGGGCGACGAGGCCAAGATTGCGTTTGTGGCGATGGCAGCGTTTTTTCCGGTGGTGCTCAACACCTACGAAGGCATCCGCAGCGTGCCACGCGAGTTCATTGAGGTGGCGCGGGTGTACGAATTCAGCGTGTGGCAGTTGTTGCACCGTGTGATTGCGCCAGCGGCGGCCCCCTCGATTTTTACGGGTCTGCAACTGTCGCTGATTTACACCTGGCTGGCCACCTTGGGGGCGGAGTATCTGCTGGCCTCGGGCACGGGTATTAGCAACACCCTGATCGACGGGCGTGAGCACTTTTGGATGGACTTGGTGTTGTTTGGCGTGGTGGTGATTGGCCTGGTGGGCTTTGTCTTGAACTTTGTGCTGGGGGTGCTGGAAAAGCGCCTGCTGGCTTGGCGCGACCGCACGGTGGCGCGTTATTGAACCGAATGGAAGAGGAGCATGGACATGGCACACGCCGGAACATTGACGATCCAGAACCTGAACAAGCGTTACGACGTAAAAGGGCAGCCCTTGCCGGTGCTGCAAAACATCAACTTGACGATAGAGCCGGGCGAATTCGTCAGCATTGTGGGTTCCAGCGGCTGTGGCAAATCCACGTTGCTGCGCCTCATCATTGGTTTGGAAGGCGACCATGAGGGCGAAATTGCGCTCAATGGCCGGCCTATTTCGGGCACTGGGTTGGAGCGCGGGATTGTGTTTCAGGAGCACCGCCTGTTTCCGTGGCTCACGGTGGAAAAAAACGTTGAACTGGGCCTGCTCAACGCCAACTTGAGTGCCGCCCAAAAGCGCAACACGGTGCGCGAACACATCGAATTGGTGGGCCTGACGGGGTTCGAGAACGCCTATCCGCACCAGTTGTCGGGCGGGATGTCGCAGCGCGTGGCGATTGCCCGTTCGCTGGTGAACCGGCCCGACATTTTGTTGCTCGACGAGCCTTTTGGGGCGCTGGATGCCATGACACGCGCGCATTTGCAGCAGGAGCTGCACCGTATCTGGCAGGCCGAAGGTATCACCATGATTTTGGTCACGCACGACGTGGAAGAAGCCGTGTACCTGGGCGACAAAGTGGTGGTGATGGAGCCGCGTCCTGGGCGTATCCGCCGCACGGTGCCGGTGGGGCTGGCGCACCCGCGCGACCGGGCTTCTTACGCCTTCAGCGTGGTGAAGGACGACGTGCTGCAAGAGTTTGCCGACCACAACGCCGCCGAGCTGGCCGAGCCCCCGCTCAAGCGGCCTGAGCAGCAAACCGCTTCACCGGCGCAATGGCAGTGGGCGGTGTGATATGCAAGATACCACCGTCATCATCGTGCCCGGCTGGCGCGATTCTGGCCCTGGCCATTGGCAAACTCTGTGGGCCGAACGTTTGCCGCGCGTGCGCCGTGTGGTGCAGGACAATTGGATCAGCCCTGTCCGGCGCGCTTGGGTGGATCGTCTGAGCGACACCATTTTGGCCACACCTGGCCCAGTGGTGGTGGCTGCCCACAGTTTGGGTTGCATCACCACGGTACACCTGCCACCCGAGGTGGCACAGCGCATTCAAGGCGCGCTGCTGGTGGCCCCTGCCGACCCTGAGCGGCGTGGTGTGTTGGGCGACTTTGCGCCCGTGCCGTATGCGCACCTGCCGTACCGCAGCATGGTGGTGGCCAGCACCAACGATCCCTTTTGTCCTGCGCGCTTGGCCGCCGCTTACGCACGTGCTTGGGGCAGTGAGTACGTGCGTATCCCCGACGCAGGCCACATCAATGTGGCCTCGGGGCATGGTGAATGGCCATTTGGCTGGGCTTTGCTGCATGCGTTGCAGCATTATTCAGCCGTTGAGCAGGGACAGCCATCGCCGGTGGCGGCCAATGTGCCGACGCCGGACGCTGTGGTGGCTACGTAGCACTGCGTGGCGTGCAACCGCTCAGCGCGCGCCGCCTGCCTACAGGTGTCCGGCAGCGCGCTGCGCCCGCTGGATTTCGCGCAGCATGAACAGGTAGAGGCCTTCGACCTTGTCGCGCGCCCAAGGCGTCTTGCGCAGGAACTTGAGGCTGGAGGCGACGCTGGGATCGTGCGTGAAGCAGCGCACGGGAATCCGCTGCGCCAGGTCGGCCCAGCCGTAATGGGCTTCCAGGGCGCGCACCATCGCTTCCAGCGTCACGCCGTGGAGCGGATTGCGCGGTTGTTGCTCAGGGGTGGGCGTGCGGGTGTCGGTCATCGCGTCAGGCCAGTTCGGCAATCAGCTCAATTTCCACACACGCGCCCAGTGGCAGTTGGGCCACGCCGAACGCACTGCGGGCGTGGCTGCCCACGGTGGGGCCAAACACTTGGCCCAGCAGCTCGGAGCAACCGTTGGTGACGAGGTGGTGTTCGGTGAAGGTGGGGCTGGAGTTGATCAGGCTCAACACTTTCACGATGCGTTTGACACCGTTCAAATCGGTGCCCGCAGCTTGGCAGGCGGCGTGCAGCGTGCCCAGCAGGTCGATGGCGACGGCGCGCGCGGCGGTGTTGCCTTCGGCGGTGCTCATGTTCAGGCCGAGTTGGCCTGTCCACACTTGGCCGTTGCGTTTGGCGATGTGGCCGCTGAGCATGATGAGCTTGCCCGTTTGCACAAACGGAATGTAGGCCGCAGCCGGTACCGCCACCGGCGGCAGGGTGATGTCGAGGGCTTGCAGCTGGTCGTAAACGCTCATGGGGTGGCTCCAGAAAACAGGACAAATCGGGTGAAGGGGGATGCGCCGGATTCTATCGGGGCGCCTGCACCGGCACCGCAAACGCGCGCCACCGTGCCGTTGGTGGCGGGGTGGCGATTGCCTACAATGCCCAGTCATGCAGATTTTGATCATTTTTTGGCCATGATGGCCGCCTTGGCCGGTGGCGTGCTGGGTGTGGCGTTGCAGTTGCAGCAGGTCGCGCTGTGGGCGACGTGGGCCTACGCGCTGTGCGCTGCGCTGGGGCTGGGTGTGCTGCTGCTGGCTTGGCGGGCGCCGTGGGGGCGCGTGCGTGCGGGCCGCTGGTGGCGGCAGGGGTTGTGCGGTGTGGCGCTGGCGCTGTGTGCGCTGGCCCTGACGGGCGTGCGCGCGGGCTGGCACCAGGCACAGGCCCTGGCTCCGGCGCTGGACAACCAGGTGGTGTGGCTGGAGGGCCAGGTCACGGGCCTGCCCCGGCGCACCGATTCGGGCTGGCGCTTTGAATTCCAGCCCGAAGCTGCGCGCTGGCAAGAGCAACCCGTGGCGGTGCCACCGCTGGTGCAACTGTCGTGGGGCGCCGGGTGGGCAGCGGGGCGTGGCGCGCAACGGGAGTCGGCACAAGATGCTGTGCAGGGCGAACCGGCGCAGACCAACGATTTGCCCACATTGCGCGCAGGCCAGCGTTGGCGCCTGACGGTACGCCTGCGCCGTCCGCACGGCCTGGCCAACCCGGGCGGGTTCGACACCGAGCTGTGGTACTGGACGCAGGGCCTGCACGCCAGTGGCCAGGTGCGCACCGGGCGCCAGGTGCCCCCGCCCGAGCTGCTGGACGAGCAGGCCAGCGGCCACCGCATCGCCCGGGCGCGGCAGGCGGTGCGCGACGCCATTCTGGCGCGGGTGCCCGAGGCGTCCGCCGCCGGGATGCTGGCCGCGCTGAGCGTGGGCGATCAGGCTTCGATCGAGAACGACGCCTGGACGCTGTTCCGCCGCACCGGCATCAACCATTTGGTGAGCGTGTCTGGGCTGCACGTGACGATGTTTGCCTGGCTGGCGGTGGGGCTGGTGGGCGGGTTGTGGCGTGGCCTGGCGCGTGTGTGGCCGGGGCTGTTGTGGCGCGTGCCCACGCCGGTGGCGGCTGCCGTGGGCGGGGTGGTGCTGGCGGCGGGGTACGCGCTGTTGTCGGGCTGGGGCGTGCCCGCGCAGCGCACGGTGTGGATGCTGGCCACCGTGACGCTGCTGCGCCTGAGTGGGCGGCGCTGGCCGTGGCCCGCCACGTGGCTGCTGGTGATGAATGTGGTGCTGCTGCTCGACCCTTGGGCGCTGCTGCAGGCGGGCTTCTGGCTGAGTTTTGTGGCGGTGGGGGTGCTGTTCTCGGCGTTGCCGGGTGGGCCTGCGCGGGTGGGCGAGGCCGGTGGTGGCGCAGTGCTGGCATCACCCCCGCCGCCGACCGGCGCAGCGGGAGGGGTGGCGATAGGGCCGGGGCGCTGGCAGCGGGTGTGGGTGGGGTTGCGGGCCATGTTGCGCGAGCAGGCGGTGGTCACGGTGGCGCTGGCACCGCTGACGCTGATGCTGTTTGGCCAGTTCTCGCTCATCGGGCTGCTGGCCAACTTGCTGGCCATTCCGTGGGTCACGTTCGTCGTGACGCCGTTGGCGATGCTGGGCGTGGCCTGGCCGCCGCTGTGGGATGCGGGCGCGCTGGCGGTGCGCTGGCTGATGGTGGGGTTGCAGGGCTTGTCGGCACTGCCGTGGGCCACGCTGGAGCGGCCCGACCTGCCGTGGACGCTGGCGCTGCTGGGCGCCGCCGGGGGCCTGTGGCTGGTGCAGCACTGGCCTTGGCGCTGGCGGGCCTGGGGCTTGCTGTGGCTGTGGCCCGCCCTGGCGTACCAGCCGCCGCGCCCGCCGCCGGGGGCGTTTGAAATTGTGGCCGCCGACGTGGGCCAGGGCACGGCGGTGGTGGTGCGCACCGCGCGCCACACCCTGCTGTACGACACCGGCCCGCCCGTGGGCCGCCACAGCCACAGCGCCGAGCGCGTGTTGCTGCCTCTGCTGCGCGCGGGCGGCGACCGGCTGGATGCGGTCGTCGTCAGCCACGCCGACAGCGACCACGCCAGCGGCCTGGCCAGCGTGGCGGCGCGCTTTGCGCACGCCCAGTGGTGGACGTCGTTCCCGTGGCCCGCCCACGCCACCCCGGCAGGCGCGTCCGTGCCCCTGCTGCGCCGCTGCGAGGCCGGGCAGCACTGGGAGTGGGACGGCGTGCGCTTTGAGCTGTTGCACCCCGGCCCGCCCGATGCGGCTGCAGTCCGCAACGCATCCGAATCCGACAACGCGCGCTCTTGCGTGCTGCGCGTGGGGCAGGGTGCGGCCACGGCGCTGTTGCCGGGCGACATTGGCGCCGAGGAAGAGCAACAGGTGCTGGCGCGCTACCCCGGCCTGCGCGCCACAGTGCTGCTGGCCGGGCACCACGGCAGCCGCAGCTCCAACAGCGCGGCCTGGCTCGATGCGCTGCAGCCTGCTTGGGTACTGGTGCAGTCTGGCCGGCACAACCCGCACGGCCACCCGCACCCCGACGTGGTGGCGCGCTGGCAGCGGCGCGGTGTGCCCTGGGTCAACAGCCCCGGCTGTGGCGCGGCAGTCTGGCGCAGCCACGCGCCGCAGCAGGTGCAGTGCCAGCGCGAGCGCGCACCGCGCTACTGGCACGCGCGCTGATGGGCTTCAGTGCTGCGGCGCTGGCGCGGCGGGCAGGCTGGCATCGAACAGCACCGCCTGGTTGCGCCCGGCCACCTTGGCCTGGTACATGGCGGTGTCGGCGTTCTTGGCCAGTTCGGTGGTGTCGTGGCCGTGCTGCGGGTACAGCGCCACGCCGATGCAGGCCGACACCGCCAGCGTCAGGGCGCCGACGGGCATGGGCTGCTCCAGCGCCAGGCGGATCTTCTCGGCCACCTGCAGCGCCTCGGCGGGCTGCTGCAGCTGGGGCAGCAGCACCACGAACTCGTCGCCGCCGATGCGGCCCACGGTGTCGGAGGCGCGCAGGCAGCCCTCGATGCGCCGTGCCACTGTCTGCAGCACCACGTCGCCCACGCCGTGGCCGTGCGTGTCGTTGATGGGCTTGAACTTGTCGAGGTCTATGAACAGCAGCCCCACCAGGTGCGTGTTGCGCTGCGCTGCGCTTGTGCCAGCGCCTGCGCCAAACGGTCGAAGAACAGCTGGCGGTTGGGCAGGTCGGTCAGCGCATCAAAGTGGGCCAGGTGGCTGAGCTGGTCTTGCGCGCGCTTGCGTTCGGTGATGTCGAGCTTGATGGCCACGTAGTGCGTGGTCCGCCCCTCGGGGTTGAGCACGGGCGCGATGTGCGCTTCTTCGGTGTACACGCCGCCGCTCTTGCTGCGGTTGATGAGTTCGCCCAGCCAGCACTCGCGCCGCCCCAGGGTTTGCCACATGTCGCGGTACACCCCGGGGTCGGTCAGGCCCGACTTGAACAGCGAGGGCCGCCGGCCCAGCGTCTCTTGCGCGCTGTAGCCCGAGACGCGCTCGTACTGCGGGTTGATGTAGCGGATGGTGCTTTCGGTGTCGGTCACCATCACCGAGACCGGGCTTTGCTCGATGGCGGTGCGAAAGATCAGCACTTCCTCGTGTGCGCGGTGCAGCTCGGCCAGCTTGTCCTGCAGCGTCTGGTTGAGCGCCTGCAGCTGGCGCTGTTGGGCCAGGGTGTTGAGCTGGGTGCGCACCCGCGCCTCCACCACGGCGGGGTGGATGGGCTTGTGGATGAAGTCGACCGCCCCGGCGCCCAGCGCGCGCAGCTCGCTGTCGATGCCGGTGTGCGCGGTGACGAAGATCACCGGCACCTGGCTGGCGCGCGGGTGCTGGCGCAGCGCCTGCATCACCGCGTAGCCGTCCATGCCGGGCATCATCACGTCGAGCAGGATCAGGTCGGGCGTGGCGTCCTGCAGCTGGGCCAGCGCCTCGGGGCCCGAGAGGGCAAAGCTGATGTCGCACAGCTCGGCCAGGGCTTCGCCCAGCACTTCGACGTTGTCGGGCTGGTCGTCCACGATGAGCACTTGGGGGCGGGGGGTGGGGTTCAAGTCTGGGCTCCTTGCGGGGGCGGTTCCGCTTCTGGTTCTGGGGTGGGCGCAGGCATGGGGGTTGGCGTTGCTGCCGTTGCCGGTGCCGGCCCGCCGCTGCCAGGCAGGCGGTCTTGCTCAAATTGTTGCAGTGCGGCCAGGGCTTCGGTAAACCGCAGCTGGCGCACGGCGGCGGCCACCGGCGCGTAGGCGCTGGCCAGCGTGCTGGGTTGCAGCAGCAGCTCGATGCCTTCGTTGACGCGCTTGGCCGCCAGGCGCTTGCCCTTGAGCAACTGGGCCAGCTCGGCCAGCAGCGGCGCCAGCTGGGCCAGATCGCTCGCCGCCAGTGGCTGCGGGGCGGGCGTGGGGGCGGCGGGGGCAATCCAGTGCAGCAGCTCCTGCAGCAGGTCGTGCGGCGTGAAGGGCTTGTTGATTTGCGTGACCATGCCAGCGGCCAGGCTGGCGCTGCGCTCGTGCGGCATCACGGAGGCGGTCAGGGCCAGCACGGGCGGGCAGGCGTCGCCCAGCAGGGTGCGCAGCTGGCGCGTGGTCTCGAAGCCGTCCATGTCGGGCATTTGCAGATCCATCAGCACGGCAGCAAAACGCTGCTGCTGCGCCAGCTCCAGCGCCTGCGCGCCGCTGCTGGCACAGGTGGCGCGCAGGCCCAGGCGCAGCAGCACCTCGTAGGCCAGGGTGCGGTTGCTGCTGTTGTCGTCCACCACCAGCACGTGGCGGCCCTGCAGCGGTGCCGCCAGCGGGGCCAGCTGCTCCCAGCGGGTGTAGCCGCTGCCGGGCGCTGGTGTCGGGCCCGGCGTTGGCGCTGCGCTGGCGTGGTCCAGCACGCCGCTGTCCAGGCCCCCTGGCACCGTGCCCAGCACGGCGGTGAAGCTGAAGGTGCTGCCTTGCCCGGCCGTGCTGTGTACCGAGACCTCGCCGTCCATCAGCCGCACCAGGCGGCGCACGATGGACAGGCCCAGCCCCGTGCCGCCGTACTGGCGCGAGATGGAGCTGTCGGCCTGCGTGAAGGGCACAAACAGGCGTGCGGCCTGCTCGGGCGCCATGCCAATGCCGGTGTCGATGACCTGGCAGCACAGTGTGACGTGGTGCGCGCTGCGCGCCTGCAGCTGCACCTGCAGCCGCACGCTGCCGTGGCGCGTGAACTTGATGGCGTTGCTCACCAGGTTGATGAGCACTTGCTTGAGCCGCAGGCTGTCGCCCACCAACTGGTGCGGCAGCGCGGGGTCGAGCTCGGTGTGCCAGGCCAGGTGCTTGTCGTGCAGCTGCTGCGCAAACAGCTCGAACACCTCGCTGACGGTGTCGGCAATGTCGAACGCCGCCTGTTCGAGCTGGAGCTGCCCGGCCTCGATCTTGGAGTAGTCCAGGATGTCGTTGAGCAGCTGCAGCAGGCTCTTGCCCGAGCGGTAGACCTTGTCCATGTAGTCGCGCTGGCGCGGCGTGAGCTCGGTGTCCAGGGCCAGCGCGGTCAGGCCGATGATGGCGTTCATGGGCGTGCGGATCTCGTGGCTCATGTTGGCCAGGAAGTTGCCCTTGGACTGGTTGGCGGCGTCGGCGGCCTCCTTGGCGGTGCGCAGGGCGTCGTCGTAGGCGCGCTGGTCGGTGATGTCGCGGTTGACGCCCACCACCTGCAGCGGCTGGCCCTGGGGGTCGTACTCCGCGCGCCACAGCGCCTCGTGCCAGTGCGGCTGGCCGTCGGCCTGCACCACGCGGAACACCGCACGCCCGGGCTCGCCGCTGCGCACGCTGTGCTGCAGCTGGGCATGGAGCCCGGCCAAGTCGTCGGGGTGGACTTGCTGGCACCACCACTCGTAGGTGATGCCTTGCTCGCGCATCTCGGCCGGGGGCGGGCACCAGCGCAGCAGCAGCTCGTCCCAGTGCAGCCGGTTCGTGGCCAGGTCCCAGCTCCAGACCGCGATCTGCGCCACCTGCGTGGCCAGCTGCAGCCGGTGCAGGGTGGACTCGATGAGCCGCTCGGCGCGCTGGCGCTCCGTCACGTCCTGCAGCGTGCCCAGGTAGCCGTTGATGTGGCCGTGCTCGTCGAGCAGCGCCGACACCGTGCGCAGCGCGGTAAAGCTGCTGCCGTCGCGGCGGTGGTACACGGCCTCGCCCACCACGGTCTCGCCCGGACGCATGTGCATGACCAGGCTGGCAAAGTTGTAGTGCTCGCTGCTTTGGCGGAACAGCGCTGGCGTGTGCCGGCCCACCACCTCGTCGGCGCGGTAGCCCAGCAGCCGCTCGGCCGCCGGGTTGAACAGGGTGATGAGGCCTTGCGGGTCGGTGGCGATGATGCCGTAGCTGGTGTGGTCGAGGATGGCGCTTTGCAGCTGCGCGAGCTGGCGCAGCTGGCGTTCGGCGCGCTGGCGCTCGGTCAGGTCTTCCAGCACCAGGATGACGTGGGGCTCGCCGTTGATGACCAGCCGCGACAGCGCCGCTTGCAGCGGGAATTCGCTGCCGTCGGCGCGCTGGCCTATGGTTTCGACGTGCTGCAGCGTGCCCGGGCCAGCGTCGGGGCCGAACACCTGGCGTGCGATCTCTTGCTGCTGGCGCAGTGCCGCCGGGGCCACCAGCTGGGCACCTGGCAGCTGGTGCAGCGCCGCGCGCGGGTGGCCAAACAGGCGCGCGGCGGCGTCGTTGGCCTGCTGCACCACGTTCTGGGCGTTGACCAGCAGCATGGCCAGCGGCGAGGCCTCGAACAGCAGCGCGGCCTGGCGCCCGGCCTGCTGGCGGTGGCGCTGCTGCGTCAGGCGGTAGATGTAGGCCGTGCCCGCGCCGGTCAGCAGCATCATCAGGCCGCTGAAGGCGAACAGCATGCGGGTGTCCTCGCCCCAGTGCCCCAGGTAGTCGGTGGTGGCCTGGCCCACCAGCACGTAGAACGGGTAGCTGCCCACCCGCTGGTAGGCGTACTGGCGCTGCACCTGGTCGGCCCCGGACGGCGCGAGGTAGCTGCCGCGCTCGGGGCTGGTCTGCAGCGCCTGGCGCAGGGCTTGCGACACCCGCGTGTTGCCGGGCGCCAGGTGGGGTGCGTTGCTGTCGGGGTAGCGGTAGACCTGCGCCATGCCGCTGTCGCGCAGCACCGCCACGCCGTTGGGGCCGATGTTGACGCTGGAGAAGATGCGCTGGAAGTAGCGCGTGTGCAGGTTGATGAAGGCCACGCCCGCAAAGCTGCCGTCGCGGTGTTGCAGCCGCTTGGCAATCACCACCACCCACTGCTGCGAGACGCGGGTGAAGATGGGGCCGGAAAAGATCAGCGCCGGGTCGCTGCTGGCGACCTGGGCCTTGGTGCGCA
Source organism: Macromonas bipunctata (assembly GCF_002837135.1). Taxonomy (GTDB): domain Bacteria; phylum Pseudomonadota; class Gammaproteobacteria; order Burkholderiales; family Burkholderiaceae_C; genus Macromonas_A; species Macromonas_A bipunctata. The sequence continues at coordinate 17,021 of NZ_NWBQ01000082.1, read as the reverse complement.
CAAAGTAGTCGCGGTCGGCCAGGTTGAGGTGGGCGGGCAGCGGGGCGCCCGTGGCGTGGCGCACGTAGCCGTCCTCGTCCATGACGCGGATGTGCAGGAAGGTGGGCGCGGCCTGCAGCAGGTGCTCCAGGTAGTCCTTGAACTGCGTCGCATCCAGCGTGCCCTGTCTGCGGTCGTGCATGTAGGTAAACTCGACCGCGTTGAGCGTGACAGCGGCCTGGTCAAACACCTGCTCGATGTGCTGGGCCAGCAGTTCGGCGTCGTAGCGCGTGGTGGTGGTGGCGCGTTCCTGCTGGCGCTGGCCCTCTTGCCACAGCGAGACGCCGGTCAGCACCGCGATCAGCAGGCACACCAGCAGCGCACCCGCCAAGTGCAGCAACCACGCGGGCAGGCCCGTGCCGGCGGGGGTGGCGTGCGGTGTGCCGTGATCGGAATAGGCGGGCGGGGCGTGGAGCATGGGCAATGGCGCAGGGTTGGGCGTGGGGCAACGGCACGATTATGGCGTTGCGGACGGCGCGGCCTGCAGCCGGGCCTGCACCGCCTGGCCCAGCTCCAGCACCGCCAGCGCGTAGTAGCTGCTCCAGTTGTAGCGCGTGATGGCGTAGAAGTTCTGGGTGCCCAGCACGTGGCTGGGCGCGCTGCCGCCCTGGGCGGTGTCGCCGTTGTGCAGCTCCACCAGGGCCAGCGGGCCGGGGTGCTGCTGCGCCGCCGCGTCCAGGCCCACGCCCAGCTGCTGCAGGCGTTGCGCGCTGAAGGTGGGCAGGATGTCGGGCGCCAGCAGGGCGTCGAGCGCCTGGGCGTTGGTGGGCAGGTGTTGCACCGGGTAATGCGTGGGCTGGCCGCGTTGCCAGCCAAAGGCGTGCAGGTAATGCGCCACCGAGCCGATGGCGTCGGCCGGGCTGGCGCGCAGGTCGATGCGGCCATCGCCGTCAAAGTCCACCGCAAACTTGGCCCAGCTGCCGGGCATGAACTGCGGCAGCCCGATGGCCCCGGCGTAGCTGCCGCGCCAGCTGGCGGGGTCGGTGCCGCTGCGCTGGCTCATCAGCAGGAACTGCTCCAGCTCGCCGCGGAAGTAGGCGCTGCGCTCGGCGGCGCGTGGGTGGCTGGCCGGAAAGTCGAAAGCCAGTGTCACCAGCGCGTCCAGCACGCGGAAGTTGCCAGTGTGGCGGCCGTACAGCGTCTCCACGCCAATAATGCCGACCACCACGCTGGCGGGCACGCCGTACTGGGCCTCGGCGCGTGCCAGCGTGGCGCGGTGCTGTTGCCAGAACCTGGCGCCCGCCGCAATGCGCACTGGCTCCACAAAGCGGGCGCGGTAGGCGTGCCAGTTCTTGGCGCTGGCGCGCGGTGCGGGCTGCATCAGCTGCGCCACGCGCGGCAGGGTTTGCGCTTGGGCCAAGGTGTGCTGCACCCAGTCGGCGTCCAGCCCGTGGCGGGCCACGATGGCGCGGGCAAAGCTGGCGCGGTCGGTGGCTGCGCGCACCGCGTCGTCGGGTTCAGCGGCGGGGGCTGCGGGCGCGGCTGGGCTGGCGCTGGCGGCGGTTGTGGCCGGTGCTTGCACCACCGTGCCGCTGGCCTCTGGTGGCGCTACCGGCGCGGGCGTGTGGCTGCACGCGGCCAATAGGCCCAGCGCCGTCAGCAACCCGGCACCCGCCCACCCCGTGCGGCGCTGGCGCGGGCCTGTGGGTATAGGGTCGGCATGGGCTACCAGTGGTGGCAATGGGGTGTTGGCAACGTGGGCAACAACGCCAGCAGCGGCGCGGGGGGTGGAGGTGGTCATGCGTGGGGCGGTGGGATGAGGGCAGGGTGCGTGATAAGCTGGCGTGGCAGTAAGCAGACTGTCGGTTGCAGCGCATACATTGGTAAGTTATTGCAACCTTAACCCAAAAAACAAGCAAGGAAGACAACGACATGAAGCCCACCGGTTACTACACCCACCGCCTGTGCCGCAAGCACGACATGGGCCGCGGCCACCCCGAAGCCCCGCAGCGCCTGGACGTGATCGAGGATCGCCTGCTCATCACCGGCGTGAGCGACGCGCTGGACCGGCGCGAGCCCAACCCGGCCTCGGTGGCGGAGCTGGAGCTGGCGCACGACCGCATGTACATCGCCTCGCTGCGCGGCCTGAGCGCCCAGCTGGCCGACGACATCCGCGCCGGTGGCCCGACCCACGTCCAGCTCGACCCCGACACCTCGATGTGCGAACACACCTGGCAGGCGGCGCTGCTGTCGGCGGGTGCTGCCATCGACGCCACCGACGCCGTGCTGGAGGGCGAGATTGCCAACGCCTTTTGCGCCACCCGCCCGCCCGGCCACCACGCCACGCGCAAGCAGGCCATGGGTTTTTGCTTCCTGAGCAACGTGGCCATTGCCGCCAAGTACGCGCTGGAGCGCCACAACCTGCAGCGCGTGGCCATCATCGACTTTGACGTCCACCACGGCAACGGCACCGAGGACATCGTGGCCGGGGATGAGCGCATTTTGATGTGCAGCTTCTACCAGCACCCGTTCTACCCCGAGGGCGACATCCGCGAGGCGCCCAACCTCGTCAACGTGCCCGTGCCCGCCTACACCAAGGGCGCGCAGATCCGCGAACTCGTCACCGAACACTGGCTGCCCCGGCTGGAGGCGCACCGCCCGGAGCTGGTCTTCATCAGCGCCGGCTTTGACGCCCACCGCGAGGACGACATGGGCCAGCTCGGCCTGGTGGAGGCCGACTACGCCTGGATGACGCAGCAGCTCAAGGACGTGGCGCAGCGCCACGCCCAGGGACGCATCGTCAGCTGCCTGGAGGGCGGCTACGACCTGAGCGCGCTGGCGCGCAGCGTCGAAGCCCACGTGCGCGTGCTGGCCGACCTGTGAGCGCCGCGGGCGTGGCGGTTTTTGTGGCAAGCTTGCGCCTTTGCCCGTTGTCACCCCGACCATGAATTCCCTGTACGACGTACCCATGGCCGCCCCGGCGGACGATTTGTCCGACTGGGTGCAAGTCCTGCTGCAACCCCGCACCCTGGTCGAGCTGGGCGTGCTGCTGGCCTGCGCGCTGCTGGCCTGGGGCGCGGTGGCGGGGCTGCGCCGCGCCTTTGCGCCCCGTCAGGTGGAGCAGTCGATCTGGTTTGGCCGCAGCCTGGTCGATGGCGTGCTGTTCCCGACCCTGCTGCTGGCCAGCGCCTACAGCGCCCACGCTGCGCTGCTGGCCCACATGCCGCTGGCGGTGTTCCGGGTCGCCATTCCGGTGCTGGTGTCGCTGGTGGTGATCCGCGTGGGCGTGAAGGTGCTGCAGGTGGCGTTCCGCGACGCCGCCTGGCTGCCGCCCATCGAGCGCACCATCTCCTGGATCGCCTGGGGCTGCATGGTGCTGTGGGTCAGTGGCCTGCTGCCGGTGGTGCTGGCCGAGCTGGAGCAGATCACTTGGAAAGTGGGTGGCAGCACGCTGTCGGTGCGCACCATGATCGAAGGCGCGCTGACCGCCGGTGCGGTGCTCATCGTTACACTGTGGATCTCGTCCGCCATCGAGGCGCGGCTGCTGCGAGCGGCCACCGGCAGCGAGCTGTCGCTGCGCAAGGCCGTGAGCAACGCCACGCGCGCGCTGCTGATGTTCGTGGGCCTGATGATGGCGCTGTCGGCGGTGGGCATCGACTTGCGCGTGTTCTCGGTGCTGGGGGGCGCGATTGGCGTGGGCATCGGCTTTGGCCTGCAAAAATTGGCCGCCAACTACGTCAGCGGCTTCGTGATCCTGACCGAACGCAGCGTGCGCATTGGCGACGTGGTGCGGGTGGACAACTTCGAGGGCTCCATCAGCGACATCAAGGCCCGCTTTACCGTGGTGCGCGCGCTCAATGGCCGCGAGGCCATCGTGCCCAACGAGATGCTGCTGACGCAGCGCGTCGAAAGCCTGTCGCTTGCCGACCCGCGCGTGTCGCAGTCCACCGTCGTCAGCGTGGGCTACGACAGCGACGTCGAGCAGGTGAGCCGCCTGCTGCTGGAGGCCGCGCAACGCCAGCCGCGCGTGCTGGCCGAGCCGGGGCCGTCGGCGGCGTTGTCGGCCTTTGGTGCCGACGGGCTGGAATTCACCCTGAGCTACTGGATCGATGATCCCGACAAGGGCGTGCTGGGCCTGCGCTCGGCCATCAACAAGGACATTCTGGCGTCGTTCCGCGCGCATGGCATCGAGATCCCGTTCCCGCAGCGCGTGATGCACGTGACGCACGACGAACCCGCTGCCGTACCGCCGCTGGCCCCGGCGCCCGGTGCGGCCAAGCTGCCCTGACACGGTGCGGGGCATGGCCCCCCGCTAAAATGCCGGGTTGAGCGCGGGCTTGGCCTGCCACCGTTCTTGCCGTTTGCCAGCGCCGTCCGTGCGGTCGGGCTGTGCCCCGTCAACCACTCACCCCCTCAGGAGCAACCCATGAAGATTTTAGTCCCCGTCAAACGTGTGGTGGACTACAACGTCCAGGTCCGTGTCAAGGCCGACCAGACGGGTGTGGACATCGCCAACGTCAAGATGAGCATGAACGCCTTTGACGAGATCGCGGTGGAAGAGGCTGTGCGCCTGAAGGAAAAAGGCGTGGCCACCGAGGTGGTGGCCGTCTCGTGCGGCACCGCGCTGTGCCAGGACGTGCTGCGCAGTGCGCTCACCATTGGCGCCGACCGCGCCATCCTGGTGGAGACCGACGCCGAACTGCAACCGCTGGCGGTGGCCAAGCTGCTCAAGGCCCTGGTGGACAAGGAACAGCCCAGCCTGGTGATCCTGGGCAAGCAGGCCATCGACGACGACGCCAACCAGACCGGCCAGATGCTGGCCGCGCTGATGGATGCGCCGCAGGCCACTTTCGTCAGCAAGGTCGAGCTGGCCGACGGCCAGCTGGTGGCCACGCGCGAAGTCGATGGCGGCCAGGAGACGCTGGCGCTGGCGCTGCCCGCCATCGTCACCACCGACCTGCGCTTGAACGAGCCGCGCTACGTCACCATGCCCAACATCATGAAGGCCAAGAAAAAGCCCATCGACCGCACCAGCCCCGCCGATCTGGGCGTGGACGTGGCCCCGCGCCTGGCCACGCTCAAGGTCAGCGAGCCGCCCGCGCGCAAGGCCGGTGTCAAGGTGGCCAGCGTGGCCGAATTGGTGGACAAGCTCAAGAACGAAGCCAAGGTGCTGTGAAGCCCCGTCCCAACCCCATCCAGGAACCCCGAACATGACCGTTCTCGTCATTGCCGAACACGACCACGCCAGCCTCAAGCCCGTGACCCTCAACACCGTGACCGCCGCCGCCTGCGGGGGGGACGTGCATGTGCTGGTGGCGGGCCACAACGCCGCCGCCGCCGCGCAAGCCGCCAGCCAGATTGCGGGCGTGAGCAAGGTGCTGCACGCCGACGGCCCCGCGCTGGCGCATGGCCTGGCCGAAAACCTTGCCGCCCAGGTGCTGGCGCTGGCCGCCGGTTACAGCCACATCCTGTTCCCCGCCACCGTGGGCGGCAAGAACGTGGCCCCGCGCGTGGCGGCCAGGCTCGATGTGGCCCAGGTGAGCGAAATCACCCGCGTGGTGAGCCCCGACACCTTCGAGCGCCCTATCTACGCGGGCAATGCGATTGCCACCGTGCAAAGCGCCGACGCGGTCAAGGTCATCACCGTGCGCGGCACCAGCTTTGACGCCGCCCCGGCCAGCGGTGGCACCGCCGCGCTGGACAGCGTGCCCGCCGTGGCCGACAGCGGCAAGAGCCGCCACGTGGGCAGCGAGATCGCCCGCAACGAACGCCCCGAGCTGACCGCCGCCCAGGTGGTGGTGTCGGGCGGGCGCGCGCTGGGCTCGGCGGAAAAGTTCAACGAGCTGGTGGCCCAGCTGGCCGACAAGCTCGGCGCTGCCGTGGGCGCCAGCCGCGCTGCCGTGGACGCCGGTTACGCCGCCAACGACCTGCAGGTCGGCCAGACCGGCAAAGTGGTGGCACCGCAGCTCTACATCGCGGTCGGCATCTCGGGCGCCATCCAGCACGTGGCCGGCATCAAGGACGCCAAGGTCATCGTCGCCATCAACAAGGATCCCGACGCCCCCATTTGCGCCCTGGCCGACTACGCGCTGCAAGCCGATTTGTTCGAGGCCGTGCCGGAGCTGATCGCCGCCCTGTAACCGCCTGCAACATCCCTTACCGGCGTTGCGCACGCCGTGGCGCGGGTTCGGGGGTATATTGGCACCACAGGAGGGCTACGGCCATGAAACTGTTTCAAACTTGTGGTGCCCGCATGGCGGGGCTGGGTGCAGCGGTGGTGTTGCTGGGGGCGTGTACTGCGGTGCAGGCGCAGCCGTATATCAACGTGACGGTGGGCGGTGCGTTTGCGCCCGGCGTCTATGGCCAGATCGCGATTGGCAACAACCCGGTGCCGCCGTTGTGGAACGTGACCCCGATGCTGGTGGGGCCGGTGGTGTACCACCAGGGCCCGCCGCTGTACCTGCACGTGCCGCAGCACGAGCGCAGCGACTGGGAGCGTTATTGCCGCAGCTACCAGGCCTGCGGCAGGCCGGTGCATTTTGTGCAGGTGGACGAACGCCAGCCGTGGTGGCAGCACTACCGCCCCTACCGTCCGCCCACCGTGGTGCAGCCTGCCGTGGTGATGCCGCCCCCGGGCTGGCGCAACGATCATGATGGCCGACCTGGCCGCGCCGACCCGCCTGCGTGGGGCCGTGACAAGGACCGCGACCACGACCAGCGCCACTGGCGCGACGACCACCCGCGCCATGCCCCGGAACGGGGTGCCATGCCGCGTCAGGAGCGGGATCAGAATCAGTGGCACCGCGATGGCAACCGTGGCGACACGCCGCGCGACCGTGGTGCCCGCGACGGCAGCGGGCCACGCCCAGACCACCACGACCGTTCCGGCGACCGCCCGCGCGGCCGCGATTGAACCTCGATCCAAACCTGCCGAGGATTCAGAGCCGCTGCGTCGCCCACGCCAGCCCTTGGGCCAGTGCGTCGGGCGCGTCGCAGGGCAGCACGTCGCGTTGCGGCATGCTGCGCAGCCACGTCAGTTGGCGCTTGGCCAGTTGGCGGGTGGAAAAAATGCCCAAGTCGCGCAGTTGCGCCTGTTCGGCGGGCGTTGGCCCGGTGCGGCCTGCGGCCAGGGTTCGATCCAGTACTTCCCACGCCTGGCGGTAGCCCACACAGCGCATGCTGGGCAGGTCGGGGTGCAAGTCGCCACGCGCGCGCAGGGCCTGCACCTCGTCCACAAAACTCTGGGCCAGCATGGCATCAAAGCGTAGGGCAATGCGCTCGTGCAGCCAGGCCCGCTGTTGCGGCTCCAGCGACAGCAATGCGCCCGCTTGGCCGTTGATGTGCAACGGCGCGTCCGGGGCGCGCTGGTGGCGCTGTTGAAATGCCGAAATGGGCCGCCCCGTGGCACGGTACACCTCCAGCGCACGCCCTATGCGTTGGCTGTCGTTGGGTGACAGGCGTGCGGCGGTGGCGGCATCGACCGTGGCGAGCTGGGCGTGCAGCGCGGGCCAGCCTTGCGCCAGGGCTTCGGCCTCGATGGCGGCGCGCAGTTCAGGTTGTGCCGGGGGCATGTCGTCCAGCCCATCAAACAGGGCCTTGAAGTAGAGCATGGTGCCCCCCACCAGCAGCGGCAGGCGGCCCCGGAGTTGGATCTCGGCCACCAGCGCGCTGGCATCGCGCACAAATTCGGCGGCACTGTAAGCGTGCAGCGGGTCGCGGATGTCGATCAGGTGGTGCGGCACGGCGGCCAGCTCCGCCGCCGTGGGTTTGGCGGTGCCGATGTCCATGCCCCGGAACACCAGCGCGGAATCGACGCTGATGATCTCAGCAGGCCAGCGTTGTGCAATGGCCAGTGCCAGCGCGGTTTTGCCCGATGCGGTGGGCCCGGCAATGGCCAGCCACGGGGTGGCAAAGGGGGTGTTGCTCATCATGGCTTGGCGGCGGCGCTGGCGGCGGCGCGCAGTGGGCTGGGGCGGGCTTCGCCGTAACGCTGTACCAGCGTCCAGCCAACCAGGCCCACCAGGGTGCCGGCAAACCACACGCCGTTGGTCAACGGCAGGATGGACGGCGCGGCGCCGCTGCCCAGCTGCTGGCCCATCCAACTGCCCATCGCAAACGCCACCACCATCATGATGAACCCGCTCAATGCCGATGCCGCCCCGGCGGCGTGCGGAAACGGGGCCACGGCGCCACTCTGGCCACAGGGCTGGTGGATGCCGTGCGCCACCATGAACAGCAAAAACGGCCCTATGATGCCCCACACGCTTTGGTGGCCGCTGAGGGCTAGCACGCCCATGAGCGTGCCACCCGCTACGCTGAAACCCGCACCGATGGCCACACTGCGGCGCACGCCACAACGCGCCAGCAAACGGCGGCAAAAAAAGGTGCCCCCGATGTAGGCCACCGTCATGAACAGCATCACCAGCCCGTACTGCGGCTTGCTCAGGCCCAGCACGCCCATGAACACGAACGACGACGCGGCCAGGAACGTGAACAGCCCCAGGTAGCTGCACGCCGTCAGCAGCGCAAAGGCCCAGAACGTGGGGCTGCGCAAGATCTGGCGCCACGTGCCCCACAGCACCCGGGGCTGCAGCGCGTGCAGGTTGCGCAGCGGCACCGTCTCTTGCAGGCGCAGCACCAGCAGGACCAGTGTGGTGGCGCTGAACACCGCCAGCCCGGCCAGCGTCACGCGCCAGCCCCACAGCTCGGTGACGATGCCGCCCAGCGGCGCGCTGGCGCAGGCAATCACGCCCAGGCCGGTAAGCGCCTTGGACATCACCCGCGCCCCTTCGGTGGGCTGATACAAATCGCGCACCATGGCGCGGCCACACATCACCGCAGCGCCCATGGCTGCCCCTTGCACGGTGCGCCACACAATCAGCGTTTCGATGCTGGCGGCAAATACGCCTAGCACGGCGGCCACCGTGTAGCTGGCCATGCCCCACAGCAAAATGGGACGGCGCCCAAACCGGTCGGACAGCGGCCCCCACACCAGCTGCGACACGCCAAAGGCCAGCAGCATGGCGGTCAGCGTCAGTTGCGCCTGGCCCATGCTGGCGCCCAGGTCGTGCGTGAGCACTGGCAGCGCGGGCAGGTACAAGTCGGTGGCCACCGGTTGTATGCCCAGCAGCAGCGAGAGCAACAGCACAATCAGGCCGGGCGACATGGTGTGGGGTGGTGTGGCGGGTGGGGCAGACATGGCCGCTAGGGTAGCAGATGCGGCTCCAGTATGCAGACAGGTAACTTTTTACAGAGTTAATCGTTTCAAGCTGGCCAACAGATGGTTGTCCAATTGTTCGAACGAATTTTGGCTGTTTTTGAGCGCCTGTTCAGATGCGACAAGCCCCGATCTGGTTTTGGTGGCTTCCATAATCCGACCTACGCAATGCAGGGTGTCTGTGTAGCCTTGTTCAATCCAAGTGGGAATGTTATCTTGATTGAAGCCAAGAATGTCCCTGATTTCTCCGCTTCTCTGGATTTTGGATTGAGGACGAATTTCAATGATGTTTGCATTGGGGAAATCATGGCGGCTCCACAATGAACCGTCTGACAAGTGTGTGACGATGATGGTTGTGGCTCCAGCCTCCAGCAGTGGGGTAATGGGCGTGTTGCCCTGCATTTTTTGCCACCCACCCATGCCACCATCGTGGTAAACGCTGTGGTTGATTTGCGGGGGTGCGTACAAAATGGGGATGGCTGCGGATGCCAACAAGGCCTCTTTTTGCTCCTCGGGTGGTAACGACTGAATTTGAATGAATTCAGACGGTGGTGAGTCTTTGATGCCAAATTCTGCCATCATGAACGACGCAATATCCTCTAAGTTGCCAGAGCTTTTGAACACAGAGATGTAAAAGGGCAACCCTTTTTGCATCATTTCTGGGTTTAAATACTCGTTGATCAGGTCTGTGAGCGGGCTTCTTGAGAGCAGGCTTTTTTCGACAGAAAGGAAGGGGAGAAGGCTGTTGATGAAAGATGATATGTACGATGGAGGCTTGTAGCGTATAAATTTCTTCAAATGTGAAGCAACACCAAGCACCCCACCTATGTTGAGCCTTAAACCACTGGCCGCCAAAAAGTACAGATAAGCGGGCACATTAGGGGCCAGTGGGGGGAATTTGGCCAAGGTCAACCAAATTTTCTCCATTCTGGCAATGCCTTCTTTCATGGAAGGTGACGAAACCAGCACCGCACCATTCAATGCCCCAATGCTGGCACCCGACACCATGTCGATGGCAATGCCCATTTCGTCCAACGCTTTGAGCACACCGACTTGGTACGCACCTTTGGCACCGCCACCCGATAAAACAAGACCTGTTTTCATGGTTGATGTTCTCCCTTTTTACTGTCTTCGTTCAAAAACTTCGTTCACCAAAGCCTCGCCAATTCGGGTGGCGGAGCAGATTCTGGGCATTGTCAATGGCAGTTCGGCATGGGCCGTGAGCGAAGACACGGAGTAAACAAACGGCTGGTGGTCTGCTATGGCCCAATCTCCCAAATACTCCAGCGCCTGCATCATGTCTTGGGGGGTGTCGCTGGTGTTGGCGTTGGGGCACAGCAACCATTCTTTGGCGCTGTTGCGTGCGGTGGGGTTGGTGTTGGCATCTTCGGCCATTTGAACAATGGCCCGGTTGGTCAACCGTTCCACGTGTCCGGCGCGTGCTGAAGCGGTGCTTTGGCGGTAAAAATCGCCAAAGTTGCCCCACCACAACTCTTCCAATGCCGCATAACACCGCCCAGACGGCGACAGGGCGTGAAAACGCCCCGCTTGCCAGCGGGTAAACACCAGATCCATGTGGTCGTTGGCGCGTTGCACCATGTCGATGCGGTTCATCTCCTCTTCCAAGGCGTTGCAGCGTCGGCCCAGGTTGTGGGAGAGTTCGATCAATTGCTCGCGTGTGTCAGCCGAATAGTTGGCCACCGTGGTGAGCGCGTCTTGAATCATGGCCACGCGCTGGTTGACCTGCACAATGGAGTAGTTGGTTTTTGCCAGCGAGGTGGACAGTTCATTCAACCACTTGAGCGAGGCTTCTACGCCATCGGTCAAGCTGGCATTGACCTCGTGCTGGCGTTTGGTGCCTTGCCCAGAAAAACCATCGTACAAACGCTGGAAAAACCCGGTTCTGCTTCTTTGCGTTCGGGTGTGGTCGCGCACCACATCAATGCCATTGGCAAAGTCCACCACAAATTTTTCAGGCAGGCAGGACAACGTCTGAAAAACTTCAGTGTTGCAAATTATTGATTCAGTCTTAATTTGGCTCATGTTGCTTTACTGCTTGTATTCTTTGATGGCTTTTGAAAGTTCTTCAGAATCTGCAGATAGATCCAATAGCGGTTTTTGTATTTCAATTAATTTGGTAAGAAGTGAAGATTGATAGTCTTCACTTTTCCTTTTATTTTCCATGCTTTGAAGAATATCTTCTTGTATCTTTTCAATTTGTTCTTTCAGATTTTGGAAGTATTCTTCTGAGCTTTCTTGTAGTGGTTGTTTTATGGATTGGCTAACTGATGTGTTGACTTGAGAAAATATAAGTTCAATACCTTTTTCGATTTTATTTCTAATTGAATTGATATCTACCTCAAAATAATCTCTGGTGCTAGTTTTTGTTGTATAGCCCCAGTTGCTGTTGATTTTATTCAAGATGTTGTTAAACCAGCCTCCTTCCCATGCTTCGTATGTGTAAGTTTCTTGTTTTTTGTTGATGTTCACATCGGATATCTTTATTTTTATTGAAATAAGAGAGTCTTCTTCTATTTCTGGTGGGGTTAATTTAATGAAAAATCCACTTTTATTCATCGATTTTTCGGTATTGCTGATAGTATTTTTGAGTTCTTCTTCGACAATATTTGAAAATTCATCGGTGAGATTTTCAATAGATAAAGCAACTTGGTTTTTTAGCCAGACTCCAGATAATTGAATTTTTCCAGAAATTGATTCGCTTATTTCTTTAATTAATTCTTCGGCTTTTTGTTTGTCTTCAATTCTAATGATGGATGCGTTGGGTTTAAATAAAATCTTTTCTTTGTCCTTGTTTAACAAATCATCGACGGCTTTTACGACGATATTTAATGGCCCGCTTTTTCGACTCTTTTTTTTTGACAAAATAGCTATCGCTTTTTCATACTCTTCTGACTCTATGTCTTTTCCTTTCTTAAAAAGAGAGGTTATTTCAGATAAAAGTTCATTGCGAGTATTTGTTATTTTGTTTGAGATTTGTAGGTCTAAATTATGAATGGTTTTTTCTAAATGATTGCTGATATTGATTTTTGTAGATTCAATTTTTTTGATTTGTGTATCTAGTTCTGAAGCTTGCTCTTGAAGTTCTTTAATATCTTTTGTTAAAGATCCTGTCATTACAGAGAAAAAGTTTCCTAAATCAGTAGATACAGATTTTATTTGACTGCTTGCAGATGCAATGGCAAGCCGAGGGGCTTCTTTATGGGATGCTTCAATCACATTTTTTAGTACATTGTCGAATAATGAGTTCTTCCAGATTTCGTTTGCTACATCTTTAACTTCCGCAATATTATTAATATATTTTTTCCAACGTGAGCCGAATGCTTTGTCGCCGAAATCTTCGACCCAAGATCCATCTTCGTTCTCATAGTTTGGTAGTTGCGAATTCTTGCTTAACTCATGACGTGCACGGTTTGCTAAGTAAGCATATTTAGAAGAGACAGTAAAAATATGATTTTTGGGAATAATTCCGCCCATTAAATCATTTGCTACAAAATTGATAATATCTTCTGGTTTTTGGCTGTTTGCATCTTTGTTGTCAAATTTATTAAGGATGGCATATAAACGATTTTCAGCAATTGATGCAATTTCTTTTATTTCGTTGTTGACATCTACATTTGAATTAGAGTTGAGATGAGTGTAATCAAGTACAGTCAGTACTGCGGATGATTTTCGCAGTTGATCTTGTAACATTGGCTTTAAATGTTCTTGTCCATATTCATCTGGGCCAGGGGTGTCCAATAATGTGAGTTGTCCATGTGTTTGATTGAATTCTTTTAAAGAGAAGAATTCAACGTTGATAACAGGAATTTTATCTATATCCTTGTATTCATTGAATGGAAACTCAATACCTATTTCTTTTGAAATTCTAACCAAGTCGTTTAATTTTTTTAAGAATGAAAAAATTTCATTGGTTCCTGTGTATTTTGATTTGTAATCATCCTTGCTTTTCGTTGAGTTTAATATCCATGAAATAGATTCTTTTGTAAGCGGAGATTTTTTCAAATACTCAATGGCCGATGCATTCTTTTTATCGTTTGCAAATTTAATAATTTTCGATAATAAATTGTCAACCGGAGTTTTGTGATTAAACTCTAAAATTGGTTCTATTTGGCCTATTGTGTGACGTATCAATGTTGGGATCGCTGTCATCGCTAACTCGCGATTGGGTAAAATTTCGCTGCCTATAATGGCATTGATAGTAGTGGACTTGCCCGCTTTCATAGTGCCAACCACGGCGATGACGGCTTCCAACTTTTGAACTTTTTTTCTTTCTCCTTCGAGAATTTCAATTCTTTTTTTGGTTGATTCTTTATTAAAAGTTTGTTTTTGTTGGCTGTCGTCAATCAATACGCCTGGAGCCTCCTCCATTTGTTGAAGAATCTTAATTTCAAGATCGATGAGGCGAATGGCCTCGGCTTGCAGGTCTTGGATGGTGATGGACATAGATTGAGCTTTCAAAAAAGACAAATGAGATGGAGTAACGGTGATGGTTGCTTTGTTTTCTGATATTGAAAAATGACGTTTGCACGTTCCATTTCTTTAAAAAAGGCCCAGAAATTTTTTCAGCGGTGATGGGGCTCTGGCCAGCATCGTTTCTGCTGCCGTGGCGGGGCGGCTGACGAGCGCCTTGCAATCGCATTTGGGGCAAGCCCTGAAGTATTCGCCGGGCATCAGCGCATCGCTGGCGGGGGCCACGGTTTTTGTCCAGTGGCACATGGGGCACTGGTAAGTGGTGGGGGCGGGGCGTATGGGCATGGCGGCGGGCGTGTGTGGGGCAGGCTTGCTGAAAAATAGTACCAGAGAACAACGTGGGCGCTTGGTGGGTGTCCTCAGCGGCTGGGCGCGGTGCGCACACCTTGCACGTGCGTGATTTCGAACCAGCCCGAAGGACGGTCGGCAAATTGCAGCGCGTCCGAAGGTTCCATGTTGCGGGTGTGGGCCAAGCGGATTTGGCACAGCTTTTTGGGCTGGCAGTGTTGCAAAATGGTTTTGCCTGCCTTGGATTGGTTGTGGAACGCAAAACCGATCAAGTCGCCCGATTCTTCGCTCACCGTAAACAGTGCGGAATACGCTGGGCCTTTCTCCAGCACGCCTTCCACAGGTTCTTCCGTGGTTTGGGCGTGGGCGGTGGCGGCAACGGTGCAGGCCAGCAGGGCGGCGGCCAGGGCAAGGGGTGTTTTTTTCATCATGGTGGGGATGGTGGTGTGGTGGGGATTGGTACGACGGGTCACTGTTCCCACTGCGCCACGGCTTGCCGCAGCGTGTCCAGCACGGCCTCGTGCCAGTCGGTGGGTTGCACAATGCGCACGTGCGGCAGCCAGTAGCGCACTATGGGGAACAGTTGTTGGGTGTGGTTAATTTGGGTGCTCACCAGCAGCGAGCCGTCTTCCTGTGGGCGGTTGTGTTGCTGGGGCAGTTGGTTGCGCCGCGTAAAGTAGCGCGCCACCTCGGGCGACACCCGCAGCAGCACTTCAGTGGTCTGGGGCGTGAACCAGATGTCGTCTTTGTTGTCGATGTACGCTTGGTGTGCTGGGTCGGTAATGAAGTGGCTGTGTGTGTCCACTTGCAGCCCTTGTATCAGCGTAAAGCTGAAGTTTTTGAGCAAGCCACCTTCTACCGCCGCCAAGTACCACACGCCGTTGTTGTGGATCAGCCGGTAGGGTTGTGCGTGGCGCGGTTTGTCTTTGTACACAAAGTGGCATTCGTGCCGGGCTTGTATGGCCGCTTGCAACTGGGTGAACTGGAGGTTTTGCCCGTTCAAATCTTCGCCCGATACCGGGTGTACCTGCATGGCCCGCTGGGGTTCTGGCACGTCCAGTTGTTCCAGCAAAAAACGCAAGCTGCCGTCGGGGAACAGGTGCTGTGTGCCCACCAGATCGGCGTAAGCGTGCAAGTGGCGTGTGGGAATGGTGCTGCGGGCGGCGTGGGTCAACTGCCAATGGCCGGCGGTGTTGCGTTCGGCCACGCCGTACAGGCGTTCGTTCAGGTCGCGCTCGATGGTGCGCACATCCACCTGAAAGCTGCGCGCCAGTTGGCGTTTGTCGATCATGTCGCCTTGGTGCAGCAAAGCCAGAATGTACGACAGGCGCTGGGCCAGTTTTTCGCCTTTGGAGTTGGGCGGGGGCGGTGTGGTGGGCATCGGCAAAAACGGTGCAGTGGTGATGCCCCCCACTTTAGACGCACCCTCCGACAGGTTGTGTCGCAGCGGGGCGATGGCGCAAAAAAAATGGCCCCAGAGGGCCATTTTTTAGATCACGCCTTGCGCCAACATCGCATCGGCCACTTTGACGAAGCCCGCCACGTTGGCCCCGTCGATGTAGCTGATGGTGCCGTCGGCGCGCTTGCCGTGTTGCAGGCAGGCGGCGTGGATGCCTTGCATGATTTGCAGCAGGCGCGCGTCCACTTCCTCGCGCGGCCACGACATGCGCTCGGCGTTCTGGCTCATTTCCAGGCCCGAGGTGGCCACGCCACCGGCGTTGGAGGCCTTGCCCGGCGCGTACAGCACGCCAGCGGCTTCAAACGCCTTGGCCGCTTCGATGGTGGAGGGCATGTTGGCGCCTTCGGCCACGCAGATCACGCCGTTCTTGATGAGCAGTGCGGCATCGGCCTCGTCCAATTCGTTTTGGGTGGCGCAGGGCAGGGCCACATCCACCGGCACGTGCCACGGGCGCACGCCCGCTTCAAACTTGACACCGGTGCGCGCGGCGTAGTCGCTCACGCGGCCATAGTGGTGGTTTTTCACGTCCATCAGGATGGCCAGCTTCTCGGGCGTGAAGCCGTCTTCGTCGATGATGGTGCCGCTGGAGTCGGACACGGTGATGACCTTGGCGCCGAGTTCCATCGCTTTCTCGACCGCGTACTGGGCCACGTTGCCCGAGCCCGAGACACTGACTCGCAGGCCGTTGAACGACTTGCCACGGGTCTTGAGCATTTCCTGGGCAAAGTACACGGTGCCGTAGCCGGTGGCTTCGGGGCGGATCAGCGAGCCGCCAAAGCTCAGGCCCTTGCCGGTGAACACGCAGTCGGCGCGGTTGGACAACTTCTTGTACATGCCGGCCATGTAGCCCACTTCGCGGCCACCCACGCCGATGTCGCCCGCCGGCACGTCGGTGTCGCTGCCGATGTGGCGGAACAGCTCCGACACAAAGGCCTGGCAGAAACGCATCACTTCAGCGGGGCTCTTGCCTTTGGGGTCGAAGTCGGAGCCGCCCTTGCCGCCGCCCATGGGCAGGGTGGTCAGCGCGTTCTTGAAGGTCTGCTCGAAGGCCAGGAACTTGAGCACCGACAGCGTGACCGACGGGTGGAAGCGGATGCCACCCTTGTACGGGCCGATGGCCATGTTGTGCTGGATGCGGTAGCCCCGGTTGACTTGCACGTTGCCCTGGTCGTCCACCCAGCTGACGCGGAACATGACCACACGCTCAGGCTCGACCAGGAGGCGGTCCAGCAGGCCTTGTTCGGCGTACTTGGGGTGCTTTTCGATGAAGGGCCACAGGCTCTCCATGACTTCGGTCACGGCTTGCAGGAATTCAGGCTGGCCGGGGTTGCGTTCGGCCACGTGCTGCAGGAATTGGTGTACGGAAGCGTATTTCATCGGCGGTTCCAAAAAAGTGCGTCAATTGATGGGGGCGCTATTTTCGCATGTTGCGCGCACCTGTTGGAAAACCTGATGACCCAGACTGAGCGGCAAGCCTCGGGGTTCAGCCCGAGGTTCGAGCGATCAGGCCGGGACGGCCTGTTGTCTTTTGTGTAGCCGACCCGTATCATCGTCGGCGTGAACACCACCACCAAAACCCTGCAACTG
>NZ_NWBQ01000081.1:35260-35792 GCF_002837135.1 Macromonas bipunctata | reverse complement strand
CTCGGCCCAGTGGCGCTGCTGCAGCGCGGCGTCCAGCGCGGCGGGCAGGGGCGCGCAGTCGCGGTAGAAGCTCAGCAGCACGCGGCGCAGGCGGCCCCAGTCGTGGTCGAGCGCGGCCACGGCGCGCACCACATCGAGCCCCGGCAGCTGGAACGGCGCCGCCACCCGGGCCGCTGGCGCAGGGCCGGCCGCCGTGGCGGATGCGGCGGACGTTGAAGGTGCGGCTGGACCGTCTGCCACCCCGGGCGCTGGCAAGGTGGCGGGGGCGTCGGCGCTGCGTGGCGCAATCCACTGCACCAGGGCGCGCGCCAGTTGCAGCGCGTTGATGGGCTTGGGCAGGTGCGCGTTCATGCCCGCCGCCTGGCTGGCGGCCACGTCGCGCTGCAGCGCCGCCGCCGACAGCGCAATGATGGGCACATCATGGCCCACCGGGTGGGCGCGGATGGCACGCGCCGCCGCAAAGCCGTCCATGCCGTTCATGTGCAAGTCCATCAGGATGGCGTCAAACGGCTGCTGCGTGGCCAGCTCCAGC
>NZ_NWBQ01000081.1:0-35159 GCF_002837135.1 Macromonas bipunctata | reverse complement strand
TCGTCCACCAGCAGCACGCGCGCGCCGCGTATGGGGGCGGTGATGGCCACCACCTCGCTCCAGGCCGGGGCGCTGCCGCCGGGCAGCCAGGTGGCGTCGCGGTCAGTCGCGCCGGGCGCGGCCAGCGACGGCGCGCACAGCCCCAGCCGCACCGTGAACCAGAAGCGGCTGCCCTGCCCGGCCTCGCTCTCCACGCCCATCTCGCCGCCCATCAGCTCCACCAGCCGCTTGCTGATGCTCAGGCCCAGCCCGGTGCCGCCGTACTTGCGCGTGGTGGAGGCGTCGGCCTGCTGGAAGGCCTCGAAGATGCCGCCCACCTGCTCGGGCGTCAGGCCAATGCCGGTGTCGCGCACCACCACCTTGAGCAGCACCGCCTGCGCCAAGTTCTGCGCCAGCGCCACCTGCACCTGCACGCTGCCGCGCGCGGTGAACTTGATGGCGTTGCCAATCAGGTTGTTGAGCACCTGGCCCAGGCGCAGCGGGTCGCCCTCCAGCAGCAGCGGCACCTGCGGCTCGATCTGCCAGTCCAGCTGCAGCTGCTTTTCGGCGGCGCGGTTCTCGAACAGCGTCACGCTGTTGCGCAGCACCTCGTCCAGGCGCAGCGGCACGGTCTCCACCCGCAGGTAGCCGGCCTCGATCTTGGAGTAGTCCAGGATGTCGTTCAACACCCCCAGCAGCGTGGTGGCCGCCTGGTGGATCTTGTGCATGTAGTCGCGCTGCTTGGGCCCCAGCTCCATGTCCAGCAGCAGCTGCGCCAGCCCCAGCACCGCGTTCATGGGGGTGCGGATCTCGTGGCTCATGTTGGCCAGGAATTCGCTCTTGGCGGCGTTGGCGGCGGCCAGCTGCGCGGTGCGCACGTCCACCATGTGCTCCAGGTCGGCGTTGAGTTCGTTCAGCGCACGGGTACGCTCCTGCACCAGCCGCTCCAGGTTCTGGCGGTAACGCTCCAGCTCCTCTTCCACCGCTTTGCGCTGCGAGATGTCGCGGTGCAGCGCAAACACCAGCGTCTGGCCCGCCCACTCGGCGCGGCTCAGCGACACTTCCGCCGTATAGGTGCTGCCATCCTTGCGCCGGTGCAGCGTTTCCAAAAAACGGCCCTGCGGCCCCACGTTGTGCAGCAGCTCGTCGATCTGGGCCGGGCTGTGCTGGGCGTCCCAGTCGTGCCAGCGGCGGTGGCGCAGCTCGGCGGTGCTGTAGCCCAGCATGGCCGCGCCACTGGTGTTGCATTCCACCACGTGGCCCTGGGTGTCGATGATGACCACGCCGTCGCGCGCCTGCTCGAACAGCACCCGCCGGCGCGCGGCCTCGTCGGCAATGGTGCGCTGGGCGGCCTGCTGCTGGGCCTCCTGCTCGGCAATGGTGTTGAGCAGGTCGTTGAAGTCCTGGCCCAGGCGGGCCAGCTCGTCGCGCTCGCCCGGCAGCGCCAGCCGCGCCTGGCGCTGGCCTTGGCGCACCGCGTTCATGGTGTCGCCCATGGCCTGCAGGCGCTGCGTGAGCTCGCGCCCGGCGCGCAGGAACAGCACCGAAATGGCCAGCATGCTCAGCGCCAGCAGGCCCGACACCAGCGCCAGCAGCACCAGCGCCATGCGCTGGTAGGGCGCGGCCGGAAAGCCCACGCCAATCATGCCCACCGCCGCGCCGTCGCCGTTGGTCAGCACCTGGTAGCCCAGCATGTAGCTCTCGTTGGCCACAGCGTGGGTGCCAAACCAGGGCAGCTGCTCCTGCAGCACGGTGCGCAGCACCTCGGGCGGGGCCTGCAGCCCGGGCGGCTGGGTGCCGTTGCTGTGCTGGCGGCTCGACGCAATGGCCTGCGCGTCCAGAAAGATGGCGGTCATGCCCTCGCTGTCGTCGGGCAGCGTGCCCACGGGGTAGATGATCTCGCGCATGTGCTCGATCAGCGACAGATTCTTGTTGAGCAGCATGCCGCCCACCAGGATGGTGTCGGGAATGTCCACGCTCAGCGGAAAATGCGCCGCCGCGTTGATGAGCAGGCCCTGGCCCGGCTCGGGCTGGCCCGGCGCGCCCTGCACCTGCTGCGCAAACTGCGGCGACAGCGCGTTGAGCTCCAGCGCCCCGAAACGCTCGTAGGCCGCGTTGGCCACGCCGATGCGCGCCTGGCGGATCACGTACGAGTCGGGCAGCCGGTTGGACAGCGCCACCCCGGTGCTGGAGGCCAGCACGCGCCCGTCGGCGGTGGCCACCACCAGGTAGTCCAGCCCGCTGCTCTCGGCCGCCGTGTGCAGCAACTGGTCAATGTCGCGGCTGCGCTGGTGGTTCTTCACGGCGTCGATCAGGCGCTCGGAGCGCACCAGCTGCGCCAGGCGCACGCTGGTCTGGGTCTTCATCTGGGCCAGGTAGTTGTGCGCCCCGGCCAGGTTGCTGCGCACGTTGGCCTGCAGCAGGCTGTTGCTGCGCTCGCCGCCCACCAGCACCAGCGCCGCAATCACCACCGGAAACGCCACCAGCAGCGGCATCAGCCCCAGCGCCAGAAAGCGGAACCGCAGCGAATGCGTCCACTCCCGGCGCCAGCGCACCCACCACCGGCCCGGCACGGCGGCGGCCAGCGCCGCGGGGGCCACGGGCGGCAAGGGGGCGGGTGCTTCAGGAGCGGCCATGGCAGGCGCCCCGCGCGGGCAGGCAATGGAACATGGGGAAGACGCAACAGGACGGGGCCAAAAGCCCATTATTATCTGGAACACATCCGCCCCCCCACACACACCGGAGCACCCCCGCCCATGGCCCGATTCCCCACCCTTGCCACCTCCGTTGCCACCACGCTGCTGGCCGCCGCCCTGGCCGGCTGCGGCCCCCAGCCGCCGCTGCAGATCGGCTTCATTGGCGGGCTGACCGACCGCAACTCCGACAACGGCCAGGCCGGGCTCAACGGCGTGATCCTGGCGGTGGAGCAGTTCAACCGCAACGGTGGCGTCGATGGCCGCCGCGTCGAGCTCATTGCCAAGGACGACGCGCAGAGCAAGACCGTGGCAGCGCAGTCCAGCAACGAGCTGGTGGCGGCCAAGGTCGAAGGCGTGATCGGCCCCTTCACCAGCGGCATGGCACAGGTCATCGTGCCCATCACCGGCGCGGCGGGCATCTTCCAGGTCAGCCCCACCATCACCTCGATGGACTTCTACGGCAAGGACGACAACCTGTTCCGCATCAACCGCACCACGCGCGACAACGCGCGCGACTACGCCCGCGTCATGGCCGCGCGCGGCCAGACCCACATTGCGGTGGCCTACGACACGCGCAACCTCAACTTCACCAAGTCCTGGCTGGATGAATTCCGCGCCGCCGTGCAGGCCCAGGGCCAGCAGCTCGCCGCCGAGGTACCGTACGAATCGAGCGAGAACGCCGACTTTGCCAGCGTGATGCAGAAGATGCTGGCCAACAAGCCCGACGGGCTGTTCTTCATCTCGGGCGCGCTGGACGTGGCGCGGCTGGCGCAACAGGCGCGCAAGCAAGCGCCGCAGCTGCCCATCGGCGCCGCCGAGTGGGCCGCCACCGAACAACTGATTGAACTGGGCGGCGACGTGGTGCAGGGCCTGCTGATCGTGCAGAACTACGACCGCGACGACGACTCGGCGCGCTTCAAGGACTTCAGCGACGCGTACTACAAACGCTTCCAGCGCAAGCCCGGCTACAGCTCGGTCTCGGCCTACGACGCCGCCACCGTGGTGCTGACCGCCCTGAAGAACCGCAAGGGCAACGAGACCGTCAAGCAAGCCGCGCTGCGCAGCGGCCCGTTCCAGGGCCTGCAGCAGACCATCACGTTCGACGCTAACGGCGACACGCCGCGCAAGGTGTTCTTCACCGAAATCCGCGACGGCCGCTACGTCAAGACGGCGGAACAGTGACATCCTCCCCGTCCCAAAGGACGGGGATTCCTACCGCGCCCGTGCCTGCATCATGCTGGGCACGGGTCGCCTCGGCGGGTTCCTGCTTCGCAGAGGCTGCGCGTTTCGGTCTTGCGACCTTGGCGCGGCTAACGTCCTCTCCACAGGCTAACAAGCGCAGTCCGCGCTCTAAAATGTTCATGGCTCCCACCACATCGGCGTGGTTTTGGTAGCCGCATTGCACACACAGAAACTGTGCTTGCGTGCGCCGGTTGTCCGGCGAAATGTGCCCGCAGTGCGGGCAGGTTTGGCTGGTGTGGTGCGGTGGCACCGCCACCAGCATACCGCCCGACCACTCCAGCTTGTACGTCAACTGGCGGCGGAATTCGTACCAGCCTTGATCCATGATCGAGCGGTTCAGGCCGGACTTGGCCTTCACGTTTTTGCCGGGCTTGTCTTTGCTGCCTTGTGCCGACTTGGACATGTTGCCAACCTGCAAATCCTCGATGCAGACGAGCGCGTGGTTTTGGCTGATCGCTGCGGTGGCCTTGTGCAGGAAGTCTTGGCGACAGTTGGCAATGCGGGTATGAAGCTGCTGGACTTTGGCTTTTTCCTTTTTCCAGTTGTTGCTGAATTTGACCTTGCGGCTCATCCGCCGCTGGTAGCGGGCCAGCCGCACTTGGTGGCGCTTGAAACTGTTCAGCGGCGCAAGAAAATCGCCATCGCTGAAGGTGGCAAAGCGCGCAATGCCCATGTCGATGCCGATGGCGTTGGTGGCTTGCGGTACAGGCGCTGCCACTTCGCGTTCAGTCTGGATGCTGACAAACCACTTGCCCGCACGTAGGCGAACAGTCACGTTCTTGATGGTGCCCAGCACCGGGCGCGACAGGCGTAGCCGCACCCAGCCCAACTTGGGCAGAAAGATGCGGCCATTGGTCTGATCGAGCCGAACACCTTGCGGATAGCGAATGCTCTCGGACTGGCCTTTTTTCTTGAAACGTGGGAAGGCTGCGCGTTTCTCGAAGAAGTTGGTGTAGGCGCGTTCCAGATTCTTCAGGGCTTGTTGCAACGGCTGGCTGGGAGCATCGTTGAGCCACAGCAGCTCAGGCTGTTTTTTCCAAGCCGTCAGGGTTTGGCACAGTTGGGCATAAGTGAATCGCTTTTCACCGGCTGCGTGCCGTTCCTGCTGCAACGCCAGTGCCTTGTTGAACACAAAACGGCACGCGCCCGCAAAGCAGCGCATCTGGCACGCTTGCTGGCCGTTCGGGCGCAGTTCGTACCGGAAAGATTGGAGGCGTTGCACGAGATTCATTCTATGTTGGTAACCGATAATTTGAGCCAATAGGACGGCTACGCCGTCCGCGCTGTCCATCCCCGCTGTGAACGGCGAGGCTTTCCGCGTAAGCTGGGTAAACCGGCGCCAGCTCCCCCGGCCCGTCCGGGGCATCACGCACCACGGGCGGCCTGCGCCTGCTGCAGCCGCTCCAGCGCGGCGCTGAAGTCGAACGCGCGCAGCTCGTTGGCAATGGCCTGCCAGTGGTCGGGCCAGGCGGCGCGGAACAGCGCCTCGTGCTCGTCCCACAGGTCGCTGGCCTCGAAGTCGGACTCGCGCAGCAGCTCCTGCAAGTCCGCCACCAGCAGCGCAAAGCTGGCCGCGTCCAGCGGGGCCTCGGTGGGGGCGGTGCTCGCGGCAGGGTCGGGCAAGGCCTGCAGGCCGCCGAGCACCGGCAGCAGCTGGTCCAGCACCTGACGCAGCAGGGTATCCACTTCAACGGGGTCGGCCTGGGCGTGGCAGGCGTGCTCCAGTGCGGCGGCGGCCTGCTGCACCCCGTGCGCACCAATGTTGCCCGCCGTGCCTTTGAGGGTGTGGGCGCAACGCTCGGCGGCGTGGGGGTCGCTGGTGTCGTGGCGCGCCTGCTCGAACAGCTCGGCAAAGTGGCCCTGGCCGTTGCGGAACTGCAGCAGCAGCCGCTGGTACAGCCCGGCGTTGCCCAGCGTGCGCGCCAGGCCATCTTGCA
This sequence comes from Macromonas bipunctata, assembly GCF_002837135.1. Taxonomy (GTDB): domain Bacteria; phylum Pseudomonadota; class Gammaproteobacteria; order Burkholderiales; family Burkholderiaceae_C; genus Macromonas_A; species Macromonas_A bipunctata. The sequence continues at coordinate 29,305 of NZ_NWBQ01000081.1, read as the reverse complement.
CGTCGATGCCGGGCAGCGGCGCCAGCGCCAGCGCGTGCGGTGACGTGCTGGCCGGGGCCAGCGTGGGCGCCGCCCCGCCCGCGTGGCGCACCGGGTGGATCCACTTGGCCAGGGTGGCAAACATCTCGCCCACATTGAGCGGCTTGGCAATGTGGTCGCACATGCCGGCGGCCAGCACTTTCTCGCGGTCGCCGGCCATGGCGTTGGCGGTCATGGCAATCACCGGAATGCGGCCCCACACCGGGTGCTGGCGGATATGGCCGGTGGCGGTGTAGCCGTCCATCACCGGCATCTGGCAGTCCATCAGAATGCCGTCGAAGTCGGCATCACGCGCCAGCATGTCCAGCGCCTCCTGGCCATGCTCGGCCAGCACCACCTCCATGCCGGCCTGGTGCAGCAACTCCTGCGCCAGCTCCTGGTTCATGTCGTTGTCCTCCACCAGCAGCACGCGCGCACCGCGCAGCTGGGCCGCCACGGGGCTGGCCTGCAGCAGCGGGGCGCTGGCTGGCGGCGTGGGCTCGCCGGGGTGGCCCTGCTCGTGCAGCGCCTTGCCGATGGCGCTGCCCAGCGCCGCGCGCGAGGCGGGCTTGGACAGCACCGCCGCCACCGCCACGCCCTGGCGCTGCGCCATGTCGCGCGCGTCCTCGCCGCCGTGGGCCGTGACCATGATGACGGCGGGCAGCACCACCCCGGCATCGGCCTGCAGGTGCTGCAGGGTCTCAAAGCCGTCCCACTCCGGCATCTTCCAGTCCATCAGCAGCAGGTCGTAGGGCGGCTGGGCCGCGCGCACCCGCTCCAGCGCCTGCGGGCCGCTGCTGGCGGCGTCGGGGTGGGCGCCCAGGCTGTCGAGCATGGCGCACAGCACCTCGCGCGCGGTGGGGTTGTCGTCCACCACCAGCACGCGCAGGCCGTGCAGCGCGGCGAGGTCCAGCGCGCGCCGGGGCGCGGCCTCGCGCTGCAGGCCCAGGCGGGCGTGGAAGTGGAACACCGAACCCCGGCCCGGCTCGCTCTCGACCCAGATGTGCCCTTGCATCAGCTCCACCAGGCTCTTGGAGATGACCAGCCCCAGCCCGGTGCCGCCGTACTTGCGCGTGGTGGAGGCATCGGCCTGGCTGAAGGGCTGGAACATCTTGGCGCACTGCTCGGGCGTCATGCCGATGCCGGTGTCGCGCACGTAGAAGTGCAGCTCCACGCTGTCGGGCGTCTGGGCCACCGTCTCCACGCCCACCACCACCTCGCCGCGCTGGGTGAACTTGACGGCGTTGTTGGCCAGATTCAGCAGCACCTGGCCCAGGCGCAGCGGGTCGCCCACCAGCGCGGTGGGCACGTCGGGCGCGGTGTCGAACAGCAGCTCCAGGCCCTTGTCCTCGGTCTTCATCGCCACCAGGGTCGAGAGGTGCTCCATCACCTCGTCGAGGTGGAACTCGATCTGCTCCATGCTGAGCTTGTGCGCCTCGATCTTGGAGAAATCCAGGATGTCGTTGATGATGCCCAGCAGGTTCTCGCCCGCGCGGTGCACCTTCTCGATGTAGTTGCGCTGCTTCTTGTCCAGCGGCGTCTGCAGCGCCAGCATCGACATGCCGATGATGGCGTTCATGGGCGTGCGGATCTCGTGGCTCATGTTGGCCAGGAAGTCGCTCTTGCTGCGGTTGGCGGCTTCGGCGGCGTCGCGCGCCTCGCTCAGTTCGGTGGTGCGCAGCGTCACCAGCTGCTCCAGGTGGTCGCGGTGGCGCTGCAGCTCGGCCAGCAGCTGCTTCTTGTCGGTGATGTTTTCCTTGATCGCCAGGTAGTGCGTGATGCTGCCGTCGGGCTGGCGCACCGGCGCAATCTTGGCCAGCTCGGTGTATTCGGTGCCGTCCTTGCGCCGGTTGATGAGCTCGCCGCTCCAGGGCTCGCCGTGCAGCAGCGTGCGCCACATGTCGTCGTACACCGCCTTGGGCGTGCGCCCCGACTTGAGCACGCGCGGGTTCAGGCCCAGTGCCTCGTCCTTGGTGTAGCCGGTGTTGCGCACAAAGGCCTGGTTCACGTACTCGATGCGTGCCTCCAGGTTGGTGATGACCACGCTCTCGGGGCTTTGCTCCACCGCCATGAACAGCTGGTGCAGCTGGCGCTCCTGGCGCTTGCGCTCGGTGATGTCCTCCTTGGTGGCCACGTAGTGCGTGACCTGGCCGTTGGGCTGGTGCAGCGGCGCAATGGTGGCGGCCTCGATCTGCTCGCGCCCGTCGCGCGTGTGGTTGATGAACTCGCCGTGCCAGACCTCGCCGCGCAGCAGCGTGGCCCACAGCTCGCTGTAGGTGCCGCTGGGCGTCTTGTTGGACTTGAGAAAGCGCGGGTTGCGCCCGATGGCTTCCTCGCGGCTGTAGCCCGTGTGCTGCACGAAAGCGTCGTTGACGTACTCGATGTTGCCGTGCAAATCGGCAATGATGACCGAGGTCGGACTTTGCTCCACCACCAACGACAGCTTGCGGCTGTGCGCCAGCGCCGCCTTTTCGGCGGTGATGTCGTTCCAGGCCAGCACCAGGTAGTCGCGCCCCTTGAGGTGCACGGCGCAGGCGCGCAGCTGCACGTCCAGCTCGGAGCCGTCGCGGCGGCGGTAGCGGTTCTCGGAGTCGATGCTGCGCCCGGCCAGCACCTGCGCCGTCAGCTCGGCCACCTCGCCCTGGCCCAGTCGGGCCTGGATGTCGAACAGCGTCATGCCCAGCAGCTGCTCGCGCGTGTGGCCCAGCCAGCGGCAGGCGGCGGCGTTGACGGTCACAAAGGAGAAGTCGCCCGGATCCACCACCTCGATGGCGTAGGGCGCCTCCTCGATCACGGCGCGCATGAGCGCCTGGTGGTCGTGCTCCAGCGTGCTGATGTGGCGCCGCTTGAGGGCGCTGCTCAGGCTGCTGGCCACGGCCTCGAGCATGGCGCGCTCCTCGGGCGAGCACACCGGTGCTGGCCCCTGCGCGGGCACGGCGTAGCGCACCTGCAGCTGGCCCTGGGTGGCGGGCACGCCGTCCAGGCCGGGGCCAGCGCCTATGTCCAGCGCCAGCGTGACGCAGCCGTCGGCGGGCAGTGGCGGGCCGCTGCAGTCCTCGAAGTCGCCGTAGGTGATGCACACCTGCACCTGGCCGGGCGGGTGCAGGGCAGCGGGCAGGCGGGCCACCACCTCGGCCAGCATGGCGGGCAGCTCCAGCTCATCGCGCTCGGTGATGCGGTTGATGTCGAACAGGCAGGCCAGCTCCTGCACGCGCTGCGCCAGCGCCTGCTGCGCCTGCTGGCGCTCCAGCACCACGGTGCGCAAGGCCAGCAGCGCCTGCGCCATCTCGGGCATCAGGCCGCGCGGGCGGCTGGCCAGCGCCTGGATGGCGGGCCACGCCGGCGTGCCGCTGCGCTGGGCGGCCAGCATCGACATGGCGTGCGCCAGGCACAGCAAGCGGCCCGTGACGCGGCTGGCCAGCCACCACCAGCCCAGCACCAGCAACAGCAGCATCGCGCCGCCCAGGCCCCAGGCCCACTGCGCGTGGGCGGCAAAGGTCTGGGCCTGGTCTTGCACCCGGCTGGCCAGGGTGCGCGCAATGGCGTGCGCCATGGCCGCCGTGTGCTGCGAGACGCGGGCGTGCGCCTGCGCCGCCTGCAGCGTGTAGCGCGCCGCGCTGGGCGGCTCCACCACCGCCAGGTCGGTGGCCATGACGATGAAGTTGCGGTAGGCGTCAAACTCCTGGCGCGCCAGGCGCACGTGCTGCTGGTAGGCCGGATCGGGCGGCAGCGCCTGCAGCTGCTGGTGCAGGCGCGCCAGCCGGTTCACCACCTGCGTGTGCTGCAGGTAGAGCGTGCCGGTGTCGAGCTCGCCGCGCGCGGCGCGCTCCAGCGTCTGGCCGGCCAGCAGCTGGATCGCGGCCACCTCCTGGTTCAGGTGCGCCACCGCCACCAGCTGGATGGACTTGACCTGCTGCTGCGTGTTGGCCTGGCGGTAGCTGTGGCTCAAGTAGGCCAGCACGCCGCCGTTGAGCGCGCCCACCAGCAGCATGACCAGCGCCACCGGCCAGAACAGGCCCAGCCAGTGGTGGCGGCGCGGTGGCGGTGCGTCGGGCGTCATGGCAGCAAGCGGGCCCAGGCGCCGTGCGGGATGCTGGCCACGTACTCAAAGCCGTGCTGCTCGCCCTTGGGGCGCAGCACCACCAGCATCGACTCCTTCGGGAAGTAGCCCATCACCTCCATCAGGTTGGAGGCGTGCGCCAGCAGCACGCGGTTCTGCCCCGGCGGCACGCTGGCCGACAGCCAGCGCCGGGTGTTGGCCACCACCGGCGCCTTCTCGGTCTCGGTCAGGTTGGCGGCGTAGATCAGCAGCGGATCCACCACCGGCTTGAGATCGGGGAACGCGGCGCGCGCGCTGTCGCGGGTGCGGCACAGGGGGCTGATGCGCAACTCCGTCACCGGCACGCCCGCGCGGCGCAACGCCTGCCCCACCGCCTGCTGCTGCGCCCAGCCCTGGGCGTTGAGCGGGCGCTGCGTGCCGCAATCGTCCAGGTCCACCGCCGGGGCGCGGTCGGGCCGGGTGTTGTCGGTGGCGCCGTGGCGCAGGTACAGCACATAGCCCCCGGCGCGCAACTGCTGCAGCGTCCGGGCGGTGGCGGGCACCTCCACAAACGCACCGGGCAGCGCACCGGGCAGCACGGGGGCCAGCGGTTGCAAGGCCATGGCCTCGTCGGCGCTGGCCAGCCCGGCCCCACCGGGCAACAGCAGCGCCAGCGCGCCCAGGCGCATCCACTTCAACAACATCATTGGCATATTGGCAAGATTTCCTTTGGCGGGCTGTGCAACAATTGGTTCGACCCCAGCCGCACCCTGCGGGCGGTCGTGCCTCTGTGGCCCATTCTTCTACACACAATGTTCAACTCTGACACTGTTTTCCTGGTGGTGGACGATTTTGAGCCCATGCGCAAAATCACCGCCAACCAGCTGCGATCCCTGGGTGCCAACAACATTCTGACAGCACCCAACGGGCTGGAGGCGCTGCGCATCATCAACAGCCAGCGCGTGGACGTGGTGCTGTCGGACTGGAACATGCCCGTCATGACCGGACTGGAGCTGCTCAAGGCCCTGCGCACCGACCCCAAACTCGAGCGCCTGCCCTTCATCATGATCACCGCCGAGGCCGAGCGCACCCACATCCAGCAGGCCATCGCGCACGGCGTGACCGACCTGCTCATCAAGCCCTACTCGCCCGCGCGGCTGGCCAACCGCATCGAGAAGGCCATGAGCGCGCGCACCCAGAACCGCCCGCCGCGCATCCTGCCCCAGCCCGTGAGCGACCCGGCCAAGGGCGGCGCGCACAGCGAGGTCGAGGCCGCCACGCTGCAGCGCCTCTACAAGGGCAAGGCCAACGCGCACGAGCGCCCCAGCATCCTGATCGTGGACGACACGCCCGACAACCTGATGCTGCTGTCCAACCTGTTTAAGAGCGAGTACCGCATCCACCTGGCCATCAACGGCGAGAAGGCGCTCAAGATGTGCCAGTCCGACACGCCGCCCGACCTGGTGCTGCTCGACGTGATGATGCCCGACATGGACGGCTTCGAGGTGCTGCAAAAGCTGCGCGAACACCCCATGTCCGAGGGCATCCCGGTCATCTTCGTCACCGCCATGACCGACACCGAGGCGCGCAGCAAGGGCCTGGAGCTGGGCGCGGTCGATTACGTGACCAAGCCGGTGGACCCGGCCACGCTCAAGCTGCGCGTGCGCAACTTCATGCGCTACATCGGGCTGCACAAGCAGCTGCAGGCCAGCTACGACGACATGCTGGAGATGGCGCACCTGCGCGAGGACATCGAGCACATCACCCGCCACGACCTCAAGGCACCGCTGGCGGGCGTGATCGGCATTGTGCGCGCCATGCTGGGCGATGGCAGCGCCAGCCCCACCCAGACCGAGCAGCTGCACGCCATCGAGCAGACCACGCTGGAGGTGATGAACATGATCAACCTCTCGTCGGAGCTGTTCAAGATCGAGACCCACCGCTTCGAGCTGCACGCGCAGAAGGTGGACATTGCCGACCTGCTGCAACGCACCACCGCGCTGCTGGGCACCACCTTTGCCAGCAAGCAGCTGCACCTGGCGCTGCAGCAAAGCGCCCCCCCCGTGGTGTGGGGCGACGCCACGCTGTGCTACTCGCTGTTCAACAACCTGCTCAAGAACGCGTTCGAGGCCGCGCCCGACCACACCACCCTGACCGTGATGCTGGCTGCCGAAGGCGACCGGTGCCGCATCAGCATCCAGAACCGGGGCGTGGTGCCGCCCGAGATCCGCGCTCGCTTCTTCGACAAGTTCATCACCAGCGGCAAGCAAGGCGGCACCGGCCTGGGCACCTACTCGGCCAAGCTGCTGACCGAAGCCCAGCACGGCCAGATCAGCATGGAAGTCTCGGACATCGACAACCTGACCACCGTGACCGTGACACTGCCCGCCACGCCGCCCGCGACCACACCCGCCCCTGCGCCCGCAACGGCAGCTCCTGCCACCTGACGCGGGCTGGCGCTTTCAGTGCGCGTGCGCCAGCGCCGCTTGGCTGCGACGCAACAACCGCACGTGCATGGGCCGCACAAAGTGCGCGCCGTCCGGGCCCATGTGGGGCTCGAAGGCCTGCCGCACCCGGCACACCACCTCGTCGGTGATGCCATGGTCGGCAAAGGTGGGGCGCAGCATGCGCTGCTCAAACTCGGCAAAGTCGCGGTAATGCACCGCTTGGGCAAAGCGGTGTTCGGCCACCGCCTCCCAGTACGGGGTGTCGGCCAAGGCGCGGTCCAGCGCCTGCTGGGCAGCAGCGCGCACCACACCTTCGTCGTTGAACAGTTTGACCACCTCGTTGAGCGCACCGTCGTAGATCGGCTCGGAAACATACAGGTGCCCACCGGGGCGCAACACGCGCGCCACCTCGCGCAAGGCGGTGTCCAACCCGTCCAGCGGCACGTGGTGCAGCGACTTGAGCATCAGCGCCAGGTCAAAACTGGCATCGGCATAGGGCAAGGCGGTGGCACAAGCGGCGGCAAACACCAGCCCCGGCTGGGGCCGTGCCAAGTTTTTGGCGTGCTGGATGGCATCCACCTCCAGCCCCGTGACGTGGCAGTCGGGGTACTGTTGCAGCAGCTCGCGCGCCAGCCGTGCGTTGCCGCACCCCACCTCGATGATGCGCTGGGCCTGCAAAGGCACGCAGCGGTGGAGCACGTCCAGTTCACGGTTGTGCAGCGGGAGTTGATCGACATCGGACATGGGCAAACCTCCTTGGGGCAGAAACAGGCAGGATAGGCCACCACAGTGGCCACAATATACCGGCCAGAGTATATTCAAACGCTGCCCTGCCTACCCCTGGTCCAGCGGGTGCAACAACGCCTGGTACAAGCCAAACAGGAAGGCGACGCGGTGGGCTTCGTCGGGGGTGCCGTCCTTGCGGGGTTTGTAGCCGTAGGCGGCATCGACGGCCTTGTCGAGTTGCTGGTGGGCTTTGAGCAGCTCGGCGGGCATGGTGGCATCGGTGGGATACAGGGCCGCCAGCGAACAGGTTTGACCCTGCTCGGCACACTTGCGCTCTTCGGCGGCGCGGGCCTCCAGCACGGCTTGGGCCGCGCGTTCTACAGCCTTGACTTGGGCCGCTGTGGGCCGATGGGGCCACACAAAATTGTTGTAAACAATGGTGTTGGAATAACGAAAATCGCTCTTGAGACGACCGCACACCGTACGCAGCCAAGCGTTGTGCATGGTGGAACACAACACGCCAAAGTGGTACAGCGTGGCATCGGGCAGCATGAAAACCAGATTGCTGGCAATGACATCTGGTGTTAGATAACCAATCGGTACGAACTTTCGGTTTTCGGAAGAAACACTGGGTATCAACAAATAAGGCTTGGCGGTTTGCCGAATTTCGCCAAACAGGTACGGCACCTCGGCCAACTTTTGCGTGGGCAACTTGGGGCTGGCTTGGCGCATGGCCTGCACAGCGGCCATGCGTTGCCGGATTTCGGGCGAATCGCGGCGGTCGGTGGCCGTGCTGTCCTTGAGCCACAAGCAATAACGCGGCAGGTTGTTGAGGAACTCGTCCGCCCCCAGAAAACGCCGCAGGTACTTGGCCGCTATGGGGTCGCTGGCGCGCAGGGCATCCGCTGCCTCGGGTAACAGCAGCAAGTGGCCGCCATCGGTGGGTTGACTGCCTTTGACCATCTCGGGCACGCCCACACACAGCGGCTTGCGGCGCTTGTCGATGAACACCGTGGGCGCATCAATCAAATACGGGTTGATGTGCTGCGCGGGCACCGCCTTGGGCTCGCCCTTGATGTCGTCGTACTCAAAAATCAGCTTGTCGGGCCGCTCTTGCAGGCCAAAGCCGACGATGACGCAATGCACGGCGGCCACGCCCAGCCCTTCGTTGCTCCACTGGAAGGTGCGGTGCGCAAACTCGATCTTCACGCCCTGCGCGTGCATCCAGCGCCACAACACCGCCACCTGTTCGCCCTGCGTGATGGAGTTGGTGGACACCAGCGCCGCGCGCACGGCGGGGTTGGCCGCCATGTAGCGGGTGGCCGTCACGTGCCAGGCGGCCACGTAGTCCAGCACGCCCGCACCCTCCACGCCCACACAGGCGCGGGCCAACTCCGCCTTTTGCTGCGGGTTCTGGTTGCTGTACCCCACAAACGGCGGGTTGCCCACAATGTAGGTGCAGCGTTGCGGGGCGACCACGCTGGCCCAGTCGGTGGCCAACGCGTTGGCGCACACAATGTTGGGCATCTTGCCCAGCGGAATGGTGGGGCGCGGCAAGCCAATGTGGCGCGACTGCTCGTTGATCTGGTGGTCGGTGATGAGGATGGCCACGCGCGCAATGTGCGCCGCGCTGTCCTCAATTTCGATGCCGTGCAACTGGTCGGGGCTGACGCGGGCGTAGTCGGCCAGCGCCAGCAGCGCACCTTGGCGGGTGTTTTTGGCCTTGTAGCGGCGCTCGATGATGTCCAACTCCAGCAAGCGCAGCTCCCGGTACGCAATCACCAGAAAGTTGCCGCAACCGCAGGCGGGGTCGAACAGGTGGAGGGTGGGCAGCTTGCGCAGCAGCGCGTCGAGCTTGTCGGCATCCTTGCCAGCGGCCTTGAATTCGGCGCGCAGCGCGTCCATGAACAGCGGGTTGATGGCGCGCAGGATGTGGCGCTCGCTGGTGTAGTGCGCGCCCAGGTCGCGCCGCCGCGCCTTGTTGGCCTTGTGCCGGGTGGTGGCCTCGGCGGCATCGGGGTCGGCCTCCAGCACGCCCTGGAACATCGCGCCAAAAATGGCGGGCGAAATGTCTTTCCAATCGATCTCGGCGCAGGCCATCAGGGCTTGGCGCAAGTCGCTGTCAAAGCTGGGCACCTCGCTGAGGTCGGCAAACAAGCTGCCGTTGACGTAGGGAAAGCGCGCGTAAGCGTCGTCCAGATTGGTCTGGCGCTGGTGTTCGGGCTTGTTCAGCGTTTGGTAGAGCTGGGCCAAGCGCGGCCCCAGATCGTCGCCATCGCCGCGCGAGCCTTGCAAAAAGCGGTGGAACTGGCCGTTGTCGCCAAACAGGCCGGTGTCGTCGGCAAACAGGCAAAACAGCGTGCGCGTGAGGAACAACTCCAGCGGCCTGCCGGTAAAGTTGACGCGCAACAGGCCCTCGTGCAGCCGTGCCAGCTGGTAAGCCGCCTTGCGGTCGGCATCGCGCTCTTCCACAATCGCGCCGGGCGCGTCGTCAATCAAGAAGCGCAGCTTGTCGGCGTGGCGCGGCAAGTCGGCGCGCTGCCACGTGGCCTGGGTCTGCTGCGCCAGGTCGATCAGCACAAAGGTCTCGAAGTCGCACAGCAGCAGGTGGCGCGGCTGCTGCTCCGGCGGCAAGCCCCAGTGGTAGCCCAGCGCCTGCGTGGCGGCTTTTTTGAGGTTCTTGCCCAGGCTCTTGAACTCGATGATGAGCTTGCCGGGAATGAAGCCATCCATGTAGCCTGTGGCCCCGCCGAGCTTGGGTACCCGGCCTTCGCGCAGGTAGTTGTGCTCGTTCAAGCCATAGCACTCCAGCAGCCGCAGCGTGAAGGTTTGCGCGTCGGCTTTTTCGTCCTTCACCGCCTGCCAGCTGTGGACGAACGCCGTCAGGCGCTTGCGGATCTCGACCGTGGAGAGTGGCGCCGCCAGCGCGGCTTTGCGCCGACGGGCGGTCTGGGGGCTGGAGGTGGTTTTGTTCATGCTGCCTGCTTTGAAACACAAGATCTGGCAGCATTGGAACAGAAAGGCGGCCGCTTAGAACTCCATCGGGCCGCTGATGAACTCGAAGCGGCCCGGCAGGCGCGCGTTGCTGGCGGCAGGGGCGCGCTCGGGCATGGCCGAGGAGTGGTGGCTGGTGATGAGCCACTGCTTGCCCGTCCAGCGGTAGGTGAAGCTGTAACGCCCGCTCACGCTGGCGCCGGTCTTGGCAAAGCTGAAGGTGTACAGGCCCACGTCGATGGCGGTGTTGCAGCCGATCTGGATCTGGCGCGTGTCGATCTTGCCGCTGGGGTGGTTTTCCAGGAAGTGGTGGAAGTAGTCCTCCTTTTCCTCCGCCGTGAAGCGCGGCTGGTTGGACATGGTGGGCAGCAGCAGCGACGTCTTGTCGTAGTTCATCACCACCTTGTGCGCGTCGCCGGTCTTGAGCGCGCTGTTCCAGCGGTCGAACAGCTGGGCAATCTCGCGCTGCGAGGTGGGCTTGCAGCGTTCGGTGCGGGCCTTGCCGGTGCTGGAGCTGTTGGCGGCATGGGCGGGCAGCGCGGCGGCCACGCTCAGGGCGGCGGCGGCCAGGCACAGCAGGTGGCGTTGGGTGTTTTGCATGGTGTTGCTTCTCCGGTGGAATGGCTTGGCTTGAAACCACCTTATTGTGGATGCGCCGTGCGCTGCAATAAGCCCACATTAAAGCCCTGTTGCGCCAGGCGTTGCAACAACGCCACATACGCCTCGGGCGACACCCGGGGCGTGCGCGCCAGCACCCACAGGTATTCGCGCGTGGGCTCGCCCACCGCCACCAGCTGGTAGTCGGCGTCCAAGTCCAGCACCCAGTAGTCGCCCCACACCATGGGCAGGAAGGACAGCCACTCGGGCGCAAAACGCACCTTGAGCCTGGGCGATGTGGCGCCGCCCTCGCCCACCTGTCGCGCCTGGCCCACAACCTCGTTCATCTCGCCACTGGCCAGGCGGCAGCGGTTGACGACTTGCACCCGACCGTCGGGCTGCAGGGTGTATTCGGCGTGGGTGGAATCCACGCATTTCTTCTGGAACCAGTTGGGCAAGTGGGCAATCTCATACCACTTGCCCATGTAGCGCGGCACGTCCAGCGCGGGCACGGGGGCCACGGGGTCGTTGCCCACGGCCAGGGTGGGCGCGGGCAAGTCGGGGGGCGCCACGGCGGCGGCGGGCTGGGCAATGGCGTGGGCCCCGGTCGTCAGCAGCGCGCCCAGCGCGGCAACGCGCGCAACGGCAAGGATGGAGGAAGCAAGATCGGGCATCATTGGTGCAAAGTGGAAGCAGGCCACGGCGGCACTGCCATTGTAGAAACAGCGGGCAGCGGCCCGGAAGGAGCACACCCTTGAGAACACTGTGGACCCTGCTGGCCGGTGTGGCGCTGTGGCCGCTGCTGGCGGGTTGCGGGCCGGCGCCATCGTCGCGGGGTGCCAGTACTGCCCCGGCCTACGCCAGCGCCCCCACCACGCCGCAGCGGCCCGAGTACGTGCTGGCCGTGCACCCGCTGCACAACCCGGCGCGCCTGTTTGCGCTGTACGGCCCGCTGGTGGACCACCTCAACCAGCGCATTGCCGGGGCCAGCTTCCGGCTCGAGGCCTCGCGCAACTACGACGACTTTGAGCGCAAGCTGGCCCAGCGCGAGCCCGACTTTGCGCTGCCCAACCCCTACCAGACACTCAAGGCGCAGGCGCACGGCTACCGCGTGGTGGCCAAGATGGGCGACGACGCCGAGTTTGTCGGCCTGATTTTGACCCGCGCCGACAGCACCATCGCGCGCATCACCGACCTGAAAGGCCACAGAATCGCCTACCCCGCCCCCACCGCCCTGGCCGCCACCATGCTGCCGCAGGCCTACCTGCAGCGCCACGGCCTGAGCATCCAGCGCGACGTGCACAACCTCTACGTCGGCTCGCAGGAGTCGGCCATCCTGAATGTGTACCTGGGCAACGCCAGCGCGGGCACCACCTGGCCCGTACCGTGGAAGGGCTTCCAGGCCGAGCACCCCGAGCAGGCGCGCGAGCTGGTGGTGCGCTGGACCACCGAACCGCTCATCAACAACAGCGTGGTGGCGCGCGACGACGTGCCCGCCGCCGTGGTGCAGCAAGTGGTGGCGCAACTGGTGCAGCTGCACACCACGCCAGAGGGACGCGCACTGCTGGCGCGGCTGCCGCTGTCGCGCTTCGAGGTCGCCAGCGACGCGCAGTACCACGTGATCCGCGACTTCCTGGCCGACTTCGAGCGCGAGGTGCGCCCGCTGCAGGCGCAGGAGGCCGCGCCATGAGCTGGCCCTTGTCTGGCTGGCGGCGGGCCGCGCCGCAGTCGTTCCGGCGCCAGATCGTGGTGGTGTTCGTGCTGGGCTTTTCACTGCTGATTGCGGCGGTGGCGGCCTACTCCGTCATCAACCAGCGCCACAGCCTGTACCGCGAGAACCACCGCGCCGTGCTGGGGCTGTCGCAGTCGCTGGCGGTGAGCGCACGGCCCTGGATGCTGGCCAACGACGTGGTGGGCCTGCAGGAGGTGATTGCCTCGTTCCAGCGCTACCCGGCGCTGCGCCACGCCATGGTAGTCTCGCCCCAGGGCCGGGTGCTGGCGCACAGCGACGCCAGCAAGGTCGGGCTCTACCTGGTCGATGCCCACAGCCTGCGCCAGCTCGGGCCGCTGGCGCCGGGCGTGGCCACCGACGCGCGCGTGCTGGCCAACGACGACGACGTGCTCGACGTGGCCACGCCGGTGATGATCGAGGCGCGCCACATCGGCTGGGCGCGCGTGGCGCTGGGGCGCGAGGGCATTGCCGCCGACCTGCGCCGCAGCAGCTGGAACAACGCCGCCTTTGTGGTGCTGGCCATGGGGCTGGCGCTGCTGGCGGCGCGCTGGGTGGCGCAGCGCCTGGGCCAGGGCATCAACGAGCTGGTGCAGGTCACGCAGCAGGTGCGCGATGGCCAGACCAGCGTGCGCGCCACCCTGCCCGCCCACACCCACCACGAGATCAGCCGCCTGGCCGACAGCTTCAACCTCATGCTCGATGCGCTGCAGGCCAGCAAGCAGGCCCAGCGCGACGCCGCACGCTACAGCCGCAGCCTGATCGAGGCACACCTGGACCCACTGCTGGTGATTGGCCCCGACGGCACGCTGACCGACACCAACCCCGCCGCCGAGGCCGCCACTGGCTGCGCGCGCGCCGCACTGCTGGGCAGCGACTTCAGCCAGCACTTCACCGAACCGGAGCGGGCGCGCAGCCTGCACACGCGCGCGCTGGCGCAAGGCGCGGTGGTGGACTGGCCGCTGTCCATGCGCCACCACGACGGCCACATCAGCGACCACCTGTTCAACGCCACCGTGTTCGGCAACGCCGACGGCGTGGTGCTGGGCGTGCTGGCGGTGGGGCGCGACATCACCGAACGCCAGCGCCACGAGGCCGAACTGCGCCGCTACAAAGACCACCTGGAAGAGGAAGTGCAGCAGCGCACCGCCGACCTGGTGCTGGCGCGCAACGCCGCCGAGGCCGCCAACCAGGCCAAGAGCGCCTTTCTGGCCAACATGAGCCACGAGCTGCGCACGCCACTCAACGCCATCCTGGGGTTTTCCAACCTGATCCGGCACGACCCGCTGCTGCCCGAGGCCATGCGCCCGCAGCTCGACATCATCAACCGCAGCGGCGAGCACCTGCTCACCCTCATCAACGACGTGCTGGACATGGCCAAGATCGAGGCCGGGCGCGTGCAACTGCAGCACGTGCCGTTCGACCTGGGCGGGCTGGTGCGCGACGTGATCGACATGATGCAGATCCGCGCGCAGGAAAAAGGCCTGCGCCTGCTCATCGACCAATCGTCGAGCTTTCCGCGCTACATCGTGGGCGACGAGCCGCGCCTGCGCCAGGTGCTCATCAACCTGCTGGGCAATGCGGTCAAGTTCACGCAGCAAGGCGGCGTGGCGATACGGCTGGGCACGCTGGCGCAGCAGCCCGCGCGGCTGGTGATCGAGGTCGAGGACTCCGGCCCCGGCATCGCCCCCGAGGACCAGGCCCGCATCTTCCAGCCCTTTGTGCAGCTGGGCGAACAGGGCATCAACAAGGGCACCGGGCTGGGGCTGGCCATCACGCAGCAGTTCGCGCAGCTCATGCAGGGCAGCATCAGCCTGGACAGCCAGCTGGGCCGGGGCTCGGTATTCCGGCTGGAACTGCCGCTGCAGACCGCCAGCGAAGGCGACATCGCACGCCCGGCCAATGGCCCCGCGCACGGCACCGTGCTGGGGCTGGAGGCCGGGCAGCCCACCTACCGTATTCTGGTGGTGGAAGACCAGCGCGACAACCAGCTGCTGCTCTCCAAATTGTTGCAGGACGCGGGCTTTGCCTGCCAGATTGCCGACAACGGCCTGGAGGGCGTGCGCCTGTTCCAGCAGTGGGCGCCGCACTTCATCTGGATGGACCACCGCATGCCGGTGATGGACGGCGTGGAGGCCACACGGCGCATCCGCCAGCTGCCGCACGGGCGCGAGGTCAGGATCGTGGCCGTCACCGCCTCGGCGCTGCAGGAGCAGCGCGACGAGCTGCTGGCCGCCGGCATGGACGATTTTGTGCGCAAGCCCTACCGCTCCAGCGAGATCTACGACTGCATGGCCAAGCACCTGGGCGTGCGCTACCGGTACGAGGCCAGCGGTGCCGCCACACCCGGCAGTGCCACCCACCCACCGCTGACGCCCGCCACGCTGGCGCCGCTGCCCGCTGCGCTGCGCCAGCAGCTGCAGGCCGCGCTCGAAAGCCTGGACAGCGCCGCCATCGACGCCGCGCTGCACGCCGTGCGCCAGCACGACGCCACACTGCACCAGACGCTGGCGCCGCTGGTGGACAATTTCGACTACCCCACCATCCTCAACGCGCTCAACGCCTTAACATAGGCCAACCATGCCCGACTCCGGAACCATCCTGGCGGTGGACGACACCCCCGCCTCCCTCAAACTGCTGACCGAGCTGCTCAAGGCCGAGGGCTACGAGGTGCGCTCCGCCATCAACGGCGAGCTGGCGCTGCGCTCGGCGCAACACAGCCCGCCCGAGCTGGTGCTGCTCGACATCCGCATGCCCGAGATGGACGGCTTCGAAGTCTGCCGCCGCCTCAAGGCCGACCCCGCCACCGCGCCGGTGCCGGTGATCTTCGTCAGCGCGCTGACCGACACCGACGAGAAACTGCGCGGCTTCGGGCTGGGCGCGGTGGACTTCGTGACCAAGCCCTTCCAGCGCGAGGAGCTGCTGGCGCGCGTGCGCACCCACCTGGAAATGCAGCGCCTGCGCCACCACCTGGAAGACGTGGTGGCCGAACGCACCGCCCGGCTCGAGGCCAGCCAGCACCAGCTGCAAAGCACGCTGCTCGACTTTGTGGCCGTGCTGGGCGCCACGGTGGAAATGCGCGACCCCTACACCGCCGGCCACCAGCGCCGCGTGGCGCACCTGGCCAGTGCCATCGCGCAAGAACTGCAGTGGCCCGCGCACCAGATCCAGGGCCTGCACCTGGCCAGCGTGGTGCACGACTTTGGCAAGATCAAGGTGCCTGCCGAGATCCTGAGCAAGCCCGGGCGCCTGACCACGCTGGAGTTTGCGCTGATCCAGGAACACGCCGCCAACGGCTACGACATCCTCAAGTCCATCCAGTTTCCGTGGCCCATTGCCGACACCGTGCACCAGCACCACGA
The DNA here is from genome assembly GCF_002837135.1 of Macromonas bipunctata. Taxonomy (GTDB): domain Bacteria; phylum Pseudomonadota; class Gammaproteobacteria; order Burkholderiales; family Burkholderiaceae_C; genus Macromonas_A; species Macromonas_A bipunctata. Next base: position 13,393 of record NZ_NWBQ01000081.1, on the reverse strand, counting down.
GCGCCTGGACGGCTCGGGCTACCCGCAAGGGCTGCGCGGTGATGCCATCCTGCCCGAGGCGCGCGTGCTGGGCGTGGCCGACGTGGTGGAGGCCATGAGCTCGCACCGCCCCTACCGCCCGGGCCTGGGCGTGGACGCGGCGCTGGCCGAAATCGAGCGTGGCCGCGGCACCGCCTACGACGCCGACGCGGTGGACGCCTGCCTGCGCCTGTTCCGCCAGCACGGCTACCAGCTACCCGCCTGAGGCCACCTGCACCACATTGCGCCCGCCGGCCTTGGCGACGTAGAGCGCATCGTCGGCCAGCTTGAGCACGTCCTCGGCGCTGAGGTGCGGCTGCGCCACCACCGAGGCCACCCCCACGCTGACCGTCACCACCCCCCCACGGCGAGGGCTTGTGCGGCACGCACAGCGCCTGCACCGCCTGCCGTATGGACTCGGCCACCTGCTGCACGCTGGCCGCATCGGCCTGGGCCAGCAGCAGCACAAACTCCTCGCCGCCGTAGCGCGCCGCCACATCGCCCGGGCGGCGGGCAAAGGCCTTGAGCACCTGCGCCACCTGGATCAGGCAGGCGTCCCCGGCCTGGTGGCCATAGTGGTCGTTGTAGAGCTTGAAGCAGTCCACGTCCGTCATCAGCACCGAGAACACCCCGCGCTGGCGCAGCGCACGCGCCCACTCGGCCTCCATCACCTGGTCAAAGTGGCGCCGGTTGAACAACCCGGTCATGCCGTCGGTGATGGACAGGGTGGCCAGCTTCTCGTTGGCCTGCTGCAGCTCGGCGGCGTACTGGCCCAGCGCCTGGTTCTGCTGCTGCAGCAGCGCCTGCGTGTGCAGCAGCTCGGCCTGCGAGCGTTCGTGCACCATCAGCGCCAGCCCCATGGCCAGCAGCATCAGCGCCACCACCACCGCCAGAAAGGTGAGCTGCTGCACCGGATTGTTCTCGATGATGGACACCATCTGCACATCGCCGCTCAAGGTGGCGCCAATGCGCAGCGCAAAGATGGCCATGATGAAGGCAAAGCCCGCCATCAGGATGTACTGGCCGCGCCCGGCGGTCTGGCGCCGCCGCTGCCACAGCATCCAGCACGCCAGCCCCGACTGCGCCGCAAACAGCAGCCCCGCCACCACCACGCGCGGGGCCGCGCTGTGGTGCATCAACAGCGCCGTGACCAACGTAATCAGCAGCATGGGCCCCCACAGCCAGGCGTGGTGCAGCGGGCGCTGCTGGAAGCGCGCCACCCCCAGGGCAAACAGCGCAAACATCAGCGCCAGCAAGGTGTTGCCCAGCACCACCGACAACCAGTCGCTGACCTGCCCGCGCAACGCAAACAGCACATACGCCACGCCGTGCGCCACCAGCCCGGCAACCCACAACCGCAGCACGCTGGTGCGCCCGTGCGAGGCCACCGCCAACGCCGCCGCCAGCACCAGACTGACCAGGATGATCAGCGCAAACAGCGTCGCAATCTTCAGGCCCACAGCCACTCCCACGGTGCAGTTATAAAAACGGCCATTTTGGCACGGCCATGGCACCAGGCGTGCGTCAAGCCGTGTGTCAAATACGACACCGGCTCACAGCGCCAGGCCGTACTCCACCGTCAGCGGGGCGTGGTCGCTGAAGCGATGCGCCTTGTACACACTGGCGCGCTGCGCCGTGGCGGCCACAGCGGGCGTGGCCAAGTGGTAATCGATGCGCCAGCCCACGTTGTTGGCCCAGGCCTGGCCCCGGTTGCTCCACCAGGTGTAGGCCTCGGCGGTGGCGCTGGGGTGGAGCTGGCGGTACACGTCCACCAGCCCGGCCTCGGCCAGCAGACGCGTCATCCAGGCCCGCTCCTCGGGCAAAAAGCCGCTGTTTTTCAGGTTGCCTTTCCAGTTCTTCAGGTCGATTTCTTGGTGGGCAATGTTGACATCCCCGCACAAGATGAACTCGCGCTCGGCGCGCAAGGCTTGCAGGCGCGGGTAGATCCAGGCCAGAAACTCGAACTTGGCCTGCTGGCGCTCCTCGCCCGACGAGCCACTGGGAAAATAGCTGCTGATGAGGCTGAACTTGCGCGTGGGCGTGTCAAAGCGCAGCTCCACGTAGCGGCCCTCATCGTCAAAACCGGGGTGCTCCATGCCCACGACCACATCGCTGGGCTCGTGCCGGGTGTACAGCCCCACGCCCGAATAGCCCTTCTTGACCGCATATTGAAAGTAACCTTGCAGCCCGGCCAGTTGCTCGAACTTGCCCGCCACATCCGGCGCTTGGGCCTTGAGCTCTTGCACCGCCATACAATCGGGCGCAGTGGCCGCGACCCAATCCGCCAGCCCCTTGGAGGTGGCGGAGCGGATGCCGTTGAGGTTGAGGCTGGTCAGTTTGAACAAGGACATATTTCCATCATGGTTGAAGCAAACACCCCCGCAACCACGCAAGACGCACTGGCGCAGGACTTTGTGCAATTTTCGGTCGAATCGGGCGTGTTGCGCTTTGGCGAGTTCAAGACCAAGGCCGGGCGCATGAGCCCGTACTTCTTCAACGCCGGGCTGTTTGACGATGGTGCCAAGATGAACCGCCTGGCCGCTTTCTATGCCCAGCGCATTCTGGCCAGCGGCATAGCCTTTGACATGGTGTTTGGCCCGGCCTACAAAGGCATCCCGCTGGCCGCCACCGTGGCGGTGGAGCTGGCGCGCCAAGGCCGCAATGTGCCGTTTGCCTACAACCGCAAAGAAGCCAAAGACCACGGCGAGGGCGGCACCCTGGTGGGCGCACCATTGCAGGGGCGCGTGCTCATCATCGACGACGTAATGAGCGCTGGCACCGCCGCGCGCGAATCGATTGCGTTGATCCAGGCCGCGGGTGCCACCCCGTACGCTGTGGCCATTGCGCTGGACCGCCAAGAGATGGCCACCGAGCAACAAGCCGATGGCAGCGTGAAAGACGTGCCGTACAGCGCCGTGCAGTACGTGCGCAACCAACTGGGGCTGCACGTGTGCGCCATCGCCCAGTTGAGCGACCTGTTGCAGTACCTGCAAACCCAGCCCGGCGGCGAAGCCAGCGCGCACCGCGACCGTGTGCAAGCTTACCGCGACCGCTACGGCGTGACCTGAGATGCCAACCCGCGCGCTGTGGCTGGCCGCTGGCACAGCGGCATTGGCCTGCCCCGCACTGGCGGCCAGCATCTACACCTGCACCGACGCGCAGGGCCGCTACCGCACTTCCGACCGGCCCATCCCCGAGTGCATGGACCGCGAACAGCGTGAACTGGGCCCCAACGGCAACGTCAAACGCATCATTGCGCGCCCGCTGACGGCAGAAGAACGCGCCCAAGCCGAAGCACAACGCCAAGCGCAAGCACGGCAACAGGCCGAAGCCCAAGAACGCCGCCGCCAAGAACGCGCTTTGCTGGCGCGCTACCCCACCCCAGCCAGCCACGAACAGGCCCGCACCGCCGCGCTGGAACAATGGCACACCCTGATGCAAGGGCTGGAACAGCACCACGAGGCGCTGGCCAAGCAACAGCGCGAGGTGGATGCCGAAATGGAGTTCTACCAGCACAACCCCAAACAAGCACCGGCTTGGCTACAACAGCGCCAGCGCGACAACCAACAGCAGCGCGACAAGCTGGCGGTGCAGTTGGAGCAACAAACGCAGGAAAAGCAGCAAATCCAAACCCGCTTTGACGCGGAACTGGAGCAACTGCGCCGGCTGTGGGCCAGCACATCAGATCAGAAAAATTGATCTTGGATGGTTTTAAGTTCGAAATTCCTAACTAGCAAAATATCACATTTCTTATTTTTGGCTACTAATTTTCGCCTTACTTTACTTAAAATAGTGGGCCTTCTGACTTAGAGCAGGATCCATTAATTAAAGAATTATTAAAAATAACCAACAAAGATCCAGAATCACGATTAAATGTCGTAGTTATTTCCACATTGTTTTTATTTTTAAAAGAGTATTTCATCTCTCTTGAATTTATTTTTGCAGGAAATCCATTTATAGATTTTTTTGAAAAATCAACCTCAAAAGATTTAGACCCTAGTATACTTCCTTCAGACGAGAAAATCTTACAAACCAACACTAATTTAGATTGGGATTCTTCAAGAATTTTTTCACTACGCTGGCCTGATTTAGATTTAATTTCATCAATATAATTAATATAGCGAGAAATAATATCTCGCTCTTTCTCAAAATACTCTTCGAAACTTATTTTTTTACTAAAAAGTTTTTCCTCAAAATACTCAAACTCTTCCAAGACAGTCCCATTTGTTTTCCCAGCAGAATAATACAGCCATCGGGCAAAATCATCGCCAAAAAATGAGAGGAATTCAGAATCGACTTGCCCTTTTAACAAAGAAGCCGCATCATACGCATCAAGCATTCTCTTTACTCGAGAAATATCAATAGCAAAATTTAGAGAATCACCTCCCAATATTTTAAAAGTTGTAATCCCCAATATTTCACCCGATGCAGAAAATAGGCCGCCACCACTACTGCCGGGCGATATAGCTGCAGTAGTTTGAATTAAGTTAACACCACCAACATCTCGAACTGCAGAAACAATACCTTCTGTAATTGATGTTGTTAACCCTTTAGGAGCGCCAAGTGCAAAAACAACATCACCAGGAAAAACTGATTTAGCTTTTTCACTCCAATTTACCGGCTTAATCACAGCATTATCAACATATAAAAAAGAAACATCTATTTTTTCATCACGAAAAACGACTTCACCTTTATACGTTAGTCCGTTTGCTATTACATCCACATACTTGGCATCTTTTACAACATGGGCATTTGTAACAACCCAAGTCAAAGATGGAACGTGCGTGTTTCCAATTTTCTTATTAGATCCATTCCTGATAGCCACTCCACTCCCTTGTTGGCGGCCACCGGAACTTTTTGCATCAATCAGCACAATCGATTCAGAATTTTTCTGATACACAAAGGAACCAGGACTCTTTTGATTAGAATAATTTTTCGCTTGTGCTGACACACCTCCAATCAAAAATAGATTAAATAATATAAATACAAGGAAAAATTTCGAGTTATAAAAAATTTTACTCATTTTTTAAAAAGATAATAAATAAAAAGCTTGTTGCAATATTTTGCAACAAGCTTTAATACAAAATTACAAAGACAACATCTCTTTGAGGACAGAATTAACTTGGGTCGGATTGGCTTTTCCTTTAGTCATCTTCATAATTTGCCCAACCAAGGAATTAAACGCCTTTTCTTTGCCAGATTTATACTGAGAAACGCTATCAGAATTTTTTGAAATAACTTCAGCAACAATAGATCTAAGCTCATCCGCATTATCTATCTGCTTCAAATTTTTACTTTCAATCAAACTATCGACCAAATCAGGCGGTGCATTGGCTTTCTCATCACGCCCCTTCTTCCAAATATAATCGAAAATTTCTTTGGCAGCTTTTCCAGAGATAACTCCCTCTTGCTCTCGCAAAGCTATTCTGGCCAATGTTACAGGATCAATCCAGAATTGCCAATCCGGCCCTCCCTCTTCATTCATCACCCTGCTTATTTCACCTGATATCCATACAGCAACTCGACGAGCAAAAGGTTTATAAAACTCTGGATCATCAAGCTGAGCAGCAGATATGGCATCAGTATCGCCGTTTTGAATTACGGCAGAATTAAAAAATAGTGCTTTTGCATAAGTTGATACCACTTGACTTGCCATGTATGGTGTCAAGCTGTACTCTTCAACATAAAGGCGCTCTAAGTCTCGGGGCAGCTCTGGCATGTCGGCACGCACTTGCTCCACCCAATCGCGCCCAATCACCAGCGGCGGCAGGTCGGGGTCGGGGAAGTAGCGGTAGTCGGCCGCGTCTTCCTTGGTGCGCATGGCGCGGGTTTCGCCGGTGTCGGGGTCGAACAGCACGGTGGCCTGCTCGATCTCATAGCCGTCCTCGATCTGCTCGATCTGCCAGCGCACTTCAAAGTCAATCGCCTGCTGCATGAACTTGAACGAGTTCAGGTTCTTGATCTCGCGCCGGGTGCCCAAGGGCGCGCCGGGCTTGCGCACCGAGACGTTGGCATCGCAACGGAAGGAGCCTTCCTGCATGTTGCCGTCGCAGATGCCGATCCAGGTCACGATCTTGTGCAGTTCCTTGGCGTAGGCCACGGCCTCGGCGCTGGAGCGGATGTCGGGCTCGGTCACAATTTCCAGCAACGGCGTGCCCGCGCGGTTCAGGTCGATGCCCGACTGGCCGTGGAAGTCCTCGTGCAGCGATTTGCCCGCATCTTCTTCCAGGTGCGCGCGCACCAGACGCACGGTTTTTTTCTCGTCGCCCAAAAAGAACGAGACCTCGCCGCCCTGCACCACCGGAATCTCGAACTGGCTGATCTGGTAGCCCTTGGGCAGGTCGGGGTAAAAGTAGTTTTTGCGCGCAAAGATGCTGCGCTCGGCAACGTGGGAACCCACGGCCAGCCCAAACTGGATGGCGCGCTCCACCGCACCCTTGTTCATCACCGGCAAGGTGCCGGGCAAGGCCATGTCCACCGCACAGGCTTGGGTGTTGGGCTCGGCCCCAAACGCCACCGAAGCGCGGCTGAAAATTTTGCTCTGCGTGGAGAGTTGGGCGTGGGTCTCAAAGCCGATCACGACTTCGTAGCCATGCACCAGCAGGGAGGTTTGCTTGGATTTGCTCATGGTGTTGCCTCGCTGCTGCGTTCAATAACCCTGCGGCGCACGGGTGTGCCAATCGGTGGCGCACTGGAAGTGGTGGGCCACGGCCAACAAGCGCGCTTCGTCAAAGTAGTTGCCGATCAGTTGCAAGCCGACGGGCATTTCATGCGCCCCCAAGCCCACCGGCACGCTCATGCCGGGCAGCCCCGCCAGCGAGGTGGACAGGGTGTAAATGTCGGCCAGATACGCGGCCACCGGATCGGCGGATTTTTCACCAATCTTCCAGGCTACGCTGGGCGCAACCGGGCCCGCAACCACGTCGCATTGCTGGAACACGGCTTGGAAGTCGTCGGCAATCAGGCGGCGGATTTTTTGCGCTTGCAGGTAGTAAGCGTCGTAATAACCGTGGCTGAGCACGTAGGCACCCATCAGGATGCGCTGTTGCACCTCGGCCCCAAAACCTTCGCTGCGCGACTTTTTGTACATGCCGAGCAAGTCGGCGTACTGCGCGGCGCGGTGGCCGAACTTGACCCCGTCAAAGCGGCTCAGGTTGGAACTGGCCTCGGCGGGGGCGATGATGTAGTAAGCCGGGATCGACAACTCGGTGCGCGGCAGGCTCACATCCACCAGCGTGGCACCCAGTTGCTCGTATTCGGTCAGCGCAGCGCGGATGGCGACCAGCACATCGGGCGCGCAACCGTCGCCAAAAAATTCTTTCGGCAGACCAATGCGCAAGCCCTTGAGTGGCTGGGCGGCGGTGGCACCGGCCAGCGGTTGATCCAGTGCGGCGGCGTAGTCTTGCGCCGGGTGATCGAGGCTGGTGGAGTCGCGGTCAAGGTCGGGGCCAGCCATCGCGCTCAGCAGCAGGGCGCAGTCGCGGGCGCTACGGGCCATCGGGCCAGCCTGGTCGAGGCTGGAAGCGTAGGCCACCATGCCGTAGCGCGAACAGCGGCCATAGGTGGGCTTGATGCCGGTGATGCCGGTAAAGCTGGCCGGTTGGCGGATGGAGCCGCCGGTGTCGGTCCCGGTGGCCGCAGGCACCAGCCGCGCCGCCACCGCAGCGGACGAACCGCCCGAAGAGCCGCCGGGCACGCGCTCCACGTCCCACGGGTTGCGGGCCGCGCCATAGGCCGAGTTGTCGTTGCCCGACCCCATCGCAAACTCGTCCAGGTTGAGCTTGCCCAGCGTCACAGCCCCAGCAGCGGCCAGTTGAGCCACCACGGTGGCATCGAACGGGCTGCGGTAGCCTTGCAGCATCTTGCTGCCCGCGGTGGTGGGAAAGTCCTGGGTGACAAAGATGTCCTTGTGCGCCAGTGGCACGCCCAGCAACGGCGTGCGTTCACCGGCGGCCAGACGGGCATCGGCGGCACGGGCTTGGGCCAGGCTCACTTCTTCGTCCAACGCCAAAAACGCGCCCAAATGGGCATGGGCCTGGGCGCGGGCCAGCAGGTGCTGGGTCACTTCAACGCTGGAGACCGCCCCGGCGGCCAATTGTGCGGCCAGCGCGCTCACGTCGAGCTGGTGCAAATCGTGTGTGCTCATGCTGTTGCTCATTCGATGACTTTGGGCACCAGGAACAGGCCACGTTCCACGGCGGGGGCGCTGCGCTGGTTGGCCTCGCGCTGGTTGGGTTCGCTCACCACATCGTCGCGCAGGCGCAGTGCCACGTGGTCGATCACGGCGGTGGGGTGCGCCAGTGGCTCCACGCCGGTGGTGTCCACGGCCTGCATCTGTGCCACGATGTCGAAGAAGCCGTTGAGCCGGGTCAGCATGCGCTGGGCCTGGGGCTCGTCGAGCTCCAGCCGCGCCAGGTGGGCAATGCGCCCAATGTCTTGCAGGGTCAGTGACATGCAGGGGGGTGTCCGAAGTTACAAAAAAGCGCAACCGCGCCAAGGGCGGGGCGCGGGCGTTGCGGTATTATCCTGCGTTTGGCGCATCGTCTGCGCGGGGGCCATTGTGTACCCGCCGCCACGCCAGCACCTTCCCGTCCTTGACTTTACAGCTCCCCCTTACTTGCTGCACACGGGCTGGGTCCGCGCACGGACGCCGGCTGGCCGCGCAGCACAGGATACCCCCACCATGTTCGAAGCATTCCGTCGGCACTTTTCCACCGACTTGGCCATTGATTTGGGCACCGCCAACACGCTGATCTATGCCCGCAACAAGGGCATCGTGCTGGACGAGCCGTCCGTGGTGGCCATCCGCCACGAAAGCGGCCCCAGCGGCAAGAAAACCATCCAGGCCGTGGGCCACGAGGCCAAGGCCATGCTGGGCAAGGTGCCCGGCAACATCGAGGCCATCCGCCCCATGAAGGACGGCGTGATTGCCGACTTCACCGTCACCGAGCAGATGCTCAAGCAGTTCATCCGCATGGTGCACCCGCGCTCCATGCTCAAGCCCAGCCCGCGCATCATCGTGTGCGTGCCGTGCGGCTCGACGCAGGTGGAGCGCCGCGCCATCCGCGAGTCCGCCCTGGGTGCGGGTGCGTCCGAGGTGTACCTGATCGAGGAGCCGATGGCCGCCGCGCTGGGCGCGGGCCTGCCGGTGAGCGAGGCCTCGGGCTCGATGGTGGTGGACATTGGTGGCGGCACCACCGAAGTCGGCATCATCAGCCTGGGCGGCATGGTCTACAAGGGCAGCGTGCGCGTGGGCGGCGACCGCTTTGACGAGGCCATCATCAACTACATCCGCCGCAACTACGGCATGCTGGTGGGCGAGCCCACGGCCGAACTCATCAAGAACCGGATCGGCTCGGCCTTCCCCGGCGGCGAGGCCAAGGAGATCGAGATCACCGGGCGCAACCTCAGCGAGGGCGTGCCGCGCAGCTTCGTCATCAGCAGCAACGAGGTGCTCGAGGCCCTGACCGACCCGATCAACCAGATCGTGGGCGCCGTCAAGACCGCGCTGGAGCAGACCCCGCCCGAGGTGGGTGCCGACATTGCCGAACGCGGCATGATGCTGACCGGCGGCGGTGCGCTGCTGCGCGACCTGGACCGCCTGCTGTCGGAAGAGACCGGCCTGCCGGTGCTGGTGGCCGAGGAGCCGCTGACCTGCGTGGTGCGCGGCTGCGGCATGGCGCTGGAGCGCATGGACCGCCTGGGCGGCAGCATCTTCACCAACGAATAACGCGCGGCCCCGCACACCGTCGGCCAGACGATGGAACTGGGCACCGTGGACCGCACGCCCCCGCCGTTCTTCAAGCGCGGGCCGTCGCCGCTGTCGCGGCTGCTGGTGCTGGGGGCACTGGCCATGCTGCTGATGGTGGCCGACGCGCGGCTGCAGTGGGCGCAGCCCCTGCGCGTTGGCCTGGCCGGGGTGCTGTACCCGCTGCAATGGCTGGCCCTGCAGCCGGTGCGTGGGGTGCACCACGTGGCGCACTACATGGGCAGCCTGGACGCCGCCCAGCAAGCGGCCCACGCCGCGCGCGCCGAACTCACGCGCCAGGTGCAGCGCGCCGCGCTGGTGGAACACCTGAGCCAGGAAAACCGCCAGCTGCGCGCCCTGCTGAGCCTGCGCGCGCACCTGCCAGCCCAGGCCCAGGGCGCCGAGGTGCTGTACGAATCGCCCGACCCGTACCGCCACAAGGTGGTCATCAACCGGGGGCAGAGCCACGGCGTGGTGGCGGGCTCGCCGGTGATGGACGGCTACGGCGTGCTGGGCCAGGTGACGCGGGCCTACCCGCTGCTGTCGGAGGTCACGCTGCTGATCGACCACGACCAGGCGATTCCGGTGGTGAACGCCCGCACCGGCCAGCGCAGTCTGGCCTACGGCATGACCAGCGCCGACAACCAGCGCCTGGAGCTGCGTTTTGTCTCGGTCAACGCCGACATGGAGCCGGGCGACATCCTGACCACCAGCGGCGTGGACGGCATCTACCCGCCGGGCCTGCCGGTGGCGCGCGTGGTGTCGGTGCAGCGGCGCACCGACTCGGGCTTTGCCCGCATCGAGTGCGCGCCGCTGTCGCAGCCCTCCAACACGCTGCAGGTGCTGGTGCTCAAGCCGCACGGCAGCGCGCGGCCCCAGATCAGCGCCGAGACCAGTGCCGCCACCACCCCGCCCCCCGCCCGCCCACGCCGGAGCTCGCCCCCATGATCATGCGCCCCGGTGAACCGCTGCTGCTGCCCGCCAACCCCTGGTTCGTGGCGGGCTCGCTGCTGCTGGCGTTGCTGCTCAACCTGCTGCTGCACCTGGGGCTGGGCACGGCGTCGGTGTGGCTGCCCGACGTGCTGGCGCTGGCGCTGGTGTTCTGGGCCGTGCACCAGCCCAACATGGTGGGCGTGGGCGTGGCCTTCGGGCTGGGCCTGCTGATGGACGTGCACCAGGGCGCGGTGCTGGGCCAGCACGCGCTGGCCTACGCGGTACTGGGCTACCTGGGCTGGCTGATCCGGCGGCGCCTGCTGTGGTTTGCCGCCGAGCTGCAGGCGCTGCACGTGCTGCCGCTGCTGCTGCTGGCGCAGCTGCTGCAGATGCTGGCGCGCCTGGCGCTGGGCGATGGCTGGATCGGCTGGCACCTGCTGTGGGGGCCGGTGCTCGAGGCCTTGCTGTGGCCGGTGGCCACCGCGCTGCTGCTGGCACCGCAGCGCCGCGCGCACAACCCCGACGACACCCGCCCCATCTGAGCCCGTATGACACGGCCCCATACACGCGCATGATCGAGCTGCAAGACGTTGAAAGCCAGCTGCACCGCTTTAGGCTGCGGGTGTGGGTGGCGGCGGCGGTGGTGCTGCTGGGCTTTGGCCTGCTGGCCGCACGCATGGTGTACCTGCAGATCCAGCGCCACGACGAGCTGCGCGCCCAGGCCGAGACCAACCGCACCGCCGTGCTGCCCATCGTGCCGCCGCGCGGGCTGATCCTGGACCGCAACGGCGTGGTGCTGGCCAACAACTACTCGGCCTACACGCTGGAGATCACGCCCTCGCGCGTGGCCGACCTGGACGCCACCATTGCCGAGCTGGGCCAGCTGGTCGAGATCCAGCCGCGCGACATCCGCCGCTTCAAGAAGCTGCTGGAGGAGTCCAAGCGCTTCGACTCGCTGCCCATCCGCACCCGCCTCACCGACGACGAGGTGGCCCGCTTTGGCGCGCAGCGCTACCGCTTTCCGGGCGTGGACGTGCAGGCGCGGCTGTTTCGCCACTACCCGCTGGGCGACACCGCCAGCCACGTCATCGGCTACATCGGGCGCATCAACATGCGCGAGAAGGAGCAGATGGAGGACTGGCCCGAGGAGGAACAGGCCAACTACCGGGGCACCGAGCACATTGGCAAGCTGGGCGTGGAGCAAAGCTACGAGCAGCAACTGCACGGCAAGACCGGCTTCGAGCGCGTCGAGACCTCCGCCGGCGGGCGCGCGGTGCGCCTGCTGGCCCACACCAACCCCACGCCGGGCGACACGGTGGTGCTGTCCATCGACATCAAGCTGCAGAAGATGGTGGAGGACCTGTTCGGCCAGCGCCGGGGCGCGCTGGTGGCCATCAACCCCAAGAACGGCGAAGTGCTGGCCTTTGTGAGCAAGCCCACGTTCGACCCCAACCTGTTCGTCGAGGGCATCGACGTCGAGAACTGGCGCGCGCTCAACGAGTCGCTGGACAAGCCGCTGCTCAACCGCGCGCTGCGCGGCACCTACCCGCCGGGCTCCACCTACAAGCCCTTCATGGGCCTGGCCGGGCTGGAGCTGGGCATACGGCGCGCGGGCACCATCGTCAACGACCCCGGCTACTGGTTGCTGGGCAAGCACCGCTTCCGCAGCCACGGCGCGCACGCGCTGGGCGGGGTGGACCTGCACCGCAGCATCGTCAAGTCCAGCAACGTGTACTACTACACGCTGGCCAACGAGATGGGTGTGGAGGCGATGCACGACTTCATGCTGCCGCTGGGCTTTGGCCAGATCACCGGCATCGACCTCAAGGGCGAGGTGCGCGGGCTGCTGCCCAACCAGGCCTGGAAGCGCCGCGCCTACAAGCGCCCCGAGCAGCAACGCTGGATTGCGGGCGAGACCGTGTCGCTGGGCATAGGTCAGGGCTACAACAACTTCACCATGCTGCAGCTGGCGCACGCCACCGCCACACTGGCCAACCGGGGCATCAAGCACAGGCCACGCATCACGCTGGCCACGCAGGCGCGCGCCGGCGCCACCTCCACCGCCGGCGACCACACCGGCGTGGACCTGGGCTACAAGCCCGCGCACATCCAGGCTGTGCTCAACGCCATGGAAGGCGTGACCACCGAAGGCACCTCGACCAAGGTGTTTGCCGGCGCGCCCTACCGCAGCGGCGGCAAGACCGGCACCGCGCAGGCCGTCACCATCGGGCAAAAAGACCGCTACGACGCGCGCCGGCTCGAAGAGCACAAGCGCGACCACGCGCTCTACATTGCCTTTGCCCCCGCCGAGGATCCGGCCGTGGCGCTGGCGGTGATCGTGGAAAACGCGGGCTTTGGCGCCGGCAGCGCCGCCCCGATTGCGCGGCGCGTGTTCGACTACCTGTTGCTGGGCCACTACCCCAGCGAGGAAGACATCCGCGCCACGCAGCAAGGCCACAGCAGCCGCCCCATCGGCACACCACGCCAGGCCATTGACGTGGCCTGGCCCCCGTTGAGCGCCCCGTAGTCGCCCCAGACCCGCAGACGGGCAAAAAAAAGCCCAGCCGGTTGAGGGCTGGGCAAATCCTTAGTGGAGGTCGTACCGCCGTTAAGCGGTCGTACCCTTGTATTTTAACCGAGGATACGGGCTTCCATCTTGGCCTTGGTCTCCACCACAGGGCAATCGCATTTACC
>NZ_NWBQ01000080.1 GCF_002837135.1 Macromonas bipunctata | reverse complement strand
TTGCCGCTCAATCTGGGTCATTGGCGAGCACGATGAGCACTTTTGCCTCCCTGTTTGCCCCCCAGCAGGTCGGCAATGTCATCGCCAATCTTTGCCAACAAGTCCATCTCAATCACCCGTTGGCGAAAGGCTCCCGCCACCTTGTGCTTGTCGTAACGCCCAGCCAGGTCGCGGGTCAGGCTGAAGGCCAGGTCAATGCACAGATGCTCCTTGTACAAATCGGCCAGGTCGTACACAAAAGGCAGGGGGCTGCCTGAGTGGATGAAGCCAATGTGTGGCGAGTAGCCCATGCTGTGTACCGCCGAGCACAGGATGCCGTACAACGCGGCGTTGGTCGAGGTAAGGATCTGGTTGGTCAGGTCGCTGGTCTCGAACTTGCCGGGGGTAAAGTGGCGGCCTTTCCAGCCCACCTGGTACTTTTCGGCCTGGGCTATGTAAAGCGCGCGCACCCGCTGCCCTTCCATGCCCATCATCTCGGCCAGGTTTTTTCCGGTCAGGTCGGCATCCGGAAACCGCCGGGCAAACATGGCGCGCGCCACTTCGATGGCTTTTTTCGGCTCCGCAGACAGCTCAATCTGCCTTTTCAGGTTGCGCGTGTCGGCGGTGGGCAAGAAGCCGGCGGCGTAAAACAGCAGGCTGTCCTCGCCCACCCAGCAGATGGCACAGTTGGCAGCCGTGGCGGTGCGTACCGCATCGTGGGTGATGGTGGTGCCGGGGCCGAGCAACAAGGCATTGAGCGTAGCCACCGGCAGCGGCACCACGTTGTTGGTGGAGTCGATCCACTTGATGCTGCTGTCGTCGATCTCCAGCCGACCCCGTTCGAGGTAGATAAACGGGTATTTGTCCTTCACCTGCGGCAAGGACTCCCGGGTGACTTTGACGAACAGGCGCATGCCGTCATTCATGGCTGCTCCGCTGGCGCTGCTTGTACCGTGACGCGGCGGTCGCGGTACTTTTTGTGTTCGCCAAATTGCAGTGGCACGTCGTTGAGCGTGAGCACTTCGCCGTCGTGTTCGCCTTGGAGTACGCGCATGGCCAGGGTACGCTGTTTCGATGCGGCCAACTGTTGCCCGGCGGCCAGCGCCGCAGCGCTGTCGTCGTACACGCCCTGAAATATGAACTCCGTGGGCACGCAGTTTTTGCGGCCCAGATACAAATCCCAAACGGGGGCTTGCAAGGCAGCAACGGCAGACGCGGCCAGAGGGGCCGGTGCCTGCAAGGCCACGGCATAGGCCATGTCTTGCAGGTAGTAACGGTAGGTCATTTTGCTGCCACCGCCCACGGCTTTTTTGCCTTCGCTGGTTTTGGGTATGAGCAGGGTTTGCCAAGGGTCTTGATCGTCGTAGCCACTGCCCACCATGTGAAAGTCTTGCAGCAGCGGCAGACGCGGCAGGGGTTGGCCTTTTGCATCCTGCCGCACATAGGCCGCTACTTGCATATCCAGGTCGGCCCAGGCGGCCAGCCAGTCGTGCTGCTCGCCATTGGCACCTTGGGCGCAGCACAGCAACCCCAACACGCCCGACTTGGTGGGGAAGTCCAGGCTGTCGCGCCGTCCAAATTTGGAGTCGTGCCCCCAGGACTGCAACGGGGCTTCCAGCCACAGCAGCAAATAAGGGTTGCTCATGGTGTACCTCAGTTGATGTGGCTTTGCAAAGCGGCGATCAGATCGTCGATGCTGAAGTTCTCGTCTTCGCCCCAGTCGTAGCCCGCCACCTTGCCAAACAGCGAGCCCGAGAGCTTTTCTTTCTTGTCCAGGTAGCCCTTGAGTGCCTCGATGCTGGGTTGCAGGTAGCCCTCGCCACGTGCCTTGACGGGTTGTTCAAACGGGACTTGCAGGCGCTGGCCCTTGCGCACCAGCACGCGGGCAAATTCCCAAGGGCTGGCACCGGACTGGGTGGTCTGGCGCGCGTTGGGCACGGCCACAAACAGGGCTTGTGCGAAGGCCGCCACCGCTTTTTTTAGGTCATCCGGGCCCAGTGTTTGCGCCAGTTGGCCCACATCGAGGCTGACATAGCGGTAGTAGGTGGCGGAGTTGAACTCAAGGCTGCCCATGTGGGCCGAGCCGGGTTCGTCCTGCAAGTCGTCCAGCGCGGTAAAAAACTCCACCTCGTTGCTGACCTTGTGCGTGGAGATGGCATGGGCAAACGAGGCAGCAGCTTCGACGTTCATGTCGGCGGCCTTGGCCACCATGCGGCCAAACAGGGCGATGTCCAGCGCATCAATGGCCGGGTTGAGGGCTTTTTTGGCGACTTTCGCCAACTCTTTGTCCTTGAGCTTGGAGGCATCAAAACCGTGCTCCTGGGCGTAGGCAGCAAAGGCTTGGGCCTCGGTACCGCTGATGAACAGCAGGGTGTCGTCACTCAAGAATTCGGTCATTTTCTGGCCGCAGGCGCTGGCGGCTTCGTCGGTAGCGCCGGCATTTTGGCAAGCTGCCGTGAACAGCTCTTGCGACTTTTTGGTGCGGGTGGCCAGCTTGATGCCAAAGCCGGGCATGGCCAGGCGCACTTGGCGCTTCCAGCACTGCGAACTGACACGGGCACGGGTCACACCCCCCACCACGGCGGTTTTGGGGGCGCCCACGTCGTCGCGGTTCAGGCAGGTGACCGAAAAAGATTGCAGGATGTGAAATTCAATGCGCGTATTGCGGTAGGGGTTGTTCATAGTGATGCTCCTTTTTTAAACAGGGGATGGGGTGGGCAATGGCACGATTTGCAGCAGACCGCAGCCAAAGCTGCGCCCTCGGCCTATGCCTTGGCCAAAACTTTGGCGAAACTGTTCACGGTCGGTCACCTCCAGCTGGCCTTGCACGTGGGCTTGCGCCAGCGTCACGGTGCGCTGGCTTTTGTCCTTGAATTGCAGCACGTCCAGGCGCTCTACCTGCAAGTGTTCGGGTGATACGGCAAAGCCCCAGCTGGCGGGGCCACGCTCGGCAAACCACGCTGCCACCGCTTCACGGCCTTTGACGGGCAGCAGCTTGCCGCTGGCGGCATCGCGCCGCGTGGGGTTGACGATGACCTGAAAGCGGTAGTGGCTGTGGTCGAGAAAACTGTCGGGTATGGGACGGCTGTTGACATGCCCGTGGCCCCCCTCGGCACAGCTGGCCGGTGGGCGATTGGCCAGCAGCAAGATCTTGCGGCCCAAGAAATCGCCCCCTTGGTCGGCCCAAAGAATGCCGCTGGGTTGGCTGGCCGACTTGGCCTGTTCATCGCGCACATCTGGGTACAACCCATAAACGACGCGGTGCAGGGAATAGGGGTCGGTGATGCGCAAGGCCTGGATGGCGGCGCGATCCAGATGCAAGACGCTGGCAATCAGGTTCATGCTTCCTCCTCTATTGCGGTCTTGTGGCCATAAAACTCCTGCGCCCATTGCGCCTTGACCGATGGCGGGGCAAAGGCAAAGCGGCGCAATTGGCCCAGCAGGTGGGCGTAGTCCAGTGGCTGGGCCACGCGGTTGTCGATCAGCGTCAATACCGGGCGCAGCAGACGGCAAAGCTCCGCCACCTCGTCGCAGGCCAGCAGACGGCGCAAGCGTGCCTGGGCCTGATCGTTTTGGTGGCCATCCGGGTAACAGCTGGCAATGGCACGCCCCAAGGCCAAGGTGCCATTGTTCTGGATTTTGGCCTGGGCAATGGCAGCGGCTACGCAGGCAAAGGGCAGTCGTTCGTCGTCGCGCTCCAAGTCAATGCCGTAGCGGGCCAGCAGCTCCCAGCTCTGGTATTCGGTGGCCGGGTTGTTGGCGCGGCGTAGCCGGGCGGCCAGGCCCTTGTCTCGTTGGCACTGTTCGATCACGCCGTGCACGAAACGGGCCTCACGGCCTATGGCTGGGTGTGCGGGTTGTTCGCTGCTCATGCTTCAGCTCTCCTGTTGCAAATATTTTTGAAAATGGGGGCGGCACTTGGCCCAGGCATCGAGCTGGCGCGCGGTGTCTTTGGGGCAATGGTGGTCGTAGGCTTGCTGGACGTAACTGGCAAAGCGATGGCGCAGTTGCTGGAGGGCAACTTGGTTGGTTTCAGACGGTTCGCAATGGTCGAGCAGCGACTGAAAATCGCGTTCGCACAGTTGCCAGAACAGGTGTGTGGCCTGGGCTGCCAGCTTGGCACCATCCATCAACTGGGTCTTGAAGTAAGCCAGCACGCGGCCATACAGGCTCTTGGCCAGATCATCAAGGGCCGTCATTTCCTGTTGCAGTTGGGCAAACCAGAACTCGCCCAGCGTGGCGCTGTGCAGCCAGAGGGTGGATTCAACAAAATCGTCACTGCCCGAGGCGTATTGTTCCCCCGCGTTGCTGCTGACGCGCAGACCACCCGACCAGATGGCAAAGCTGTCCACCACGCCAGTGGCGCGGTGAATACCGGCGTTGAGTTGCAAACAGTTGAATCCTTGGGTTTGTTGCTGCGCCAAAAAGCCCAGCAATGCCGTCAGCTCACGCCAAGGGCGTTTTTCCGGATTTGTCCACAAGGCCT
This sequence comes from Macromonas bipunctata, assembly GCF_002837135.1. Lineage (GTDB taxonomy): Bacteria > Pseudomonadota > Gammaproteobacteria > Burkholderiales > Burkholderiaceae_C > Macromonas_A > Macromonas_A bipunctata. The sequence continues at coordinate 12,821 of NZ_NWBQ01000080.1, read as the reverse complement.
TAGGGTCTTTGCCCGAGTAGTTCACGGCCACCGACGGGTCACTGACACCTTCTTTGTAGCCAGGGTGAACGATGCCTTCGGAATAGTGCAAGCCATCTTCTGCCAGCAAGCAGAAGCGGCACAGCGGCAGCAGCCGCCCCATCAGCGATGCCTTGAGCTGGCGCGCTACGGCGCAATCTTCGCCAGCAGGCATTTTTTCCCAAGGGGGTGCGCCGACCCCTTGCGGGTAACGCTGCGATTGTTCAATCTGTTGGCGCGTGAGCAGGTTGAGCCACAGGGTTTGCCAGAGGGAAGTGCCTTCTAGCGTGTTGTGCAGCAGGCCCATGTGCGCCACCGCTGGCCCGGGCTTGCCGGTGGAAGGCTTGCCTTTATCGTTGCGCTTGCCAGCGTAGCCAGGGGTCAAGGTGATGCTATTGTCAGTTTTTTTGCCGCCCAGCGCAAAACCCATCAGGCACAGCAGCAACACTGACTTGTCGGCATCGGTCAGTGGGCGTTCCACTTGCCCGTGGTTCAGTACCGTGGTGTTGCCGGTAGCCACTTCGGGGAGCACCGTGCCATAGCTTTTGCACTCGGCGGCTGCGATGGCGGGCATTTGCAAAAAAGGTTGCTCGCCGTACAGGTAGAAGCGGTGTTGCCACCGTTCTAGGTAATCGAGGCAGCGGCTGGCCAAGCCTTCGGGGCCAAGTTCGCGCCATTGCGCGTTGTCATCGGGTGTGACAGCGGCTTGGCAGATCGCCAGCAGCAACTTGGTCAAGGCCATTTTTTGCACTGGGTTGCCACTCAGGGTGCGGTAGCTGGCATCGCTAAAAATCTGCCGCAGGCTGACCCGGCCTGCATTGGCCACGGGTATCCACGCTTCGTCGATCAGGTTGTATCGGTTGGTCATATGTCCTTGCCTTCAGTCTTGGAGCACCCGGTAGCCCAGATCCTCGCGGTATTCCAGTGTGTGCTTGTCGTGTGCGCGGCTGCCGTGCAGGCCACGCAGCCTGCTGGTGTCATCGACCAAGGCCACACGCAGCACGCTTTCGTCGTCCGCCCAATTGCGATCCCCCAGATAGAAGCAGTGGTGCAGGGCGTACTTTTCCAGTGTGTCGCGGGCCACGGCTTGCGGTGCCTGCCCGGGCATGACCGGCACCACCTGCTGCATCAAACGCACCGTGAGCGTTTTCCACCCATGCTTGCTCAGCCGGTGGCGCTGCCAGGGCAGCATGAGCTCGTCGCCATTGAGAAAAACGAGTCGGCTGGCTTTTTGTTCGCTGAGCAATTGCAGGTCGCGCAACAGCAGCACTTCAAAGGTATCGGCTTCGCTGTAGCGGGTTTGCGCTTGGCTTTCGGGCAGGGTTTTGCCGTCGGTGGCTAGCCCGACCCGCGCCAATTGTTGCAACGCCTTGCGGCCTTTGCGGCTGTGCGGTGGCCGTGTGCCTTGTTCGAGTTCGTGCAGCCAGCGGGCCATCGCCCCCGTTTCTGGCTGTTCGGCATAGGTTGGCTCAATCAAATCCCTGATGTCTTGCGGCAAGTGAATGTGTGTGCGTGACTGCCACACTTGCAGGCTGCGGCACAACACGTACGGGCTGTACACATGGGCGCTGGCCCCGAAGGCGGTGTACGGGGCCTCGATGGCTGCGTCCAGATCCGGTGCCAGCAGCCAGGCCTCGCACGCAGCACCGTTGGCACGCGGGGTGTCGCTGTGTCGCCACAGGCGGCCCAGTCGTTGCAGCAGCATATCGGTGGGGGCGAAGCGGCTGACGAGAAAGTCAGCGTCAATGTCGAGGGACTGTTCCAGCACTTGGGTGCCTACCAAAATACGGCCCCGTTCACAGCGCTGATGCCACCCCGGTTTGCCAAATTGATCAACCCAGCGCGCTTCCAGGCGCGCCCTGTCGGTCATGCTGAAGCGCGAGTGCAGCAGGCCAAAATCCAGTCCCAACTCGGCGGCACGCGCGGCCAGGTCGAGGTAGCGTTGTTGCGCCTCCTTGACGGTGTTTTCTATCCAGAGCACTTGCTGACCTGCTGCGGCACGGTCGAGGGCTTCCTGCACGGCGGCGCTGTCATCGTGTTGCAACTGGACAGCCACCCGCACAGGACTTGCGGCTGCTACGGCCAGTTCTTGTACCGGCTGGCCGTTTGGCACTGCGGTGATCAAGGGGTAGGCTTCGCCCTGCAAATCGGCTTGCAACAACTGGCTGCGCCGCTGCCGGTTCAGCGTGGCGCTGAGGATGATGACGGTGCAATGCAAGCTGCGCAGCAACTCGACCAGTGCATCGAGCAGGGTGCCGGTGTAGGCATCGTAGCTGTGGACTTCGTCCAGAATGACGACCTTGCCCGCCAGACCAAAGGCGCGCACGAAGCCATGCTTGACGTTCATGGCGGCCATCAACGCCTGGTCGACGGTACCGACGGCGAAGGGTGCCAGCAAGCCACGCTTCGACTGCTGAAACCATGCGCCGCCGGGGCGACCTTCTTCGCCCATTTCGGTGTCTTGCAGCCAAGCGTTGGCGTGCAGCAACAAAGAGCGGTGTTCGCAGTCTTTGGTCAGAATGCGCTGCAAGAAAGCGTCGAACCGTTGATGGATCTTGTTGGAGGTCAGTTGTGTAGGCAGGGCAAAATAGATGCCACAGGCTTGCCCTTGTGCCAGCAGCTGGTAGGCGGCGTACAAGGCGGCTTCGGTCTTGCCCAAACCCATCGGGGCCTCCAGCACATACACACCTGGGCCGGTAACAGCTTCAATGAGCTGGTGCTGGGCGGAACGTGGCGTGAAGCCAAAGATTTGCTCAAAACTCAAATTTGGGCAAAAGCTGGGTGGTACAAAGCCCGCTTCGTTCAACGCCTGTGCAATACGCGGTTGCCACGCCTGCGCTGGGTCTTCAAAGTGCTGGCCGGAACCAATCCAGTCGGCCACAGAAGTCAGCCCTGCCAGTAACCTTGCCTGTTGCGCTGATTGCAACGCTGGCCAGTCCATGCCCAGCCGACGCTTGAGCTCCCCGACCAAAGCCACACGCTCTGCCTGCCAGGCCACTCCCCCAAACACTTCAGCATCAGCACGTTTGCCCGCAATCGGCGGGCTGTAGCCGTGGTGCTGACCGAGTATCTCGGGTACCCATGATGGTGCCCCCATCGCCTCAGCGGCGGCCTGACTGACCCCGGCATGCCCACCCCAGCCGCTTTCAAGCGTAGGGTTAACGGACAACGCAGCCCACCCCTGAGGCGACACCGTACACGCACGGCGCAGTTTCTCAAAAAAACAGGGGCTGACTTTGCCAATGTCGTGGCAGGCCGCAGCAAAGGCGGCATTGGCCGGAAACAGTGCAGAACGCAGTGCCTCTGGGTAACGTGCGATCAATGCCTGCGCCGTGTGGCCCACGATTTCGCAGTGCTCAGCGACGGTGCGACCTGGAACGACAAACCCGTCCGCCGTTTGGAAGGTTTTTGCGGGGCACGCCGTGAACGCAATCTTGGCGGATATGGAGCTGCTGGACGTGTTTCTGGGCCGCATGTGCGATGGTAAAAGAATATTTATGAATTTTTCATTCTATGGCTTTTTAATGTAGGTGTTATAAACTTTTCAGGTGTTTTTTGCTCGAGTGCAAAAAACCTAGGCTGCGGGTGTTGCTGTTTCAGCTGCGATGGCCTGTTGTGCCGCCATGCTGTCCTGCCGACGCTGTTCCAGGAACTGGCGCAGGCGTTCGGTTTCGCGGCGGGGGTTGTAGAACCAGTCGGTAGACCAGATGCGGTGGATCTTGCCGCGCCAGCCCAGTGATTCCAGGATCTCTTGCCGGATGCGGTCGCGGTCGCGCACCGAGAAGCCGCTGTGGTACGTGGCCCCGTCGCATTCGATGGCGGCCAGGAATTCACCGGGACGGTTGGGGTTGCGCACCGCCATGTCCAGGAAAAATCCGGCCACGCCCAGTTGAGGCTGTACCTCGTAGCCCAGTGTGCGGATGACGTTGGCCACCGCAATTTCAAAGTCGCTGTCGGGTTCGCGTTGGGTCACTTCGGTGCGGGCCAGCACGCCGTGCTGGGCGAATTCCAGGTAATCGCGCAGCACGCGGGTGCCCACCGGGGTTTTGTCGTCCAGCACGATGTCTTCGGGCTGCATGGAGGTGAACAACTCGATGCGGCGTTTGGCGCGTGTGAACAGCACGTTAAGTCTGCGCCAGCCATCGGCGCGGCTGATGGGGCCAAACGCTTGCCGCACGCTCTGGCTGCCGGGGGCTTTGCCGAAGGTGGTGGAGATGAAGATCACGTCGCGCTCGTCGCCTTGCACGTTTTCCAGGTTCTTGACGAAGAACGGCCAGCCTTCGGCTTCCCAGCGCGCCATGAAGGCCGCGCCTTCGCTGAAGTTGCGCAGTTTCTGGTCGATGAGTTCTTCCAGCAGGTCGCGCTGGGTACGGTTGAGGGCGACCACACCCAGCGATGCGTTGGGGTGGTGCAGCATGTGTTCCAGTACCGCGTCGGCCACCTGTTCGGCTTCGCGCAGGTTTTTGCGGTCCTGGTACACGCCATCGGCCACGTGGCGGTAGTGCACGCCCAGTTCGCCACCCGCGTCCTGCGGTGACGGAAAGATGACCAGATTCTTGTAGAAGTGGTGGTTGGAGAACGCGATCAGCGACTCGTGCTGCGAGCGGTAGTGCCAGCGCAGGCTGCGCACCGGGGCAAAGAGTTGCTGGCAGATGTCCAGAATGCTTTCCATGCCCGTGATGGCGCTGGCATCGTCCTCGTCTTCGAGGTCGTCGTCGAGCATGCGTTCAAAAAAGTTGGTGGGCGGCAGTTGTTTGGGGTCGCCCACCACCACGAGTTGCGAGCCGCGTGCAATGGCCCCCAGCGCGTCCTCGGGCCGCAGTTGCGAGGCCTCGTCCATCACCACCAGATCAAACTCCAGCGCACCGGGCTCCAGGTACTGCGCCACCGATTGCGGCCCCATCATGAAGCAGGGCTTGAGGGCTTGCAGCGTGCGCCCCGCGCGTTTCATCAGCTGGCGGATGGGCAGGTGGCGGCGCTGTTTGCTCATCTCGCGGCGCAGCAGGTGCAGCTCGGTGTAGTCGCTGGCGCTGGTGCCGCGCTGGCCGTCGGGCAGCTGGGTGTGGTCGGCGATCTGGTGCGCGAATTCTTGCCCGGTCAGGGTGATGATGTCGGCATCGAGGTGGCGGTAGTGTTCGCGGATTTTTTCGTGGGCAAAGCCGTCGAACTGGGCCAGTTCGGGGTGGTTCTTGTAGATCTGGCGGCCCATGGACTGGTAGGTGGCAAATTCGAACGCGGTGGCCAGTTCGGTGGCGGGCAGGCGGCGTTGTTCCAGTGCCTCTACAAAATCTTGCAGCCCGAGCTGTTCGGCGTGCTGGCGCGCCAGCAGGTACTTGGACCACGGCAGCACGCTGTCGGCGGCGTCCAGCGCCAAGGCCAGGCGGTCGCGCAGGTCACCAGGGCGGTCGGGGGTGTCGGCCCCGGCGGGTGCGCGGGTGCTGTGCTGCCATTCGTCCCAGCTGAAGCGGCCATAGGTGTGCAGGCTGTGCAGCACCTGCTGCGCCTGGTGGCAGCCTTGGTCAATGGCGTCGTACAGGCGCTGCGCGCAGGCCAGTTGCTCCGGCGCCTGCTCTGACAACAGCGCCTGGCGCAGTGGTGCGGGCAGACCCAGCGCACAGACGGCGCGGCCCCAGGCGTGCAGGGTTTGCAGCGTGTCGATGTGGGTGTCGCGCCCGGCCAGGTGGGTGCCCAGCACGTGGGCCACGCCTTCGGTGTGGGCCAGCACGGTCAGGGCGGTGTGGGCCTGGGCTTCTTCGCCCAGCGCGTCCAGCACCTGCTGTGCCGAGACGCCGGGCCGCGCGCGCGGCAGCAGGGCCCGCAGCGCCTGTTCGGCCTGGGTGGCGTCCTGCCGGGGCAGGGCCAGCCAGTCGTTCCAGCCGGTGCAGTGGGCGCTGGCCGGGGCGTAGGGGGTGATGGCGCTCCAGGCGTCGTCCAGCGCCAGTCTGGCTTGGGCAAACTGTGCCGTCACCTGCAGCGGTGCGCTGGCGCTGCCAAAGGTACGCGCCTGGGCGGCGGTGTCGGCCACCAGTGTGGCACCGGCAAACAGCGCCGACAGCGCCGCTGGCCATGGCCCCACGGCCAGGTCGGCCAGCGGGGCCAGCACGTCGCCTGCGGCGTCGCGCAGGTGCTGGCGGCCCGCGCGCAGCAGGGCCAGGTCGGCGTCGGCACTGGCCAGTTCGGCGCGGGTTTCCAGCAGGGCCAGCACGGCTTGGGGGCTGAGCTGGTCGTCGGCGTAGCGCGCAAAGAAGGCGCCCACGGTGGCGATGGTTTGCACCGCCTTGTGCAGCCGGGCCAGCCCTTCGGGCCAGTTCTGCTGGCGCCCTTGCCTGAAGCCCGCGATGTTCATGCCCAGGGTCTGGCGCACGCTGGCATCGGCCTGCGCCAGTTGCTGTGCGTCGGCTTGCAGGGCGTCGGCCTGCGCCGCCAGTTCGGCCAGCCGCTCGCGCGGCCAGTGGGTGATGGGGGTCTTGTCGCCCAGGCCGGGGCAGCTGGCCAGCGTGGTGTGCGCAAACTGGTACCACTGGTGCAGGCGCTCCAGCGCGTCGGGCCGGGTTTGCCAGCCCAGGAACAGCGGGCCCAGCTGCTGTTGCAGCTCGGGGTTGCGCTCGAAGTGGTCGCGCAGCTCCAGCCACTGCGCCAGTTGCAGCAGTTCTTCGGCCATCTGGTGCGCGGGCACGTGGCGCGGCTCCTTGCACAGGCGTGCGTGCAGCTGGCGCGCGCGGCGCCAGTCCTTGTTGAGCTTGGCCAGCCAGTTGTCCTCGCGCCGCAGGGCGGCAATGGCGGCCTGCACCTCGGGCAGCGCTGGCAGCAGGTCGAGCCAGAAGGTCTGGTTGAGCGCGATGCGGGTCTCGCGCTCCGATTGCAGGGTCTGGCGCACCTGGGCGATGGTGTCGGCGGCACGTGGCTGGGCCAGGCCGGGGTGGCGCTCATCGAGCAGCTCCAGTGGTGCCGCAGCGGCAATGCGGGCCAGCACGGCGGTTTCTTCCACCGCGCGTTCGGTGGCGTCGAACGGCAGCCCCAGCCGCTGCATGGCCTGTTGCAGCCGGGCCAGGGCTTCCTGCCAGCGGGCCATGTCGGCGTGCAGGGTGCGCTGGATGCGGTCGATCTCGGCAATCGGGCGGTCGGCCAGCGGAAAGGCGGCCATGCGGCGCGCCTGTTCCAGCACCTGGGGGTCGTGTGCGCTGCCGGGCACCAGTTGCGGCACGCCTGCCGGCGCGGCCAGGGCGTCCAGCGCAGCCGGTGTGCCGTCGAACGCCAGCCCACGCCGACGCGCCAGTTGCGTGATGCGCTCCAGCGCCTCGCGCAGGCGCTGCACGGTGGCCAGCAGCGCCTGCGCGTGGTCGTCCAGCGTTTGCACCGGTTGCGTGCCCAGGCCGTACAGCGCGAGCTGTTCGCAACTGCGCAGAAAGGCCTCGGCGCTGGCACTGCTGGGGGTGGTGTACGGCGGCTGTGCCAGCGCGATGGCATCGGCACAAGCCTGCACCGCGTGCGCCAGGGCCTGCACCCGTTGCTGCGCCTGCTCCAGCGGCAGGGCCAGCAGGGTGGCGGGGGGCGGTGTCAATGGCGCGTCGGGCAGCGGTGGCGGGCTGCCGTCGGGCTGGTGCGGCGCTGGCAGCAGCACCTGGGCGGCGGTGTCGAACAGTTGCCGGGTCTGCGCCATGCGTTGCTCTACGTCGGCCAGCAGGGCGGCGCTGCGCTGGCCTTGCGGGTCGTCGTGGGGGTCGAACAGGCGCGCCAGCACGTCGCCCGCACCGCCGTCGGGCAGCGCGGGCAGGCGTTGCAGGGCCTGGCTCACGATGTGGGCCTGGTCGAGGTCGGGCACCTCGTCCAGCCCGAACGCGGCCACCGCCTCGCTGGCGGCCTGGGCCGCGGCCTGCGCGTGCGCGTGCGCTTCCCAGACCAGGCGCGCGATGGCCTCGTCGTCGCTGGGCGCCAGCGGCTCGGGCCAGAAGCCCCACCACGGGTGGTGCGCGTCGAACGGGCCGATCACGTCGTACAGCTGCGCCAGCGTGCCCAGGCGGCTGCGGCGCGTCTCCAGCGCGTCGGCGTTCCAGGTGGCGGCGTCGGGCAGCGTCAGGGCATGCACCTCGCTGGCCGATTCGCCCAGCGTCTGGCGGCGGCGCTCGGCGGCCCAGAACACGTCGTGTACCGTCAGCCCCAGTGCGTTGCCAATGCGGCTGCCCATCAGCTCGGCGTAGCGCGCCAGCTCGGTCTTTTGGCGCTGCAGCGTGGTCAGCTTGGCCTGGAACTGCGGTGGCGCGGGAAACTGCTGGTCGATCCGCGCAGCCACGTCGTCGAGCAGCTTCTTTTTCTGGCCTTTGTGCGAATGCAGCTCCAGGCAGAAATGCCCCAGCCCGGCCTGGTCCAGGCGGCGGCGCACCACTTCCAGCGCGGCAATCTTTTCCGACACGAACAGCACCGTCTTGCCGCGCGCCAGCGCCGCCGCAATGATGTTGGTGATGGTCTGCGACTTGCCCGTGCCCGGCGGCCCGTTGACGACCAGGTTCTTGCCCGCCAGCACGTCGATGATGGCGCTGTGCTGCGACGAATCGGCGTTGTAGATCAGCGCCTGCATGGCCTCGGGGCGGTCGTCGATGCGGTAGTCCTCGGCCTGGAAGATGCCCTCTGGCCGGTTGCCGCTGCCGCCGTGCTCGCCACCCGAGAACACCGCCCGCACCAGCTCGTGGTGCAGCAGGTGCGGGTGCTTCCTGGTGTCGAGGTCGGCCCACAGCGCCAGTTTGCCAAACGACAACATGCCCAGTGTGAGCTGGCGGCGCACGCGCCAGCGCGGTTGGTGTTGGATGGCTTGCGTGACGCTGGTCAGGTACCGCTCGGGGGTGTCGTCGTCTTCGTCAAAGTCGGGCAGCGACAGCATGAAGTCGCGCCGCAGTTTCTCTTTCAACGTCTGGTTGTCGGCCACATCTTCGCCGTTGTGGGCCAGCTGGTAGGTGTAGGTGCGGCTGCCGTTGTCCACACCACCGCGCGTGAGCGCCACGGGCAATGACAACAATGGGGCCAGCAGCGCGCGTTCTGAATCGTTGCTGTCGTAATACTCCAAAAACCCCAGCACCAGGAACAGCATGTTGGTGCCGGTTTCCTCGATGGCGGTCTTGGCCTGCGCCGTGAGCTGGCGCAGCTGGCGCTCCAGCTCCGCCGGGTACAGCAGCGTCTGCAGCGCGGTGGCGGGCGTGGCCTTGTTGGGGCTGGCGTCGGCCTTTGAGGCGGGTGCGGGCAGCTCGAACGAAACGGACAGCCCCAGCGTGGCGGCATGGGTTCGGGCGTCGGGTGGCGGGCTGGCGCTGGCATCGGGCAGCGGCACGTACTGCAGCGTCAGCGGCTTGCCGTTGGCGTACAGGTGCTCGAACACCGCGTCCAGCTGCGGCGTGCCGGCCAGTTGCACACAGCGCCCGCGCGGGTGCTTGTAGTGCAGCAGCGTGTTGCGCGACGACAAGTCCAGCAACCGCGTGCGCAGCTGCTCCACCGCGTCGGCCACCGCCACCTTGCCCGAAAACAAATCACCGCCCGCTGTTGTGGCTTGCTGTTGATCCATCTGTTGCCCTGTTGTGCCTGTCGCCATAAAAAAACGGGAGCCGTTGCCGGTTCCCGTCGGTATTGTCGCAAACCCGCTGCCGGGTTGGTCGTGGTGGTCAGAGCGAGTCGATGAAGCTGCGCAGTTTGTCGGAGCGGCTCGGGTGCTTGAGCTTGCGCACCGCCTTCGATTCGATCTGGCGGATGCGCTCGCGCGTCACGTCAAACTGCTTGCCCACTTCTTCCAGCGTGTGGTCGGTGGACATCTCAATACCAAAGCGCATGCGCAGCACCTTGGCCTCGCGCGGGGTCAGGCTGTCGAGGATTTCCTTCACCACCTCGCGCAAGCCCGCTTGCATCGCGGCTTCCATGGGCGCGGTGTTGGCGCTGTCTTCGATGAAGTCGCCCAGGTGCGAATCGTCGTCGTCGCCGATGGGGGTTTCCATCGAAATCGGCTCCTTGGCAATCTTCATGATCTTGCGGATCTTGTCCTCGGGCATCTCCATCTTCTCGGCCAGCAGGCTGGCATCGGGCTCAAAGCCGTGCTCTTGCAAGTGCTGGCGGCTCAGGCGGTTCATTTTGTTGATCGTTTCGATCATGTGAACCGGGATGCGGATGGTGCGCGCCTGGTCGGCAATCGAGCGCGTGATGGCTTGGCGAATCCACCACGTGGCGTAGGTCGAGAACTTGTAGCCGCGGCGGTACTCAAACTTGTCCACCGCCTTCATCAGGCCGATGTTGCCTTCCTGAATCAGGTCGAGGAACTGTAGGCCGCGGTTGGTGTACTTCTTGGCAATCGAGATCACCAGGCGCAGGTTGGCCTCGATCATCTCCTTCTTCGCATCGCGGGACATTTTCTCGCCCTCGTTCATGCGCTTGTGGATGGCCTTGAGTTGGTCAAGCGGCACCACGACCTGGGTCTGCAGGTCGATCAGCTGCTGCTGCAGCAGCTGGATGGGCGGGATGTGGCGGCCCATCGTGGTGCTCCAGGGCTTGCCGGCGGCGGCCTGCTTTTCCACCCATTCGCGGTTGAGCAGGTTGGGCGGGAAGTCCTTGACGAAGGTTTCCTGCGGCATGCGGCACTTCTCGACGATGATCTTGCGCAGCTCGCGCTCCTTCTTGCGCACGCCTTCGACTTGGGCGCGCACGGTGTCGCACAGCTTCTCGATCGCTTTGGCGGTGAAGCGGATCGTCATCAGCTGCGCCGTGAGCGCCTGCTGCACCTGCTGGTAGGCCGGGGTGCCGTAGCCGCTCTTGTCGTAGGTGGCCTGCAGTTTTTCCGACAGCTCGCGCATGGCGTCAAAGCGGTTGAGGGCCTCGCGCTTGAGCTCCTCGAGCTTGCGCGTCATGGCCTTGGAGCCGCCCTTGCCGTCGTCGTCGTCGGCTTCGTCGTAGGAGTCGAAGTCTTCCTCGGCCACGTAGTCGTCGGCTTCGTTGGCGTTGGCAAAACCGTCCACGATGGTGGAGATGACCACCGCGCCGCTGCGGATGTCCTCGCCCATGGCCAAGATTTCGGCAATGGTGGCGGGCGACTCGGAAATCGCGGCCATCATGTCGTTCAAGCCACCCTCAATGCGCTTGGCGATCTCGATCTCGCCTTCGCGCGTCAGCAGCTCAACGGTGCCCATCTCGCGCATGTACATGCGCACCGGGTCGGTGGTGCGGCCAAATTCGCTGTCCACGGTGGACAGGGCGGCCTCGGCTTCTTCCTCGGCTTCCTCTTCAGACGCGGCGGTGGGGCCAGTGTTGTTGAGCAGCAGGGTCTCGGCGTCGGGGGTTTGTTCGTACACCGCCACGCCCATGTCGTTGAGCAGCGACACCACGACTTCCAGCGTTTCGGCTTCCACCAGCTTGTCGGGCAAGTGGTCGTTGATCTCGCCGTGCGTCAGGTAGCCACGGGTCTTGCCCAGCTTGATAAGGGTCTTGAGGCGGTCGCGGCGCAGCTTGGCTTCTTCTTCGGTCAGCACCGTGTCGTCCAGGCCGAATTCCTTCATCAGCGCCTTTTCCTTGGCCTTGCTGATTTTCATGCGCAGCGGCTTGACCTTTTCGGTCGGCTGCTCGGTGGCAGCGGCTTCGGGGCTGGCGGCTTCCTCGGTCACGCCTTCGTCGAGCAGCTCCTCGATGTCGCTGAGGTCGGCGTCGTCGTCCAGGGCGTTGGCCTTCTTGGCGGCCTTGGCCGGCTCCTTTTTCTTGGGGCTGGCCTTGCGGGCGCTGGCTTTCTTGGCGGGGGCGGCGGTTTGCGCTGCTGCCGCTGTCACCGCTGTCACGGCGGCTTCGGGGGCGCTGGCGGCCACCACGGCCGTGCCGCTGCTGGTGCCTTCAGCCGCGCTGGCGCTGCTGGCGCTGCTGGCCGGGGCGGGCGTAGTGGTCTGGGTGCTGGCGGCCTTGGTGGTGCGGGTGGTCTTGGCCTTGGGCTTGGCCGCTGCGGCGTCGGCGCTGGCGTCTTGCATCAGCACTTCGGGCACGCTGACCACCTTGCGCGCGGCCACCTTGGGCGATGACGGCACCTTGACGACCTTGACCACCACGGGCGGTGCCGCAGCGACCTCGGGCGCGCTGGTGGGCGCTTCGGTGCTGGCGGTGGCGGCCAGCAGCGACTTGGCGCGGCTGGGCCGCTTCTTGATGATCACCACCGGCGCGCTGGGGGCGGCTGCGGGCAGGGTGTCGTCGTCGTGGAGCGGCGTGGGGGCGGCAGAGGGGGTGGTGGACATGGGCGACCTGGTATCTCTGTAAAACGGGAGCACGAAAAAAGGGGTGCAGCGGCGCAGTGGCTGGCGCTGCCCGGCAAAGGCTGTCAACACGGAAGCCCGCAAGCTGTGGGGGCGAACATTTGGTGTGCAGTCCTTGCGGTGTCAGGTCGGTGCGACCATGGGCCCGGGAGGTGGTGTCTCTGGGTGCCGTCAGGCGGTGCTGGACGGGGGCCGTGTCCGGAGGTGTTGCTGTCGCGCTTGCGTAGGCGTCGGATTATACCGGGCCGCCCGCTTTTGTGCGGGGTTGATACGGATTGTGGTGGCCCTGCCAATCCGTTAGCATGCGCAACACCATGCCTGTTTTTTCTCATTTCATGCAACGCCGCCTGTGGCAGATGCTGTGTTGCATGTGGCTGGCTGTGTGCTGGCAGCCCGGCCTGGCGGCCCCGGCGGTGGCGCCGCAGGCCGTGGTGGTGGCGATGGACGACCAGTTCACGCCGCTGGCGTTCCGCGATGCCGCTGGCGAACTGCAGGGCATCAGCCCCGACCTGTGGCGGCTGTGGGCGGCTAGCCCGGATATTTCAC
>NZ_NWBQ01000008.1 GCF_002837135.1 Macromonas bipunctata | reverse complement strand
TGCTGCCGCCATCGAAGCGGCCCTCGATCTTGCGTCGGCCCAGTCGGCCAAAATCAATCACGCCAACCTCATCGGCAGTTGTTTGCGGTGTACAGTTTGGTTTCGGCATTGCCCGTCCTCTCATCCAGATTCGATACCTCGATGTTCGGGCATTTCAAGGGCAATGTCGTCCTCATTTCTACGGGCTATGGTGAAATATCCGGGCTAGTTCCCCCCCCGCGCGCTGGGGGGGACACAAACCCCTCACCCCACCAGCCTTACCCGCAGCGCCATGAGCTTGTAGGTGTCGAGCCGGTCTTCGTCGAGCACGGTCTCGAAGCACTCGCCGCCGTGCTCACGCCGGTAACTGCAGTGCCGCTTGCAGTTCGGTGTCCGACACGCCTTCCACCGCCACCCGCTTGGTGCGGCTGCTGGTGCCCATCTCGATCGAAATGGCCGACTTGGGCACGCCACAGCGTTGTGCCAGAAACACAATCAGCGCCTTGTTGGCCTCGCCGTCCACTGGCGGGGCTTTGAGCTGGATTTTGGGTTTGCCATCGTGGGTGCCGACCAACTGTGTCTGTTTGGCCCCCGGCTGGCAGTAAAGGACGATTTTGCCCATGTTTTCCCTGCTCAGGCCCGTGGCTTTTTGACCACCGCATAGCGCATCAGCGTTTTTTCGCGTGCGGCGGCGTGGTCCACCACGGGGTGGGGGTAGTCCTGGCCCAATGTGATGCCCGCTGTTTGCAGCTCCAGCGGTTTGGCTTGCCACGGGGCGTGGATGGCGGCATCGGGCAGTGCGGCCAACTGCGGCAGATAACGCCGGATGAACTTGCCCTGTGGGTCAAACTTCTCGCTTTGGCTGACGGGGTTGAAGATGCGGAAGTACGGTTGCGCATCGCAGCCGCTGGAGCTGGCCCACTGCCAGCCGCCATTGTTGGCGGCCAGGTCAAAGTCGATCAGCCGCTCGGCAAAATAACGCTCGCCCCAACGCCAGTTCAGCCCCAAGTCTTTGCACAAAAAGCTGGCCGTGACCATGCGCAGGCGGTTGTGCATGTAGCCCGTTTGGTTGAGCTGGTGCATGGCAGCGTCCACCAGCGGGTAGCCGGTGCGGCCTTCGCACCAGGCCGCAAACAGCGCCTCGGCGTGCTTGCCGTGTTCCCAGCGGATGGCATCGTATTCGGGCTTGAAGCTGCGTTCCACCACGTGCGGATGGTTGGCCAGAATTTGGTGGTAAAAATCGCGCCAAATCAACTCGCTCAGCCATGTGCTGCCCCCGGCCTGACCCCGCTGGTGCAGCGCGTGCGCCATGTTGGCCAGTTGCCGGATGCTGATGGTGCCAAAGCGCAAATGCACGCTCAGGTAACTCGGGCCTTTGATGGCGGGGTAGTCCCGCGCTTGCTGGTAATGCTCAATGCGGCTGCTGAAGTCCTCCAGCAAGGCCCGTGCGCCCCGGCTGCCGGTCTTGATTTTGAGTGCGCGCAAATTGGTGGGCGCAAAACCCAGGGCTTCCAGCGTGGGTACGCCTGGGGCTTGGTCGGCGGGCAATGGGGCCAGCGCGTCGGCGTAACGCTCCACCGGGTAGGCTTGCAGGTAGAACGGCGTGATTTTTTTGAGCCAGGCGTTCTTGTACGGCGTGAACACGCTGAACGGCTGGCCGTTGAGCGTGACCACCTCGCGGCCCTCAAAAACGACGTGGTCCTTGTAGTGGTGCAGCATCACGCCCGTGTGCGCCAGCGTGCCCAGCACGTGGCGGTCGCGCTCCAGCGCGGCGGGTTCATCGTCGTGGTTGGTAAACACCGCCTGCACGCCCAGTTGCGCCGCCACGCGCGGCACCACATCGAGCGCCGGGCCGTGGCGCACCAGCAGCCCCACGCCCTCGGCCCCGTTGCTGCGGCCCAGCGCGCGCAGTTGTTCGTCCAAGTCGATCAGCGATTCGTGGATGAACTCCACGCGCCGGTCGGCCTGCAAGCCGCGTTCCAGCAACGGCTGCAAGATGGTGGTGTCGAACACAAACACGCACCACACCTTTTTGCAACTCTTGAGGGCGTGGTACAGCGCGGCGTTGTCGTCCGCACGCAAATCGCGCCGGAACCACATCAGGCCAGCGTCGTATTTCTTGGGGGGGCGGTGGGGCATAACGAATTACAGTTGATCCAATGGGCTGAGTACGCCACGTCCGCCTTGGTTCAGCACGTGGGTGTAAATCATGGTGGTGGCCACATCGGCATGGCCCAGCAATTCTTGGATGGTGCGGATGTCGTAGCCGCTTTGCAGCAAGTGGGTGGCAAAACTGTGGCGCAAGGTGTGGGGGGTGGCGGGTTTGGCAATATCAGCGGCCAGCACCGCTTTTTTCATGGCCCGTTGTAACAGTTTTTCATCCATGTGGTGGCGGCGCTCTGCTCCGCTGCGTGGATCTACCGAATAACTGCCTGAAGGGAAGATATATTGCCAACCCCATTCTGTGCTGGCGTTGGGGTATTTGCGCTCCAGTGCATCAGGTAAAAAAAAATTGGCCATGCCTTTGGCTGCATCGTCTTCAAACAAACGGCGGCGCCATGCCAAATGCTCCTGCAACGGTGCGGCCAATTTGCGTGGCAACATGGTGATGCGGTCTTTGCCGCCTTTGCCGTCGCGTACCAATACCTCAGCGCGTTCAAAATCCACATCCTTGACGCGCAACCGCACCACCTCCATCAGCCGCATGCCGGTGCCATACAGCAAGCGAGCCATTAAACCATGCATACCTTGCATGCGTTCCAATATCGCAGCCACTTCGGTTTGCGTCAGTACCACGGGTAAGCGGGCGGGTCGCTTGGCCCTGACTACCTCTTGCAGCCAAGGAAGATCCTGTTCTAGCACTTCGCGGTACAAAAACAACAAGGCCGATAGGGCTTGATTCTGCGTGGAGGCCGATACTTGACCTTGCACCGCCAAGTGGGTCAGAAAATCCTCCACTTCCACCGATCCCATGTCTTTGGGGTGGCGTTTGCCATGAAAAAGGATGAACCGCTTTACCCAGTGGGTATATTGGCGTTCTGTAGCCAAGCTATAGTGCTTGAGACGGATCTTGTCGCGCAACTGATCCAGCAGTTTTTTGGGAGGGTGTGTTTCTTGGAGCATAGACCGCGAAAACGGTGTGTTATTGCAGCATGCAAGATGGCTTTTGGTTTTGTTATACACCTGTGTTTTAAATGAGTATACACCGATTTCGGTGTATACTGAACGTTAGGTAATCAACTCCATGACAGACATCCACACTAAAAACTTAGAACTTATTGTAGAGGCAATTAAATACTGCAAAAAAGTCAAAGACATGGGGATGCCAAAATCATGCTACAGCAAAGCACTTCGCGAACCAGTATTTTTCCTATGGGAAAAGAAGTACGGCATCAATAAATATTCATCGAGCAAATATCGCTCTGTTGCTGCCCAAAACATTCCAGATAACAATGGTAACTTGGTATATGATCATGCAATACCTTTTAAGTACATCTTGGAAAAAGCCCTCTCCATGCAGGATGTGAACACTAATACTGTCAAGGACTTGCTAGATCAGAATTTATTCGCCTGCACAATCACTAAAGAAGAAGATGCAGCTCTTTTTAAGCATGGTCTTGCACATAAAATGCCCAAAGACTGGGATGGGTTAGATGCTCTTTCTAGGTACAAATCAGCCGGTATAGAAGTAGTCGAACAAAATAAATAATCCTAACAAATGGTTCAAACCGTTCGCTCCGCTCACTGGGACGGGCTAAAGCCCGCCCCTTAACCAAACGTTAGGTGGCTTCACACGCACCGCAAACCGGCGCGCCGGATACTTACTGCGAAATGCCGCAGCATTCTCAATGGCCTCGCGCTCCGTTGCATACGTCTCCGCATGATCGATGCAGTGCGTTCGCTCTGGGTCGCCGCCGCCGGACGCTACCCAGCATGGGCCGCCCACGGCATCAATTTCAATCACGTAGTCTGGCATCACCTTCTTCCTTCTTTGTTTAAATATCACCTAACCGTTTCATTGCACGGGACGGCGCACCGCCCGTGAATTCAGGCGTTATATTTCTTGTATCCAGGATTTGGAGTTTTATTTTGAAAAAGGTAATAGATTCAAGTGGTGCTGTAATAGGTTTATTCGACGGCACGACCGTTAAAGATGACCTTGGCAAAGTGGTCTACTGGATAAGTGATGAAGAAGCCTTCGCACCGAGCAGTTATTCTGATGCTAATTTGCAGAGTTTCAACAAAGGACAGTGGGGCTTTATTGGAAAAGTTTCCGAGGGGCAGTGCGTTTATGAAAATGAAGTTGTATTTGCAATAGTCGATGGAGCCTAACGATTTAATCTGGACAAAAATACACAAAATGGAGAGATAAGAGTGAAGAATTGGTATAAAAATATGACTAAAGGGCAAAAGATTTTTGTCTATTTCGTCTCTGCGGCATTGGTTATGGTTTTTGGAATAGGGTTACTTCCACTGGCTATACTGATTTACCTTGAGCTTGGACAAAGTCAAGAAATGGAAAATGAATTAGCGTTGGATGCTACAGAAAATCCAAAAAATGAAACCTCACTTTCACTAGCGGCTTCCTTATCTTTTATTTCGTATCTCGTGGCGTTTTGCACCATGTTTTACGAAGATTATGGGATGGTGTTTTCTACGGCACTTTTCGATCATCCAGCAGCATTTTCTGAATTCTTGGCGAAAGCATTTGGGGGGTCAATACTATTTCCAATAGTACATGTTGGAGTAGCATCCTGTTTTAAAACAAAACGGAATCCCAGCTCTCGGAGAAATATTTTTATCGGCTGGGCTATTGCAATTATTATCATTCAATTGCTTACAGTTATAAGTGGTACGCCAAAAATATAACAAACGGCTGTTGTCGGACGCGCCTACGCTGCGCTCCGGCACGCCACAAAGCCGAGCGTTAGATGTCGCGTTCCAGATGATTACCCACCCAGTTCAATAGTGATACCGCAACTGCGCAATCAGCAGCGCGTCGTCGTCCACGCGGTACACCAGCCGGTGCTCGTCCGTGATGCGCCGTGACCAAAAATCGGCCAAGGCGTGTTTGAGCGGTTCCGGTTTGCCGATGCCTGCAAACGGATCGCGCTGCACTTCCTTGATCAGTTTGTTGATGCGCTCCACCATGCGCCGGTCTTGGTGCTGCCAGTACAGGTAGTCTTCCCAAGCCGTTTCGGCAAACACCAACTTCACTCGCTCAGCTTTCTTTCAACGCCTTGGCCTGCGTTGAGCTGGGTGACCGCTGCCATCAGGCGCTTGGCGTTGGCGGGGCTGCGCAGCAGGTAGGTCGTTTCCTCCATCGCGGTAAAGTCTTCCAGCGACAGCATGATCACCGACGGTTGCCCGTTGCGGGTAATGATCAGCGGTTCGTGGTTGTCGCAAACCCGGCTCATGGTTTGCGCCAGGTTGGCGCGGGCGGCGGAGTACGAAATGGCATCCATCAAAAAGCTCCTTGTTGTACGGCTTATTGTACGTCTGTGCAGCATTCTTGGCACGGTGTGGCTGCCGCCCACGTAAAATCCGCGCCATGAGTTCAGATCCCGCCTCCTTCAACTTGACCCACCACTTCTTGATCGCCATGCCCGGTCTGAACGATGAATTTTTTGGCAAAAGTGTGGTGTACGTGTGCGAGCACAGCCCGCGCGGTGCGCTGGGGCTGATCGTCAACAAGCCCAGCGACATCAAGCTCGAAGACCTGTTCGACAAGCTGGAGTTGCCGCTGCGCCGCGCCGATGTGCGGGGCATGCCCGTGTTCCACGGTGGCCCGCTGCAAACCGAGCGCGGTTTTGTGCTGCACGAAACCATGGGCGCGGTGCTTCCGGTCGGGCACGACCACACCCCGCCCGAAGTGGCCAAGGCCCTGCACGACGCTTTGCATGGTTTGCGCACCGCCGAACGCATGGAGCGTGGTGACAGCTTTCCCGAACCGACCGAAGCCCCGGCCGCCGAGGCCGAACCTGCGCCGAAAAAACGCCGTTCGCGCAAAAAAACCGTGGCCACGTTGCAGCTGGACACTGTGCCGCTGCCATCGGCGTATGCGTCCACCTTGCACATTGAAGGCGGTGTGCTGGAAATGACCACCTCGCGCGATGTGCTGGAGGCCATCTCCTCCGGCGCAGGACCGCAGAACGTGTTTGTTTCGCTGGGGTATTCGTCGTGGGGCGAGGGCCAGCTGGAGGTGGAATTGGCCGAAAACAGCTGGCTGACCGTGGCTGCCGATCCGGCGGTGATCTTCAACACCCCGGTCGAGCAGCGTTACGACAAGGCGCTGGCCTTGTTGGGCGTGCAGGCCTGGATGCTGACCGCCGAGGCGGGGCACGCATGAACGCGCACACCTTTTTGGCCTTTGACTACGGCCTCAAGCGCACCGGCGTGGCCAGCGGCAACACCATCAGCCGCACCGCGTCGCCACAAGCCACCATCAAGGCCGAAGGTGATGCGCGCTTTGTGCAGATTGCGGCCCGCATCCACGAATGGCAACCCAACGCGCTGGTGGTGGGCGTGCCCTACCACCCCGACGGTGCCGCGCACGACAATACCGCCCGTGCGCTCAAATTTGCGCGCCAGTTGCGCGGGCGCTTCAACCTGCCGGTGCACGAGGTGGACGAGCGTTACAGCACCACCGAAGCCCATTCCTTTGGGGCCAAAGATGCCGATGCCGCTTCGGCCTGCATCATCCTGGAACAGTTTTTAAGGAGTTTGCCTTGAGTCAATTGCAATTGGATGCCGAAGCACTCTACGCCGAGTTGCTGCGTGGCGTGAAGGCTCTGCTGGCGGCAGCGGGTGTGCCGTTGCGGCTGGTGGGTGTGACCTCGGGCGGGGCGTGGCTGGCCGCGCGTTTGCAGCGCGAATTGGGGCTGCCCGGCGAGGCGGGCGTGATCTCCGCCGCCATGCACCGCGACGACTATGGCCAGCGCGGCTTGAGCGCCAGCGCCCAGCAAACCCGGCTGCCGTTTGACGTGAATGGCGCGCACGTGCTCATCATCGACGACGTGCTCTACACCGGGCGCACCTTGCGCGCCGTCATCAACGAGCTGTTCGACTATGGCCGTCCGGCCAGCGTGCGCTTGGCGGTGCTGGTGGACCGTGGTGGGCGCGAGCTGCCCATGAGCGCCGACTTTGCGGCGGGCCGTTTGCCATTGGGGCCGCGCCAGTCGTTCGAACTGGCACAGGCCGACGACGGCACCTTCCGCTTTGTGGTGCAAGAGCAAAGCGCCCAAGTTCAGGCTTCTGGAGCTTCTCGATGAAAAATCCCCAACTGAATAAGAACGGTGAGCTGATTCACCTGCTGTCCACCGAAGGGCTGCCGCGTGCCATCCTGACGCAGATTCTGGACACCGCGGCCAACTTCGTCAGCATTGGCGACCGTGAGGTCAAGAAAGTGCCGCTGTTGCGGGGCAAGAGCGTGTTCAACCTGTTCTTTGAAAACAGTACCCGCACCCGCACCACGTTCGACATTGCCGCCACGCGCTTGAGTGCCGACGTGTACACGCTCGACATTGCGCGCAGTTCCACCGCCAAGGGCGAGTCGCTGCTGGACACCATTGCCAACCTGAGCGCGATGGCGGCGGACATTTTCGTGGTGCGCCACAGCGAATCGGGTGCGCCGTACCTGATTTCGCAACATGTGGCACCCCACGTCCACGTGGTCAATGCGGGCGATGGCCGCCACGCCCACCCCACGCAGGGGCTGCTGGACATGTACACCATCCGCCACTACAAAAAGGACTTCACCAACCTGTCGGTGGCCATTGTGGGCGACGTGCTGCATTCGCGCGTGGCGCGTTCTGACATCCATGCCTTGACCACCTTGGGTTGCCCCGATGTGCGCGTGGTCGGCCCCCGCACTTTGGTGCCCAGCGATTTTGCCCAGATGGGTGTGCGTGTGTGCCATACGCTAGAAGAGGGTATCAAGGACGCCGATGTGGTCATCACCCTGCGCCTGCAAAACGAGCGCATGAGCGGTGCGCTGCTGCCATCGAGCCAGGAATACTTCAAGAGCTTTGGCCTCACGCCCGAGCGGCTGCGCTGGGCCAAGCCCGACGCGATTGTGATGCACCCCGGCCCCGTCAACCGTGGGGTCGAAATCGACTCGCACGTGGTGGATGGCCAGCAAAGCGTGGTGCTGCCGCAGGTGACGTTCGGCATTGCCGTGCGCATGGCGGTGATGGGCATTGTGGCTGGCAACGAAGCGTGAGGAACGACCCCATGAAAATCCTGATTCAAAATGGCCGCGTGATCGACCCCGCCACCCAAACCGACCGTGTGGCCGATGTCGCGATTGCCGCCGGGCGCATCATCGGCATTGGCAAGGTGCCCGCCGACTTCACGCCGCACCGCACCATCGATGCCAGCGGCTGCATCGTGGCACCGGGGCTGGTGGATTTGTCCATGCGCCTGCGCGAGCCAGGCCAGGAACACACCGGGATGCTGGAAAGCGAAATGCGCGCTGCTGTGGCCGGTGGTGTCACCAGTTTGGTGTGTCCGCCCGACACCGAGCCGGTGTTGGACGAGCCCGGTCTGGTGGATATGCTCAAATTCCGCGCCGAAAAGCTGCACCAAGCCCGGGTGTTCCCGCTGGGGGCACTGACCCGTGGCCTGAAGGGTGAAGTGTTGACCGAAATGGTGCAACTCACCGAGGCCGGTTGCGTTGGTTTCACGCAAGCCGAGGTGCCGATTGTCAACACCCAGGTGTTGCAACGTGCGTTGCAGTACGCGGCCACCTTTGGTTACAGCGTGTGGCTGCGCCCGCAAGACTTCTGGCTCGGCAAGGGCGTGGCGGCCAGTGGGGCGCTGGCCTCGCGCTTGGGCCTGAGTGGCATTCCGGCTGCGGCGGAGGTGATTGCGCTGCACACCATCCTAGAACTGTTGCGCGGTGTGTGCAAAACTGGTGGCGAAACCGTACACCTGCACCTGTGTCGCATCAGCAGTGCGGCTGGGCTGGAGTTGGTGCAACAGGCCAAAGCCGAAGGCTTGCCCGTGACGTGCGATGTGAGCATCCACAATTTGCATTTGACCGATACCGACATCGGCTTCTTCGACAGTCGTCTGCGCTTGCAGCCACCGGTGCGCCAGCAACGCGACCGCGATGCCTTGCGCGCCGCACTGGCCGATGGCACCATCGACGCGCTGGTGTCCGACCACAACCCGGTCGATGCCGATGCCAAGCAACTGCCCTTTGCCGATGCCGAACCCGGCGCCACCGCCGTGGAGCTGCTGCTGGGCTTGGCCTGGAAGTGGGCCGAGCAAGATGGCGTACCGCTGCAACGCACCTTGGCGGTGCTCACGCAAGGCCCGGCGCAGGTATTGGGCCGCAGTTTGGGCACGTTGCAAGCCAGCGTGGGCCGCCTGGTGGAAGGCGGCGTGGCCGACCTGTGCATCATCGACCCCGCCCAGCACTGGCGCGTGACGCAGGCCAGCCTGCGCAGCCAGGGCAAGCACACGCCGTTCGAGGGCCACGAGCTGCCGGTGTCGGTGCGCACCACGCTGGTGGCGGGCCAGGTGGCCTTCGACACCAGCGCACGCGCCTGAACCACAAAGAGGCCGCCGCCATGCCACTGCCGCCCGCGCAACCGCGCCACCAGATGCACACCCGACGCATCACGTTCCAGGCCTACCGGCGCGATGATGGCCTGTGGGACATCGAAGCCGAGTTGCACGACAGCAAGACGCACCCGCTGGAACTGCCCTACGAACGTGTCTGGCAGGCGGGCGAGCCCATCCACGGTATCCAGTTGCGTGTCACCATCGACACCCAGATGGTGGTGCGCGACATTGCTGCGTCCATGAACGACGTGCCGCACGGCAACTGCCAGCAGGCTTTGCCACCGCTGCACCACATGGTAGGCAGCACGCTGGGGCCGGGCTGGCGCAAGGCCATTGAGCAGCACTTGGGCGGTGTGCAAGGCTGTGCCCATGTGCGTGAGCTGTTGTTCAACGTGGCCACGGCGGCGTTCCAGGCCTTGCCGGGCGGCTTGTCCGGCACCGCCAGCGCCAACCAGCCGCCCATGCACCTGGGCCAGTGCGTGACGTGGGATTTTGACGGCCCGCTGGTGCAAAAGTTGTACCCGGTCTACTTCCAGCACCCGTCCAACAACGGCAAAGCGGCGGTCAAGACCGCCGCTCCTTCAGGCACCAGCGCCGCGCCGTAACGCCGCGCCGCTGCTGTATCAGCGCAGGCCCTGGCCGTGCGCGTGGTCGTCGGCGCGCTGGATCAGCTCGATCTTGTAGCCGTCCGGGTCGGTCACGAACGCAATCACCGTGGTGCCGCCCTTGACCGGGCCCGCCTCGCGCGTAACGTTGCCGCCCGCTGCGCGGATGGCCTCACACGCGGCGTAGGCATCGGGCACGCCCAGTGCGATGTGGCCGTAGGCGGTGCCCAGCTCGTAGCTGTCCACATCCCAGTTGTAGGTCAGCTCCAGCTCGGCTTGGGCTGGGTTGCCGCCTTCAAAACCCAGAAACGCCAGCGAGTAGCGGTATTCCGGGTTCTCGGAGGTGCGCAGCAACTGCATGCCCAGCACTTGCGTGTAGAAGTCGATGGAGCGTTGCAGGTTGCCCACGCGCAACATGGTGTGCAGGAATCGCATGACAAAAACCTCGTGCAAATGAACGCTTACTTGATGCGACCAAAGCTGGTGCGCAGCGGGTCGATACCGCCACCGCCCGCAGGCTTGCCTTGACCGCCCCCCGGGCGGCCATTGCGGCCACGGTGGCGCTGGCCACGTTCGCCCAGGGCGTCAATGCCGGTGCGCAGCGGATCGGGCTGGCGCGCAGCGTTGCTGCGGCCTTCAGAATTACCACGCCCTTCGGAGCGGAACTCGCTGCGCCCTTCGCCGCGCGGCTGGGCCGGGCGACCATCGGCACGCGGGCCGCTGTTCTGGCGCGGGCGGTTGGCGCCTGCGTTGCCTGCGGCGTTGCCACGCGG
>NZ_NWBQ01000079.1 GCF_002837135.1 Macromonas bipunctata | reverse complement strand
GTGTTGCACTCCAACCAACTGCGCATGCTGCTGTCGGCGCTGGGTTACGTGCTCATCGAGCGGCTGCGCGCCTTGGCCCTGCAGGGCACCGCACTGGCAACAGCTCAGGTCGATACCCTGCGCATCAGACTGCTCAAGGTGGCTGCAGTGGTCACGCGCAACACACGGCGCATCCGGCTGTACTTGGCCTCGCACTGGCCCAGCGCACCGATCTTCGCGCACGCCATGAGCCAGCTGCGCTCGCCCTGAACGCCGCGACAGCGCCTGGCCGGCGCGATGACACAAAACTGGCCCGCAACCCAAGCCGGGGTGGGGGTCGCTGCGTCCTGACAGGGCCGATGCGCGCGGGTGCGTGCCTTTGGCTCACGGCAATGACCCGTAGCGACCCCTCTTCAGGCATCAAAGTGACAAAAGAGACGACGGGGTGGACTGCGGTGAAATATCCGGGCTAGAGTGGCCCGAGAAGACCCCGTTCTTCTTGGCATCACTTACAGGGAAAGACTATGAGCAAAACCATCATGGTGGTGGACGATTCGGCTTCGGTGCGCACGGTGGTCGGCATCGCCCTGCGCGGCACCGGCTACGAGGTGATCGAGGCCCACAACGGCAAGGACGCCGTGAGCAAGCTCACCGGGCAGAAGGTCCACCTCATCATCAGCGACGTGAACATGCCCGAGATGGACGGCATCACGTTCGTCAAGACGCTCAAGCAGCACCCCAGCTACCGCTTCACCCCCATCCTGATGCTCACCACCGAGTCCGACGCGGGCAAGAAGCAGGAGGGCCAGGCCGCCGGCGCCAAGGCCTGGATGCTCAAGCCGTTCCAGCCCGAGCAGATGCTGGGTGCGGTGCAAAAGCTCTGCCTGCCCTGAGCGGCCGCCCGCGCATGGACATGCAAGAAGCCCTGCACATCTTCCTGGCCGAGAGCCGGGAGCTGCTGCAGGACATGGAAGCCGCGCTGCTGGCGCTGTCGGCGGCGGACGAGCCAGCCGAACTCATCAACGCCGTGTTCCGGGCCGCGCACACCATCAAGGGCTCGTCGGGGCTGTTCAACCTGCACCACATCGTGGCCTTCACGCACGTGGCTGAAAGTGTGCTGGACCGCGTGCGCGATGGCCGCGTGGCGCTGGACGCGCCGCTGGTGGCGCTGCTGCTGTCGTGCGGCGACCACATTGGCGCGCTGATCGAAGGCGTGGCCGCTGGCCAGACCGAGGCCGACCCCGCGCTGGCGGCGCAAGGCCTGCCGCTGCTGGACCGCCTGCGCGCCCACCTGGACGCTGGCGCCGCGCCCACCGCATCTGCTGCGTCGCCTGTCGTGCCGTCTGCGGCACCCGGTGCCAGTGCCCACGCCGCTGACGCCTATGTCCAGCTCCAGTCCCGTACTGTGTGGCCGCGCCGTGCCAGCCCCGGGTGCGCCGCCGGTGCCCATCTCGCAGGCCGAGTTTGTGCTGTTCCAGCGCTGGATCTTGGAGATGGCGGGCATCACGCTGCCGGGCACCAAGCAGGCGCTGGTGGCCAACCGGCTGGCGCGTCGGCTGGCGCTGCACGGCCTGCACAGCTACCGCGACTACTTTGCCCTGCTGCAGCGGCCCGGCCAGGCGGCCGAGGTGCAGGTGGCGGTGGACTTGCTCACCACCAACGAGACCTACTTCTTCCGCGAGCCCAAGCATTTCGACTTCCTGCGCCAGCAGGCGCTGGGCGCACGCGGACGGGCGCAGCCGTTTAGGGTCTGGAGCGCGGCCAGCTCCAGCGGCGAGGAGGCCTACAGCATCGCCATGGTGCTGGCCGACTGCCTGGGCGATGCCACGCCGTGGGAGGTGATGGGCTCCGACATCAGCACCCGCGTGCTGCAAGGGGCGCAGCGGGCGCACTACCCGCTGGAGCGCGCGCGCCACATCCCCGGCCACTACCTCAAGCGTTTCTGCCTCAAGGGCGGCTACGAGTACCTGGACACGCTGCTGATCAAGCACCCGCTGCGCCGCCGCGTCAACTTCCGCCACATCAACCTCAACGCGCCGCTGCCCCCGGTGGGCGCGTTCGATGTGGTGTTCCTGCGCAACGTGATGATCTACTTCAACCAGGACACCAAGCGCGAGGTGGCTTCGCGCGTGCTGGCCGCCATCAAGCCGGGCGGGCATTTCCTGGTGGGGCACTCCGAGAGCCTGACCGACATCGTGCCCGGTGTGCAGCCGCTGGCGCCCTCCATCTACCGCAAGCTGCCGGGCTGATGCTGGGGTGGCGTGTGGATATTGCGGGTCGGTGGCTCAGGCCAGCGTGAGCTGCAGCGGCCAGCCCGCACGCTGCCAGCGCAGGGCCTCGTGCTGCAGCAGCCAGGCCGACTGCGGGTAGCGTTGCGCCCAGCCGGGGCGGGTGCTCAGGCCGTACGCGACGCTTGCGGGGTGCAGGTGCAGGCCATCCAGCGCGGGCGTGTGGCGGGCGTGGCACAGCAGCACCGCCAGCCGCAGGCACAGCAGCAGCGCCCGGAAGGCCGGTTGCGCCAGCAGCTGCGCGTCCACCTTGTGCAGGTTGCCGCGCTGGCCCAGCACCAGCTGGCCCATGTGGTGCAGCTCGTCGAGCGTGAAGCCGGGCGCGTCGGCGTGTTCCAGCACGTAGGCGCCGTGGCGGTGCGCGTGCTCGTGCGAGATGTAGGCCCCCAGCTCGTGCAGCTGCGCCGCCCAGTGCAGCTTGTGCGCGTGGCTGTGGGGCAGGGCGGTGTGCGCGGCCAGTGGCTGCAGCAGCTGCTGCGCCACCGCATCCACGCGCCGGGCCTGGGCCAGGTCCACGCCGTAGCGTTGCTGCAGGCGCGCCACGCTGTGGGCGCGCACGTCGGTGGCCTCGCTGTCGCGGTCGATCAGGTCGTACAGTGCGCCCTGGCGCAGGGCGCCGTTGGCCTTGTGCATGGCTTGCAGCTGCAGCACATCGAACAGCGCCAACAGCACGCTCACGCCGCCGGCGGTGACGGGGCGGCGCTGGGTGTGCATGCCCGCCAGCCCCATGTGCGCGGTGTGGCCTGCCGCCACCATCTGCTGCACCAGCCAGTCCAGCCCGTCGCGCGTGACTTGGCCGTCCGGGTAGCCGTTGGCGGCCAGCACCTCGGCCACCGCGCCCACGGTGCCCGAGGAGCCATAGGCCGTGTCCCAGCCGCCCGGGCCAAAGGTCTGCATGGCCTCGTCCAGCACCGCCACCGCCGCCACCCGTGCCGTGGCCATGGCCTCGGCGCTGATGGCGCCATCCGGAAAGTAGCGCAGCGCCCACGACACGCTGCCCACGTGGTACGACTCCACCTGCAGCGGCGTGTAACGCTGGCCGCGCACCAGCTCGGTCGAGCGCCCGCCAATGTCCACCACCAGCCGCGTCTCGTCCGATTGCGGCAGCAGGCGCGACACGCCCTGGTAGATCAGCCGCCCTTCCTCCTGCCCCGACACCACCTCGATCGGAAAGCCCAGGATCTGCTGTGCCGGGCCCAGGAAGGCGTCGCGGTTGCGCGCCTCGCGCAGCGTCTGCGTGGCCACGGCGCGCACCTGCGGCGGCGCAAAGCCGCGTAGCCGTTCGGCAAAGCGGGCCAGGCAGTCCCAGCCGCGCACCATGGCCTCGTGGCTGAGCTGGTGCTGCGCGTCCAGCCCCGCGCCCTGGCGCACCATCTCCTTGAGGTACTCCACGCGCTCGATGTGGCCGGCGCGGTAGGCGCCAATTTCCAGCCGGAAGCTGTTCGAGCCGAGGTCAATCGCGGCCAGCAAGGTGCTGTTCTTCATGGGGCGGGGCGGGTGAAAAAAACAAAACCCCGCGTTGTATCACGCCGCGCCCGCCGCGCCCTGGGCTGGCGCCACGCCGGGGCCACTTTTTTGCGGCGTGCCCGGGCGGGACTTCTACAATCCGGCCCTGGTTCTTGTTGTTGCATTTTTTGAGACTACGCCATGAAATTCCTCCGCTTTTCCGACATTTGTGCCAGTGGCCAGGCCCAGGGCAAACGCGTGTTCATCCGCGCCGACCTGAACGTGCCGCAGGACGACGCAGGCAACATCACCGAGGACACGCGCATTCGCGCCTCGCTGCCCGCCATCCAGCTGGCGCTGGGCGCCGGTGCCGCCGTGATGGTGACATCGCACTTGGGTCGCCCCACCGAAGGCGAGTTCCGCCCCGAGGACTCGCTGGCCCCGGTGGCCAAGCGCCTGGGCAAGATGCTGGGCCGCGAGGTGCCGCTCATCAGCAACTGGGTCGATGGTGGTTTTGAGGTGCAGCCTGGCCAGGTGGTGCTGCTGGAAAACTGCCGCTTGAACAAAGGCGAAAAGAAGAACAACCCCGAACTGGCCGCCAAGCTCGGCAAGTTGTGCGACATCTTTGTTCACGACGCTTTTGGTACCGCCCACCGAGCCGAAGCCACCACCTACGGCATTGCCGAAACCGCCCCGGTGGCCTGTGCTGGCCCGTTGCTGGCCGCCGAAATGGACGCGCTGACCCAAGCCTTGCTGGAGCCCAAGCGTCCGCTGGTGGCGATTGTGGGAGGCTCCAAGGTCAGCACCAAACTGTCCATCCTCAAGACCCTGGCCACCAAAGTGGACCAACTGATTGTGGGGGGCGGCATTGCCAACACCTTCTTGTTGGCGGCGGGCAAGCGCATTGGCGATTCGTTGGCCGAACCCGAGATGGTGCGCGAAGCCCAGCAAGTCATGGACATCATGAAAGCGCGCGGTGCCGAAGTGCCGCTGCCGGTCGATGTGGTGGTGGCCGACGAGGTGTCGATCCTGGCGCGCGCCAACCGCCTCAGCGCCGACGAGGTGGGCCCGCACGACCGCATCCTGGACGTGGGCCCCAAGACCTCGGCCAAGCTCGCCGACATCATTGCCCACGCGGGCACCATCGTCTGGAACGGCCCGGTGGGCGTGTTCGAGTACCCGCAGTTTGCCGGTGGCACCAAGATGATGGCGTCGGCAATTGCACACTCCGAGGCCTTCAGCATCGCCGGTGGCGGCGACACCTTGGCCGCCATTGCCAAGTTCGACATCGCCAACGACGTGGGCTACATCAGCACCGGCGGCGGCGCGTTCCTGGAAGTGCTGGAAGGCAGAATCCTGCCCGCGTTTGAAGTGCTGGCCAAGCGCGCTGGCTGAGGCTGGGTGGTGGTAGTATGGAGCGCACAATTCTTTATCATTCTGTTGCTGCATGACTACCACCGCTGCCCCTGCTGCCGGATCCGCCACACGTGTGTTGCGCGTGCTGGTGGTGGACGACGATGCCATGAACCTGCGCATTGCCGCACGCCTGCTGCGCGAACTGGGCCACACCGGCGCTTTGGTCACCGACGGCAACAAGGCGCTGGCCATCCTGGAGCAGCAAAGCTTTGACCTGATGCTGCTCGATGTGCTGATGCCCCAGCTTGATGGCCTGAGCACGCTCAAGGCGGTGCGCCAGCGCGAGCAGGCCCGCCGCCTGCCGCGCCTGCCGGTGCTGATGGTCTCGGGCCACGATAGCGCCGACACCCAGCAGCACTTTCGCAGCGCCGGGGCCGACGGTTTCGTCACCAAGCCGCTGTCGAGCGCGGTGCTCAAGGCGGAGGTGGCGCGCCTGGTGCCGCGTTGACGCTGTACGCAGGCATGGTGCCCCCCGCCGATTTGACCGTGGCCTTGGCGGCCTTAAGCGCCGTGCTGCTGGCGCTGCTGACCTGGGCCGTGCTGCGGCTGCGCCAGCGCGACGGGGTGCGCGCCAAGCCGCTGGCCTCTGAGCTGGAACTCATGTCGCGCGTGGCGCGCTACTCCAACAACCCGGCGCTGGTCACCGACGCCGACGGCCGCGTCACCTGGGTCAACGACGCCTTTGTGCGCCAGACCGGCTATGGCGCCGTCGAGGCCGTGGGCCAGCCCGTGGTGCCACTGCTGCGCGCGCCCGAGACCGACGCCGCCATCCAGGCGCGCACCGACATCGCCCTGCGCCAGCGCACTCCGTTGCAGCAGGAAGGCCCGATCCGCCACAAGGACGGCAGCCGCCACTGGGTGCACCTGGACTGGCAACCCGTGCACACGCCGGACGGGGCTTTTGACGGTTTTGTGCTGATCTTTACCAATCTGGAGCGCGCCCGCCAGGCCTACCAGGCGCTGGAGCACACGCTGCACCAGAACCGCAACCTCGTTGCCGCGCTCAACCAGCTGGCCATCGTGTCGCAGGCCGACACCGGCGGGCGCATCGTGGGCGTCAACGACAAGTTCCTGCACATCAGCGGCTACACCGAGGCCGAGGTGCTGGGCCAGAACTACAAGCTGTTCAGCTCCGGCGTGCACGACGCCGCCTTCTGGGCCGCCTTCTGGCGCACCTTGCGCCAAGGCCAGCCGTGGCGCGGCGAGATCTGCAACCGCACCAAGGACGGCCGCCTGTACTGGGTGGACAGCCTGATTGCGCCGCTGTTCGAGGCCGATGGCCAGCTCTCGGGCTACTTGGCCATCCGCACCGACATCACCGCCCACAAGCGCGCGCAGCAAGCCTTGGTGGCCAGCCAGCAAATGCTGGCACACACGGGCCGCATGGCCGGGGTAGGTGGCTGGTTCCTGGACGTGGCCAGTCAGCGCCTGTACCTGTCGGCCCAGTGCATGGAGCTGCTGGGCGTGGCGCCGCAAGCCGCCGACCCCGCCGTGGACGCCGAAACGGTGCCCGGCTACACCGTGCCGCACCTGAGCGACGAGCTGCGCGCCGCCTTTGCCAACGTCTGGCACGCGCAGGAGCCGTTCGATGTCACCGTCAACGTGCGCCTGCCCTGCAGCCAGCAGCGCGCGGTGCGCCTGGTGGGCGAGCCCGAGCGGCTGCCTGGCCAGCCGCTGCGCCTGCTGGGAGCGGCGCAGGATGTGACCAGCCTGGTGGCGGCACAGCGCCGCGTCCAGGAAAGCGAGCGCACCCTGCTGTCGGCGCTGGACGCGCTGGGCGAGGCCTTTGCGCTGTACGACCCGCAGGAGCGGCTGGTGTTTTGCAACGAGAAATTCCTGCAAACCTACCCCAGCGCCACCGAATTCCTGTGGCCCGGCGTGCGCTACGAGGACGTGGTGCGCTGCATCGGCGAGCAGGGCGTGTACGCCGACGCCGTGGGCCGCGTGGACGCGTGGGTGGCCGAGCGGCTGCTCTGCTTTCGCGCATCCGAGTCCGAGCGCATCGAGCGCCTGTCGGACGGGCGCTGGCTGCGCATCACCGACTGCACCACGCCCGACGGCTTTCACGTCACGTTCCGCATCGACATCACCGACTTGCAGCGCGCGCTGGAGACCGCCGATGCCGCCTCGCGCAGCAAGAGCCAGTTCCTGGCCAACATGAGCCACGAGATCCGCACGCCCATGAACGCCATCATCGGCATGCTGCGCCTGCTGGGCTACACCGACCTCAGCGCCCAGCAGACCGACTGGATCCACAAGGCCAGCCACGCCGCCAGGTCGCTGCTGGGCATCTTGAACGACATCTTGGACTTCTCCAAGGTGGAGGCGGGCAAGATGCAGCTCGACCCGGCCCCGTTCGAGCTGGAGCCGCTGTGGCGCGACCTGTCCACGCTGCTGGCCAGCACGCTGGGCACCAAGGAGCTGGAGCTGGTGTTCGACCTCGACCCCGCCCTGCCGCCGGTGCTGGTGGGCGATGCGCTGCGCCTCAAGCAAGTGCTCATCAACCTGTGCGGCAACGCCATCAAGTTCACCGAACGCGGCGCGGTGGTGCTGCGCGCGCGTGTGCTGCAGCGCAGCCCCGACGGCGTGCGCTGGCGCCTGGAGGTGCAGGACAGCGGCATCGGCATCACGCCGGAGCAGCAGCAGCGCATCTTCAGCGGCTTCACGCAGGCCGAGGCCTCGACCGCACGCCAGTTTGGCGGCACCGGGCTGGGCTTGGCCATCAGCCAGCGCCTGGTGCGCCTGATGGGCGGCGAGCTGCAGGTGGAGAGCCAGCCCGGCCAGGGCAGCACCTTCTGGTGCGAGCTCACCTCGCCGTGCCCGGCCGCCAGCACCGAGGCCGCCCCTGCACCTGCGTCTGCATGGCCCCAGCCCGGGGCGCCGCATGAGCCGCCGCTGTCGGTGCTGCTGGTGGCCAGCCACACGCTGACGCGCCAGACCTTGGCCGCTGCGCTGCGGGCGCTGGGCTGGCAGGTGCAGGCCGTGGCCAGCGGGGCCGAGGTGCTGGCCTGGCTCGCGCCGCACCTGGCCGCTGGCGGTGCGCTGGACGCGGTGCTGCTCGACGCCCAGTTGCCCGACACCACGCTGGATGCGCTGCGCCAGCAGTGCCTGCAGCAATGGCAGGCCCACGCCGCGCCGCGCCCGCTGCCGGTGTGCGTGGTGCTCAGCCCGCAGCACCTGCCTGCCCCGGCACCTGCCGACTGCGCGGCGGTGGTGCTGGTCAAGCCCGTCACGGCGGCCATGGTGCGCGACGCCGTGGCCCGCCAACGCCACGGCGTCGCCCCGCGCGCCACGGCGGCCACGTCGCAGCGGCTGGCGGGCCTGCGCCTGCTGCTGGTCGAGGACAACCCCATGAACCAGGAAGTGGCGCAGGAAATGCTGCGCCGCGAAGGCGCCAGCGTCGATGGCGTGGACAACGGCGAGCAGGCCGTGGCCGTGCTTGGCCGCCCCGGCCACGGCTACCACCTGGTGCTGATGGACATGCAGATGCCGGTGATGGACGGCGTGCAGGCCACGCGCCAGCTGCGCCAGTGCCCCGAGCACCAGACCCTGCCCATCGTGGCCATGACCGCCAACGCC